>JAOPXC010000080.1 GCA_025965335.1 Nocardioides sp. | reverse complement strand
CGGCGCCGCCGTAGATCTCGGGTGGGTACTCCTTGGTCAACACGTCGACTCGCACGGACCCGAAACTACTCCGAAGTTCCGGTGCCGTTCGTGCGTACCCGGCGGAGTCTGCGTGCCCTAGCGTGGCGCCATGAGCGCAACGACGCGGAAGCGGGTCCTGGCCATCGTCCTCGCCGGCGGGGAGGGCAAACGGCTGATGCCGCTCACGGCCGACCGGGCCAAGCCGGCGGTGCCGTTCGCGGGGATCTACCGGCTGATCGACTTCGCGCTCTCGAACGTCGTGAACTCGGGCTACCTGCAGGTCGTCGTGCTGACGCAGTACAAGTCGCACAGCCTGGACCGGCACGTCACCCAGACCTGGCGGATGTCGACGATGCTCGGCAACTACGTGACCCCGGTCCCCGCCCAGCAGCGCGTCGGCAAGCACTGGTACCTCGGCAGCGCGGACGCGATCTTCCAGTCGCTCAACCTGCTGCGCGACGAGAGGCCCGACATCGTGGTCGTGGTGGGTGCCGACCACGTGTACCGCATGGACTTCTCCCAGATGGTCGCCCAGCACGTCGACAGCGGCGTGGCGTGCACGGTCGCCGCGATCCGCCAGCCGATCGGGATGGCCGACCAGTTCGGCGTGATCGACGTCCGGCCCGACGACCCGTCACGGATCCGCGAGTTCCTCGAGAAGCCGAAGGATCCGGTCGGCCTGCCCGACAGCCCGCAGGAGATTCTGGCCTCGATGGGCAACTATGTCTTCGACGCGGACGCCCTCGTCGAGGCGGTCACCCGGGACGCCACGGAGATCAGCTCCAAGCACGACATGGGCGGCGACATCGTCCCGGCGTTCGTGCGCCGCAACCAGGCCGGCGTCTACGACTTCAAGGACAACGTCGTACCGGGTGCCACGGACCGCGACCGCGGCTACTGGCGCGATGTCGGGACGCTCGGCTCCTACTACGCGGCGCACATGGACGTCGTGTCGCCGTTGCCGGTCTTCAACCTCTACAACTTCGAGTGGCCGATCTTCACCTCCTACGGTCCGCAGCCGCCCGCCAAGGTCGTCCAGGGCGCCGACGGCTCGCCCGCCCAGATCGACGAGGCCGTGCTGTCGCCCGGGGTGGTGGTGAGCGGTGGCCGGGTGAACCGGTCGGTGCTCTCACCCGCGGTCGGCGTGGGTGCGGGCGCGATCGTGTCCGACTCGGTGCTGCTGAACGGGGTGCGGATCGGCCCCGGCGCCGTCGTACGCCGGGCGATCCTGGACAAGAACGTCATCGTGCCCGCGGGCGCCGAGATCGGGGTGGACGCCGACGCCGACCGCGCCCGCGGGTTCCTCGTCGAGGACGGCCTCACGGTCCTGGGCAAGGACCAACACTTCCCCGCCTGACCCACCGTTGGTGGTTGAGGGGAAGCGCCGTGCGGGGTTTCGAGACGGTTGCTCAGCGCAACCTCCTCAACCACCGGGTGGGATCACGCCGGCGGCGCGGGCCGGCGCGGCGTACGCCTCGGCCAGCGTGTCGACGGTCTCGTGCGCGTTGAGGCCGCTGGGGTTCGGCACCACCCAGAGCCGGGCACCTTCGAGAGGCTCCGGCTGGGGGCCGAGGGTGGCCTTCGGCTGCGCGAACGCGACGCGGTACGCCGTCACGCCGGCCACCGCGACCACGACGGGCGCGGTACGACGGACCAGCTCGGCCAGCCGCTGCCCGCCGGCCCGCAGCTCCTCGTTGCCCAGCTCGGACGCCTTCGCGGTCGCGCGGCGCGAGATGTTGGTGATGCCGATGCCGCGCGAACGCACGTAGTCGCGCTCCTCGTCGGTCATGCCGGCCGCCGGGTCGACCGGCCGCTCGAGGATCCCGGCGCGCAGCAGCGCGGGGTAGAAGCGGTTGCCCGGGTGGGCGAAGTGGGTCTGCGTGGCTGCCGTCCAGAGGCCCGGGTTGATGCCCACGAACAGCAACCGCAGAGCGGGCCCGTCGTCCGACGGCAGCAGGTCGGGCACCTCGTGGTCGCGGAAGGACTCGAGCTCGGCTCGGGTGAATCGGGGCACGGGGGCAGCCTGTCACCCACGTCGGGCGGCGACCTTCGTGGCCTGTCGGAACCCCGTGCCGCGGGGTAGCGTCCGATTCCTATGCGGCGACTTCTCGGAACCCTGCTCGTCCTGCTTGTCCTCGTGGCGGGCGTGGGCGCCTGCAGCGACGCATCGCCCGACGCCGTCGACAACCCTTCGACGACGGCGGCCCCCAGCGATCCCCCGGCGGAGCCGACCGAGGTCGCGATCCTGTCCCAGACCGCGGCCGGCGGGACGGTGTCGACCCGCGCGGTGCCGCTCCCCGACGCCGCAGCCGTGGCCAGGTTCACCCGGCAGTTCGAGAAACCCCTGCTGGGCAACCAGGTCGCCGCCAAGGTCAGGGCCACCGAGGTCCCCGGGGGTCAGGTGCTGGTGGGCGCGGTCATCGCGATCGGCTGCGACGTACCCCCCGGCGTCACGGTCTCCGACCTGGGCGACGGTCTGGCGATCGTGCCGGACAAGGTCGCCAGCCCGATGCAGGAGTGCTTCGCGCCCGTCACGTCCGTGGCGCTGGTGCTGGTCGACGCCGGCCTGGTCTGACGGCTGGGGTCGCAGAGCCGAATGGCGAGCTGGCTCTACTTCGGCCGCTTGTAGGTGACCTCGAGCGCATTGGCGACCGAGCGCTGGAATCCGTCGGACGGACGGTTGACGACGCCGACGACGCCGTCGGGTCGTTTGGCCACCATCGTGGTCGACCCGCCGCCGTCGAGGTTCAGCGCCTCGTCGGCCCCGAGGTCGATCATCTGGTTGGCCAGCTCGACCATCGTGTAGCCGCGGCTGTCGGGCTGCCGTCCGTCGACCGCGAGCAGGAGCACCTCACCGGTGTCCCTGTCGATGCCGATGGCCGTGCGCGGGTGCATCTCGCGGTCGTCGACGACCTCGATCACGCCGTTGCGGACCAGGATCTTGTTGCCGGAGATCGCCATCCTCGGACGACCCTCGAGGGACCAGCCGAGGTTCGCCCTGGTGCCCACCTTCACCTTGGCGAGGTCGCGCGCGCCGCGACCCCGGCCGATCAGGAGCATTCCGTTGATCTTCTGGTCCTTCGAGATCGTGGTCTTGGAGGCGACCACCCGGCCGTCGCGCACCGTGAGGATCCGCAGGTTGCGCTTCTGGCCGTCGGTGACGCGGTAGCCGTCGGTCCGGCCCCAGGCCGAGGTGTAGATCCCGATCCCGCCGGGCTTCACGAACGGGGAGTTGACGTTGGTGATCCTGAACCGCGGGTGCTGCTGGTAGCTGGCCAGCATCGGCAGGGTCCCGATGTCCGGGTGGCCGTGGCGGTCGAGGAAGAAGGCGGAGTTCCAGCCGCCGTTGCGTCCGTGGATCAGGCCGCGGTCCCGGTCCCGGCCCAGGCCGAGTGGGGCTCCGGTGTCGCCGATGTCGTAGAAGTCGCCGTTGACGCCGGCCACCGCGCCGTCCCTGGCGAGGATGTCGCGGACCGGTGCCGTCGTACGCACGGAGCCGGCGCTTGCGTAGTCGAGGCGCACGCCGGGCGTGCTCGGTTTGATGGTCAGCAGGTAGAACCGGTTCGGACCGCGGGCGTCGGTCTCGCTCCAGCGGCTGAGCCGTACGCCGGGGGAGACCTGCCAGGAAGTCGCCCGGCTGCGCACCGTCGGGCCGCGCAGGAACGCCGGCACCTGCAGGGCGATCTCGCCGGGCACACCGTCGGAGGTCTGGCCCGGGCGGTGCCGGTCGCTCGGAGACGGGGTCCCCGTCGGTGCCGTGGACGTGCCCCCGAGGGCCGCGGTCGTCGTACCGGCAAGAGCGCAGGCGAGCACCGCCGCTGTCAGTGACGCCCGGGCTCGCACTCGTTCAACGTTAAGCGCATCAGCGGCGCACAACCGGCAGGTGCGCCACCGTGTCCTCGATCAGTACGGCGCCCGGCGTCCGGCTGCCCATGCCCACGAAGGTGTCGCTGAAGGCAGAGGCGAGCAGGTAGAGCGACTGGCCCCTCGGGACGTTGACCGCCATCGACGGCAACGCGATCCGGCGGGCCGCGCCGGTGACCGGCAGGACCTCGTTGATCGGCAGCACGTTGTTCTGGATCAGGTGGGCGTCGGCGGGTGAGGTGCCGACCGCGAGGCCGAAGAACGCCCGGTTGTTGACGCCGAGCGTGGTGACCGCACCGGTGAGGTACGGCGTGCCCGCGAGGCGGATCGGACCCTTCGCGATCTCGAACGGGATCGGCGCGCCGACCGTCTCGGTCGTGGCGACCGTGCCGAGCGCGAAGTTCTTGTTCGCGGCGACCGAGGCGACCGTGGTGCAGGTGTCGGTGGGCGTGGCCAGGTGGTACTTGCCCCAACCCCGCAGGCCAGTGCGCTCACCCTTGAGCCGCGCGTCGAAGAACTTGATGGACAGCCGCTCGAAGTCGCCCCCGGCCAGCTTCTTGCTGCACGGGTCGGACGTGACGTTCACCCCCTGCGGCAGGAGCGCGGGCAGCACGTGGCCGCCGTTGTAGGCGACGAAGATGCTCTGCTTGCGGGCGTTCGCGGTGATCGCGGACTTCCAGTTCTGCAGCGCCTGCTCGAGCGGGAACAAGGAGTCGGTGGTGCCCTGTCCGAAGAGCATCGGGATGTCGAGCCTGCGGTGGTGGTCGGTGTGCCACTGCGGGCCGTTTTTCCTGAAGAACGTCTCCATGTTCTCGAGGCCCGGGATGCTGCCGTCGGGCCAGGTGCCGGTGGCCGCTCCCTCGACGAGCGCGACGTACACGCGCGGCGGGAGCGCGTCGGAGGGCACCGACGCGGCGCCGAGCGCGAGGGCCCACTCGGTTCTCACGACGTCCTCCGGGGCGATGCTCTCGCTCAGGTCGTTCCAGGTGATCTGGGGAGCCATGGCGTCGAAGACGGGCTTGCCCTTGGTGCGCAGCTCCTCGAAGGCGCCGAGGAACTGGTAGCCGCCGCCGTAGCTGCCGCCGATCGCGCCGAGCCGCGGGTCGCCGGGGCCGTCCTGCTGGACCCAGGGGAGCCCGCTGACCAGCGTGACCAGCTTGCGGACGTCGCGGCCCTCGAGGCCGGGGCTCTCCACGTGGGCGTGGCCGCCGCTCTCGCCCCAGCCGCGCTGGTCGAAGGAGATGACGCCGTACCCGGCGTCGAGGAAGTGCTTGAAGTCGGCCGCCGTCGTGGTGCGCGAGCCACCCCAGCCGTGGCTGTGCATGATCATCGGCACCCGGTGCGCCGGGCCGGCGCCGTCCGGCTCGAAGATCGAGTAGCAGATCGCGACCCTGGCGGACCCGCCCGGCTCGGGGACGCTCTTCAGGCAGCCGTTGGTGACGGTCGGCCCGGGCGCGCTCGAGCCCGCGCCCTGGGCTGGCGCGGAGGTGGGTACGGCGGTCAGCGTGGCGGCAGCGAGGGCGGTGCCGGCGAGCAGGGCGAGACGCGACTTCATGGGTACCTCAGGTATCCGTTGGCTACGTCCTCGTTAACTCCGTGAGGGTCCGGAGGTCACGTTGGGGACCCTCTCGTGCCTAGTAACACTGGATCTCGCCGACCCGCGAGAGGCCCTGGAGGTCGCCGGGTCCGAAGGTGCTGCGGGCGAGCCTGCCGTCGTACATCAGCTCGTTCCTGTCGCCGACATGGGCGAGGCCGACGACGTGGCCGAGCTCGTGGTCGAGGATCGCCCGCATCGGCGTGGTGTCGCCGGCAGCGTCGAGCTCCGCGAAGAGGCCACTGTCGAGCGCGACCATGCCGGTCACGTAGGACAGGTGCCCGGGGCGTGACTCGACCGCGGCGCTCCCGCCCAGGCCGGCGACGTCACCGGCGAGCTCGGGGACCTCGTCCTCGGTGGCCCAGCCGATGAGCACGGGCTCGCGCTTGCCGAACATCCCGGTCCGGTCCTGGAAGCCGCGGTCGCTGGTGGTCCCGCCGTACGCGAACTTCAGGCCGGTCGCCGTCTCGAGGTCGGCGGTGCTGGCCTCGATGAGCGCCTTCCAGTCGGTGGGGGCGCTGTCGGGGTTCACGACGTAGGGGATCGGCTCGCAGGGGTTCCAGCCCACGGGCTTGCGGGTGCCCGGCTGGGTCAGGGAGAACGCGAACTGGCCGCCCTCGGAGGCTGGGTCGACGGGCTCGCTCACCCGGTGGTCGAGCCCCAGGAGGTGGCGGAGCTGGTAGCCGCGGGGGCCCGGGTCGCGGAGCATGATGAACGTCGAGAGCACCAGGGCGATGACCAGGCTGGGGAGGAGCGGTCCGCCGAGGTAGGGGCGGTCGCTCCGTCTCCGGGTCCGAGTCCCGCTCCGCCCGGGGTTCCGGCGCCCGGGCGTGTGCGTCGTGGGCTCGCCCGGGTCGAGCTCGCGATCGAGTCGGTCGAGCTCCTCGAGCCGCCGGTGCATCTCGCGTGCCCAGCGGCGCTGGGCCCGGCGCTCCGAGAAGGTCACGGGGGCAATGATGCGTGGTCGATGACCGGCGCGTCCCCGGAATCGGGCATCCACAAGTGTGGTTAGCGGGGGTCCTTCCCGGGAGCATCCGAGGTACTTTCGAATCGGCGCCGCTGGTCTGGCGCCGGGGTCTCGGGAGGGCCTTGTGGTGTTGGGATTGCGGACGTCGGCGTCGCGGTGTTGCCTCGTGCTGGTCACGGGGGGCCTCTTGGCGTCCGCCCCCGGCTGCTCCGGCAGCGACCCCGAGCCCCGGATGGCGCCCTCGGAGTCCGTTGCCTCGACTCCGTCCACGTCGGCCCCGACGCAGTCCACGTCGGCTCCGACTCAGTCGGCGACGGGACATTCCCTTACCGCGATTGAGACTGTCGAGGCGTGGGTCAGGGCTCAGAACGAAGCTCTGCGCACCGGCGATACGACAGCGATGAAGGACCTCGCGGCATCTAACTGCCGAGGATGCGCTGACTTCAGCGAACCGATCGAGCAGGTGTTCGCCGACGGAGGCAGTTTCACGACCCACGGTTGGACTCTGATCCGTGCCAAGGTGCGTGACGCCGCCAAGCGTCCATTGAACGTTGATGCCGCGGTGCGAATCGCTGGTGGGAGCACGATCGTCAAAGTTGGAGCAGAACCGGTGGAGTACGACGTGGATCACCGGCTCATGGTCTTCAGGCTGGACTCACAGGGTTCGGAGTGGCGAATCTCGTTCATCGGGTTCCTCTCATGAGAGTCCGGGTGGTCTTGGTCGCGCTGCTCTTGTCGGCCGCGTCAGTTGTCGTCAATGCGAGCCCGTCGATTGCCGGCTGCGAATGGGTCCGAATTGTCGACACGGTTCAGGGCATGATCCGAGTTCACTTCGAATACCGATGCAGCGGAGATGAGAGCGCTGGCGATGTTTCGATCGCATCGACTCCAGGTCCGCCCCGCGATTCGAATTGGGACGCCATGTGCGTTCGGACGGCACTCGCCGTGGGTCAAGAGCCCGCCACCTTCTGCGACCTCCCACCCGGCGCCATCGCGCCGACACTGACGCCTGGTCTGATCGCGACAGCGTTCCGCAATCTCCCGCTCCCACCGTCCGTGCTGATCGTGCAGCCTCCGGGCGGCAAGACCCTGGTCAACTTCGCGACGAACTTCTACACCGAGTCTGGGCCGTTCACCCGGACGGTGACGCTGCTCGGCAAGCGGGTCGACCTGCGGATCTGGCCGAGCCGGTTCGGGTGGGAGTTCGGGGACGGTGAGTCGCTGGCGAGCACGAGCGCCGGGTCGCCGTTCCCCGACCTCGAGATCACCCACGGCTACCTTCGGGCGGGACACGTCGGCCCGCGCGTCGACACGACGTACGCAGCCCAGTTCAGCGTCGACGGCGGACCTTGGCGCGACGTGGACGGCACGGTCACGATCCCGGGTGCCCCGGTGGACCTGCGGGTGGTGACCGCCAGCCCGATCCTGGTCGGCTACCGCTGAGGGCTGCCCGCCACTGCCCACGGAGCGCGTGACGCAGAAATCATGGTTCGAGCGCCCGAAACCATGATTTCCGCGTCAAACTGCGCTCAGCCTGGCTCGGCGTCCGCGGGTCCGGGTGCGCGAGGCGGACGAGATCCCGCATTAGGGTTCGGGCGTGCAGGAGTGGAACACGTTCATCGAGGGCGACAACCTCGACATGCTCCCGGGACTGGCGGCGACGTACGGCCCGGTCGACCTCGTGTACATCGACCCGCCGTACAACACCGGCAACGACTTCGCCTACCGCGACGACTTCCGCAACGGCGACGCCAAGAAGACCCGCCACCTGGCCTGGGTCGCGATGATGCGGCCGCGTCTGGAGGCCGCGCGTGAGCAGATGAAGGACAGCGCCGCGATCTTCGTCAGCATCGACGACAACGAGGTCGCCCACCTCCGGCTGCTGATGGACGACGTCTTCGGCGAGCAGAACTTCCTGGCCCAGGTCGTCGTGAACCTCAACCCCAAGGGCCGCCAGCTCGGCAGGGGGTTCGCGACGAGCCACGAGTACCTCCTGGTCTACGCCCGCGACGCGAGGCTCAGCGTCCTCGACGCGAGCAGCACCGAGACCGTCGTCGAGGGCGACTTCCCGCTGACCGGCGCGGACGGCCGGAGGTACCGCCACCTCCCGCTGCGCAACACCAACAAGAAGTTCAACCCGGTCACCGCCCGGACGCTCCACTTCACGATCTGGGGCGACCCGGAGTCCGGCCGCGTCGCCACGATCCCCTTCGAGGGCGCCCACGAGATCAGCCCGGTCTTCGGTGACGGGCGCCCGGCCGTGTGGCGGTGGAGCAGGCCGCTCATCGACCGGCGCCCCGACGATCTGGTCTGCCGGCTCATCAAGGGCAGGATGGGCGAGCGGGTCGACGTCTTCCAGAAGGACTGGCTGCACGAGGACCGCCGCAAGAAGCTGAACACCATCTGGCTCGCCGAGGAGGTCGGGTCGACCGACACCGCGGTCGCGGAGCTCAAGGAGATCGTCGGCCACGTCTTCGAGTCCCCGAAGCCCACCGGCCTGATCCGCCGGATCCTCGGCACCATGCCCGCCGACGCGTTGGTGCTCGACTTCTTCGCCGGGAGCGGTACGACGGGGCACGCCGTGGCCCTGCAGAACGCCGCCGACGGTGGTTCGCGACGCTGCATCAGCGTCAACTCCGCGGAGCCGACGCGCGAGGGGTCGAACTCACGCAACGCCGGCCTCTCCACCGTCGCCGACATCACGCGGGCCCGGCTGAGAGCCGTCGCGGCCACCGTTGGTGGCGGCCTGAGCGAGCACTGAGCAAGGATGCCCTCCATGAGCCCCCGCGTCGCACTCGTCACCGGCGGATCCAGCGGCATCGGCGAGCAGACCGCCCTGCTGCTCAAGAAGGCCGGCTTCGAGGTGTACGCCGTCGCCCGCCGCGTCGACCGGATGGCCGCCCTCGAGAAGCAGGGCATCCACGTCTTCGGCATGGACGTCACCGACGACGCGTCGATGACCGGTGGCATCGAGCGGACCATCGCCGAGCAGGGCCGGCTCGACGTACTGGTCAACAACGCGGGGTACGGCTCCTACGGCGCGGTCGAGGACGTAGCGATCGACGAGGCCCGTCGCCAGTTCGAGGTCAACCTCTTCGGCCTGGCTCGGCTCATCCAACTGGTCACGCCCCACATGCGTGAGGGCTTCGACAAGCTCAACCAGCGAGGGCGGATCATCAACATCTCCTCCGTCGGCGCGGTCATCTACGAGCCGTTCGGTGCGTGGTACCACGCCACCAAGTTCGCGGTGGAGGGCTTCAGCGACAGCCTGCGGGTGGAGCTGGCGCCGTTCGGCATCGACGTCGTCATCATCCGCCCGGCCGGGATCCTCACCGAGTGGAACGAGATCTCGCGCGACAGCCTGGTCGAGACCAGCAGGGGCGGGGCCTACGAGAAGCAGGCCCGCGTTGCTGCGAGGACCCTCAAGCGGGTCGACAACAGGGTGATGTCCAGTGGTCCCAGGACCGTCGCCAGGACGATCGTGAAGGCGGCGAGCGCGAACCGCCCGCGGACCCGGTACGCCACGGGGCGCGGCGCGCGCCTGGCCATGGCAAGCCGGCGGATCCTGCCCGACCGCGCGTTCGACGCGGTCCTGACCCGCGCGTACCTCCGCGGCTAGACGCCCGCCGCCTTCTCGAGCGCCGCGACCTCGTCGTCGAGGTAGGTCAGCAGCCGCTGCAGGTGGGGGACGGTGCGGCGGCAGCCGGTCAGACCGAACGCCATGTGCCCGTCGTACGACGTGCAGGTGATGTTGAGGGCCATCCCGTTGATCGGGATCGACAACGGGTAGGTGCCGACCAGCTGGGCGCCGTTCCAGTAGTGCGCGCTCCGGGGGCCGGGGACGTTGCTGATGATCAGGTTGTACGGCGGTCGGACGATCCCCTGCAGGCGCAGGATCGGCGTGAGGATGGCCGGCGCCTGCCCCAGGGCGCTCATCGCGAGGATCTGCACCGGTGTCATCGACGACAGGGCCTCCTTGCCTTCCCTCATCGACCGGTGGATCGTGGCGAGACGCTCGGCCGGGTCCCGGAGGTCGGTGGCGAGCTGGACCATGACGGCGCCCACAGCGTTGCCGCCCTCGCCCGAGGCCGTGTGGGACTGCTTGGCGTTGAGGCCGACGGGCACCATCGCCACCAGGGATGTGTCGGGGAGTGCGTCGAGCTCGAGCAGGTAGGTCCGCATCGCGCCGCTGCACATGGCCAGCACCACGTCGTTGAGGGTCGTGCCGGTCGCCTTGCCGATGGCACGCAGCCGTTCGATGGGCCAGTTCTGGGCGGCGAAGCGGCGCGACCCGGTGATGCTCTGGTTGAGGATGGTGCGCGGTGCGTGCAGGGACAGCGACGAGGTCTCGTTCTTGATGCCCTTGCTGATGGTCTTGATGAGGGCGGCCGGCATCCCGGCAGCCTCGGCGGTGATGCCGAGCGCCGACCGCAGAGCCTGCACCGGGATGTCGGAGAGGCCCCGCTCGACGTTCGCGATCTCCTGGGAGGGCCTGGCCCGTGGCGGTTGCGCGCCCCACAGCGCCGGCATGTCGCGCTTGTTCACGTCGGTGCTCAGGACGCTCTGGAGGAGCCGCATCGCGGAGACACCGTCCACCAGCGAGTGATGCATCTTGGTGTACATCGCGACCCGTCCGTCGCGCAGGCCCTCGATGATGTGGGCCTCCCACAGCGGTCGCTCGCGGGCGAGGCGAGTGCCGTGCAGCCGGGAGCACAGCTCGAGCAGCTCGCGGACGCGGCCGGGCTTCGGCAACGCGCTGTGCCGCACATGGTGCTCGATGTCGAACTGGTCGTCGGGCTGCCAGACGTACTGTCCGGCCGTGCCGAGCGAGCGGTGCGGATGCTTGAGGAACAACGGCGCGACCTCTGCGACGTCGCGCATCTCCTCGTACATCTCGCGGATGTAGTTACGGCCCGCGCCCTCCGGCTTCTTGAACAGCTGGAGTCCACCGACATGCATGGGCATGCTGCGGTTCTCGGCCAGCAGGAAGCCGACCGAGGTGGGATCGACGGGAGAGACCACAGATAGCCCATTTCGATTGAGGGAGCGGCGGAGGCGTCGATCCTTGCCCCTTGTAACGGTCATCACAAGGGCAGCGTTACGCCGAAGGTCCCGCGGGCCGGGCGGGACCACGTTGCGTCCACAGGCTGCCCGCTCGTCAGGTTGTCCCCAGGTGGTGCTCGCGCCGCGGCCGGCCGTCCTTGTTGGCTCCTAGCGTCACTCGTACGCCGGCACTCGCCGGCACACCGACAGCTGGGGGCAGCTCATGAAGAACGTCGTCGCGGTGCTGATTGCCGCCATCGGCATCTGTTTCGGCGTCGCCGGCTTCGCGCTCGCCACCCCGGACCGGGGTCGCTACATACCTCCCGACGACACCATCGTCGAGGTCACCGGCGACAAGCGGACCGGGTTCACCATCGAGTACTACGACGGGTCGTCGATCTCCCCGCCGACGGATTCGGAGGCCCGCGCGGAGTGCAGCGAGTACGACACCGAGGCCGCCCGGGTCCGTTGTCGCACCGAGGTGCGGGTCTGGTACCGCGACCTCGGCGAGCTCAAGCGCGCCCTGAACTACGCGCAATCGCCGAGGGCCCGGGACGCGAAGGCGGGTGGTGCGATGACCTGACCAGACCTGACGCACCCCCCGGCGGCGGGCGTGGGCTGACCATCCCCTCTGGCACGATCGTGCTCATGGAGGCTGGGTCGCTGGACCGCATCTGGGCCCGCGGTCGCACTTCTGCCCGGGAACGCGTGGAGCGCTTGAAGTTCAAGCGCTGGCAGATCGTCCAGTGCGCCCTCGCGGCGGGGGTCGCCTGGTTCATCGCCGCGGACCTCCTCGATCACCAGGCGCCGTTCTTCGCTCCGATCGCGGCCGTGATCAGCCTCGGCACCTCCTACGGGCAGCGGCTGCGGCGGGTGGTGGAGGTGACCCTCGGCGTCGCCATCGGTGTCTTCCTGGCCGACCTCCTGGTCGCCCAGCTCGGCTCCGGCTGGTGGCAGCTGGCGATCGTCGTCGGGCTGGCGATGTCGGCCGCGTTCCTGCTCGACGGGGGCCAGCTCTTCGTGAGCCAGGCCGCGGTGCAGTCGATCGTCGTCACCACCCTGGTCGCCGACCCGGGAGCAGCGCTGACGCGCTGGACCGACGCGGTCGTGGGCGGGGCGGTGGCGCTGGTGGCCGCCACCGTGGTGCCGGCCGCTCCGCTGCGGCGCCCACGCGAGCAGGCGGCGGTGGTGATGCGCAAGATAGCGGAGCTGCTGCGGGCCGCCGGCGAGGTGATGGTGGACGGCGAGGCCGAGCGCGGCCTCGATCTGCTGGCCGACGCCCGCTCGACCGATCACCTGATCCGCGAGCTGCAGGACGCCGCCGACGAGGGCATGTCGGTGGTCGCCTCCTCGCCGTTCCGGGTGCGGCACCGCGACAACCTGCGGCGGATGGTCGACCTGGTCGACCCGTTGGACCGGGCCCTGCGCAGCACCCGGGTGCTGGTCCGGCAGACCGCCGTCGCGGCCTATCGCCGGCGGCCGATCCCACCCTCGTACTCGCGCCTGGCCCTCGACCTGGCCGAGGCGGCGGACGTCGTGGCCGACGAGCTCGCCGCCGACCGGATGGCGACCGCGGCGCGGCCGCTGCTGGTCGCGCTGGGGGAGGCGTCCGGCACCGTGGAGCGTGCGGACGAGATGACCGCCGAGGTCGTCCTCGTGCAGCTCCGGTCGGTCATCGTGGACCTCCTGCTGCTGACCGGGCTCAACGAGGTGGAGTCCACCCAGGCGCTTCCGCCCCCACCGCGATGACGGCGCCCAACACGGCGGCGCCTCCTCCCCGGTGGGTGCTGCACGTCGACCTCGACCAGTTCATCGCCGCCGTGGAGGTGCTGCGCCGCCCCGAGCTCGCCGGCCGCCCCGTCGTGGTGGGTGGTCGCGGCGACCCGACCGAGCGCGGGGTCGTGTCGACGGCGTCGTACGAAGCCCGGGAGTTCGGGATCGGCTCCGGGATGCCGCTGCGGTCGGCGGTGCGCAAGTGCCCGGAGGCGGTCTTCCTGCCGGTGGACCGCGAGGCCTACGACGAGGCCTCGGCCGCGGTGATGGCGACGCTGCGCTCGCTGGATTGGGGCGGGGTGCCGGTCGTCCTGGAGGTGCTCGGCTGGGACGAGGCGTTCCTCGCCGCGGGCGAGGGGCACGGCGAGCTTGGCGATCCCCGCGCGTTCGCCGAGGAGATCCGGGTCCGGGTCCTGGAGGCGACGCGCCTGCACTGCTCGGTGGGCATCGGCGACAACAAGCTGCGCGCGAAGATCGCGACCGACTTCGGCAAGCCGCGCGGCGTCTGGCAGCTGACCGAGGACAACTGGGTCGAGGTGATGGGGGACCGGCCCACCACGGCGCTCTGGGGGATCGGCAGCAAGACGGCCAAGAAGCTGGCGGCGCTGGGGATCGTCACCGTCACCCAGCTCGCCGACTCCGATGCGCGGGTGCTCGCCGCGGAGCTCGGGCCCACGATGGGCCCGTGGTTCCACCGGCTCGGTCGCGGCGTGGACTCCAGCCCTGTCGATGCCTCGCCCTGGGTGCCGCGCGCGCACGGACGGGAGGAGACGTTCCAGGCCGACCTGGAGGACTGGGCCGACGTCGCGGCGGCGGTCCGGGTGCTGACCCGCCGCGTGGTCGAGGACATCGACCGTGAGGGCCGCCCCGCGGCGCGGGTCGGGATCAAGGTCCGGTTCCGTCCGTTCATCACCGTGAGCCGCAGCCTCACGCTGCCCGCACCCACCAACGACCCGGAGCTGCTCGCCGATGCCGCGGTGTCGCTGCTCGACCGGGTCGAGAAGGACCGCGCGGTGCGGCTGCTCGGGGTCCGCCTGGAGATGACCGAGCCCGCGGGCGGTTACTAGCCGAGGCCGTCCCGGAGCTCCCGCACGACCGAGTCGACCACCGCGACCAGGTCGCCGTCGGTGCGGTCGGCCACGGCACGCTGTCGCTGGTACGACGCCCCACGTCGCGGGATGTCGGCGACCGAGGCGAGCTCCTCGGTGCAGCCGAGTCGCTCGGCCACCGGGGCCAGTCGTTCCAGCAGGTCGGCGAGGTCGTCGGTCACCAGCCGCTCGTTCGAATCGGCGTCGAGGATCACGATGGCGTCGAGTCCGTAGCGGGCGGCGCGCCACTTGTTCTCCTGCACGTGCCAGGGCGGCATCGTCGGGAGCGTCCGGCCGGCCGCCAGCCGGCCGTCGAGGTCCACGACCAGGCAGTGCATGAGGGCGACGAGGGCGGACAGGTCGGCGAACGTGGAGACGCCGTCACAGATCCGGTTCTCGAGGGTGCCCAGCCGGGCTGCCGGCCGGACGTCCCAGCGGATCTCGTTGAGCTCCTCGATGACCCCGGTGACCAGCAGGTCGGACGCGAACGCCTCGAACTCCTCCCAGCGTTCGAACTGGAACGGCAGCCCCGCGGTGGGCAGCTGCTGGAACATCAGGGCCCGGTTGGACGCGTACCCGGTGTCCACGCCCGCCCAGATCGGCGACGACGCGGACAGTGCCTGCAGGTGCGGGAAGTACTTGAGCAGCGCGGAGAGCACCGGCATCACCCGCTCCTGCGACGGCAGCCCGACGTGCACGTGGACTCCCCAGATCAGCATCTGGCGTCCCCAGTACTGGGTGCGGTTGATCAGCTCCTGGTAGCGGTGTCCGGGGGTGAGCTGCTGCTCGGTCCAGGACGCGAACGGGTGGGTGCCGCCGCCGAACAGGTCGAGGCCGAGCTGGTCGCCCGCGGGCACGACGATCTCGAGGGTGTGGCGCAGCTCCGCCATCGCCTCGCCGACCGTCTGGCAGACACCGGTCACGATCTCCACGGTGTTGCGGAGGAGCTCCTGGTGGAGCCGGTCCGGGTCCCGCAGCCGCGGCTTCGCGCGGGCGAACAGGTGCGCGGCCTCGTTGCGCAGGTCGCGGGACTGCCGGTCGACCAGCGCGAACTCCCACTCGACCCCGAGCGTCGGCTCGGGCGAGGCCCGGAAGTCGATCCGCACCGAACCAGCGAACCACACCCCGAGCCGGCTCGGGCTACCCGCCCGATGGAAGTGGCGGGACCCGCGCGAGCCAGGCCTCGGCCGTGCCGTCGAACGGCCGGTCCTCCTCGGTGATCGCGGTCAGGATCCGCTCGCAGCTCGTGATGGCCAGCGCGACCACGTCTTCCGGGTAGGAGTACCGGACCCGGTGCGCCTCGAACTCGTCCTCGTCGTCGACACCCACGTCGCCCTCGGGCAGCCGGACCACATCGAGGTCGAGGTCGACGGCGCGCAGGACGGCCCCGTCCCACTCGGGGGGCGTGGTCATGTCGACGTACGTGGTCACGACGCCACCCGGCGCGTGGAACGTCGCCAGCCAGCCGCGGTCGACCGGCGCCCCGGGAGCCGGGACCAGGCCGACCTGGGCGACCGGAGCGACGTACGTCGCGCCCGGTCGCGACATGTGGGTGCCGGCCGGGAAGCCGATCCAGTCGCCGTGCTCGTCGGCACCCAGCAGGATGCCGTCGAACTCCCAGTGCGGCCGGTCGCCCCACTTGGTCATCACCACCCGGACGCGCTCACCGGGCCTGGGACTGGCGTTGGAGGTCACGCCCCGTTTCTACCAGTCAGACGACGGAGGTCTTGGGCGGGACGACGCGCTTCGACGCGGCGGCGACGATGTCCTGGTACCGCGACCCGGTGAGCTTGGCGAGGTGGTGCAGCGCGTGGGCGTCGAGGCCGACGAGCACCCGAGCCTTGTTGCCGAGGATGCCCTTGACGATGATCTCGGCGGCGCGCTCCGGCGTCATCTTGGCCAGCTTCTGGTCGAAGAACCGGGCGGTGGCTTCCTTGTCCTCGTTGGCGGCGACCCGCGCGTTGCGAGCGATCGCGGTCTTGATGCCGCCGGGGTGGACCGAGGTGACGCCGACGGGGTGGCCCGCGACCAGCATCTCCTCGCGGATCGCCTCGGTCAGGCCGCGCACGGCGTACTTCGAGGCGTTGTACAGGCTCTGGCCGGGCATCGAGATCAGGCCGAAGAGCGAGGACAGGTTCACGACGTGCCCGTCGCCGGACGCGATCAGGTGCGGCAGGAACTCCTTGGTGCCGTGCACGACACCCCAGAAGTTGACGCCGATGATCCAGTCGATGTCGGGGTACTCCAGCTCGGTGAAGTCCCCGGCCAGCGCGACGCCCGCGTTGTTGATGATCACGTTGGCGCGGCCGAACTGCCCGATCACGGCGGTGGCGTACGCCGCGAACTCGTCGCGGTCGGCGACGTCGAGCCGGTCGCTGCGCACCGCACGGGCGCCCGCACCCTTGACCAGGTCGACGGTC
Source organism: Nocardioides sp. (assembly GCA_025965335.1). Taxonomy (GTDB): domain Bacteria; phylum Actinomycetota; class Actinomycetes; order Propionibacteriales; family Nocardioidaceae; genus Nocardioides. Next base: position 6,907 of record JAOPXC010000080.1, on the reverse strand, counting down.
TGCGCCAGCCCGGCCTCGTCCACGTCGGACAGCGCCAGCAGCGAGCCCCGCCCCGCACAGTTGAGGGCGAGCGCACGGCCGATGCCGGAGCCGGCGCCGGTGATCACGACCACCTGGTCGTCGAGCGTCTTCATCTGGCCACTTCCTCGCGGGTCGGGGAGTCTGCGATCACGGGTGCCTGCACGTCGTACGCCGCGGCGTCGAAGCTCGAGAGCAGGCCACGGAACGCGAACGTCGTGCGCGGCCACAGGATGGTGTTGCGGCCGTGGTCGTCGAGGTACCAGCTGGAGCAGCCACCGGTGCTCCACACCGTGCGCTTCATCCGGCGCTGCAGGTCGGCGTTCCACTCCTGCGTCGCTTCGGGTGTCGGCTCGACGGCGGCGTAGCGGTTGGTGTTCATGGCGCGGATCGCCTCGCGGACGTACTGCACCTGGGCCTCGATGACGAAGACCATGCTCGAGTGGCCGAGCCCGGTGTTGGGGCCGACCAGCATGAACAGGTTGGGGAACTCCGGGATGGTCGTGCCCTTGTACGCCGCCATCCCCGTCTCCTGCCACGTCTCGGCCAGGGTGCGGCCGGTCCGCCCGGTGAGGTGCTCGGTGATGGGCAGCTCGGTCGTGAAGAAGCCGGTGGCGACGATCAACACGTCGATCGGGCGCTCGACGCCGTCCTGGGTCACGACGCCGGTTTCGGTGACGCGCACGATCCGGTCGGTCACCACGTCGACGTTGCTGGAGGCCAGCGCCGGGTAGTAGGTGTTGGAGATCAGGATCCGCTTGCAGCCGATCTCGAACGTCGGGGTGAGCCGCCGGCGCAGCTCCGGGTCCTCGACCGCCTTGGCGAGGTTGCCCAGGGCCATCTTCTTGGCGGGCCAGGCGAGCTTCGGCTGGAGCGTGAAGCCCGGGACGTAGCCCTCGCGGGCCCAGTAGATGGCCGTCCGGTAGGCCTTCTGCAGGCCGGGCACCCGGCGCAGCGCCGCCTTCTCGAGGGTGCCGTACTTCCGGTCGTTGCGGGGCAGCACGTACGGCGCGGTGCGCTGGTAGACGTCGAGGTGGGCGGCGACCTTCTGGACCTCGGGGACGATCTGGATCGCCGAGGCGCCGGTGCCGATGACGGCGACGCGCTTGCCGGTCAGGTCGACGTCGTGGTTCCAGCGGGCCGAGTGGAAGAGCTCCCCCTGGAAGCGCTCGATCCCGTCGATGTCCGGCAGCCTGGGCTCCGAGAGCCCGCCGGCGCCGACGACGAGCGTGGCGGCGGTGACGCGGCCGGCCGAGGTGTCGACGACCCAGCGCTGGGCGTCGGCGTCCCACGCGGCGTGCTCGAGGGCGGTGTCGAACCGGAACCGGTCGAGGGTGCCCGACCGCTCCGCGATCTTGCGCATGTAGGCGTGGATCTCGGGCTGGGGCGAGAACGACATCGACCAGTCGGGGTTGGGCGCGAACGAGTAGGAGTAGAGCTGGCTGGGCACGTCGCAGGCCGCACCGGGGTAGGTGTTGTCGCGCCAGGTGCCGCCGACGTCGGAGCCCTTCTCGACCACCAGGAAGTCGGTCTCACCGTCCTCCTGGAGCTTGATGGCGGCGCAGAGACCGGCGAAGCCGGCGCCGACGATGAGATGCTTCACCGTGGCGGGGAGGGGCTGGTTGTTGCTCATGCCCCGACGGTATTGGCGTTATTGAACAAGTGTCAATAGAATGGGCTGCGTGACGGCAACCACAGGTCGGGGCAGCGGCACCCGTGCCCCGGGGAATCGTGCCCCGAGGAACCGGCTCAGCCCCGACGAGCGGCGGTCCCAGCTGCTCGACCTGGGCGTGCGGCTGCTCGCGACCCGCTCCCTGGACGAGCTGTCGATCGACCTGCTGGCCGAGGAGGCCGGCATCTCGCGGGGCCTGCTCTACCACTACTTCGGCAACAAGCACGCCTTCCACGAGGCCGTCGTACGGCGCGCGGCCGACGACCTGATCGCCCAGACCGCCCCCCCGGTGACCGGCGACCCGATCGAACGGCTGCTGGCCTCGGTGACGGCGTACGTCGACTACGTCGTGGCCAACTACGAGGGCTACCTCTCGCTCGTGAAGGGCGCAGCCGGGGGCAACGAGGCCATCCGCCAGATCTACGACGACGCCCGGAACGCGCTGACCGACCGGATCTTCCGCGAGGACGCCCAGGGCCAGATCATCGAGGACACCCCCGCCGCCCGGCTCCTGATGCGCGGCTGGGGCGCCATGACCGAGGACCTCGTGCTGTCCTGGCTGGTCGACCCGACCGGGGTCACCCGCGAGGAGCTGCTCGCGATGATGGCGCAGTCCCTCCCGGCCCTGGGCTCGATCCTGCCGCAGCCCTCGGTGGTCGAGCATTGAGGCGCGCCAGCGCCGAACGTTGTCGAGACCCCGGAAGGGAAGGCAGGGCGGGACGCGGTGGCCGTCACACGATGCCGGTCGAGAGGTCGTAGACCGTCACCCCGGCGACCGTGATCGGCGTGAAGTTCTGCGTCACCCAGGCGCTGATCTGCGAGCTGGTGCCACTGTCGAGGCCGGCCCCGCCGCCGCCGACGCGTCCGCCACCGCCGATGAAGTAGTGGATCTCGCCGTTGGCGACGTCGGTCTGGAACTGCGCGAGGGTGGGGCTCGGGTCGCTCCCGTTGAAGCCGCCGACCGGCATCACCGGGTCCCCGGTCGCGAGCTGGTAGCCCGCCGCCGAGTTCGAGCCGACCGCGGCCGCGACCCAGGTGAACGAGGTGGCGTCGGTCTGCAGCAGGGCGGTGAGCTCCGCGCTCGACGTACTTCCGTCCAGCAGCCCGCCGGTCGACGCCGGACCGCCGCCGGCCGGGCCGCCCGGCATCCGGCCGGTCATGCCGCCGGGCGCGCCTCCCGGGAGGCCGCCGGGCCTCCCGCCGGGGCCGCCACCGGTCGATGCGCCCGCGGGGCCGGCGGTGGGGATCGCGCCGGTGTGGGCGCTGGCCGCGGTCGAGAGGGAGTACGCCGTCGGCCCGGCGAGGGCCACGAGGACCGCCGTGGCGGCAACCGCCTGCCCCACCCGCGTCGGGAGGTGGCCGACACCCGCGATCAGCAGGGACGTCACGAGGCCGACGGCGACGATGAGGTACTTGAGCCACGGCATCCAGTCGGTTCGGGCGAGCAGCGCGAACGCGAACGTCGACGTGAAGGCGGTGGCCCCGGCGAGCACGCCGGCCGCGAGCAGCGACTCGCGGCGGCGCCAGACCGCGAGGCCGCCGATCGCGACCAGTGCGGCGATGGCCGGGGCCAGCGCGACGGTGTAGTAGGCGTGGAAGATCCCCGCCATGAAGCTGAAGGTCACCGCGGTCGCGACCAGCCAGCCCAGCCACAGCGTGAGCCCGGTCTGCAGCGGGCGGCCCCCTCGGGGGCCGCGCCGGTCGAGGCCGCGCGCGAAGCACAGGCCGGCCACCCCGAGGATCAGCGCGGTCGGCAGGAGCCAGGCGATCTGGGAGCCGACCTCCGCGCCGAACATGCGCAGGATGCCGGTCTGGCCCCAGTTGCCACCGACGGACCCGGTCTCGTTCCCGGTCAGCCGGCCCAGGCCGTTGTAGCCGAGCGTGAGCTCGAGGATCGAGTTGTTCTGGGACCCCCCGATGTAGGGGCGCGACGCGGCCGGCCAGAGCTCGACGATCGCGACCCACCAACCACCGGCCAGCACCATCGCACCGAACGCGACCAGCAGGTGCCCGAAGCGCTTCCACAGCGGGACCGCGGCGAACAGGACGTACACCAGCGCGAGGGCCGGGAGCACCAGGAAGGCCTGGAGCATCTTGGTGAGGAACGCGAGCCCGACCAGGGCGCCGGCGAGGGCCAGCCAGGGCACCGGGCGGCCGCTCCCTTCGGTGGCCGAGCCTGTCGAGACCGTCGCCTCCACCGCGCGCTGGGTGGCGTACGCCGAGCCGATCAGCAGCAGGACCAGGAGGGCGTCGGGGTTGTCGAAGCGGAACATCAGCACCGCAACGGGAGTCAGCGCGAGCACGGCTCCGGCGAGGAGACCGGCCGCCGCCGATCCCGTCGTACGCCGGACCGCGGTGTGCAGCAGGGCCACGGCCGCGACCCCCTCGAGTGCCTGCGGCACCAGGATGCTCCACGACGAAAGCCCGAAGATCCGCACCGACAGGCCCATCGGCCACAGCGACAGCGGCGTCTTGTCGACCGTGATCGAGTTGGCGGCGTCGGAGGCGCCGAAGAAGAACGCCTTCCACGACTGAGACCCGGCCTGGGCGGCCGCGGCGTAGAACGAGTTGCCCCAGCCGGACTGGTCGAGGCCCCACAGGTAGAGGACGCCGGTTCCGCCGAGGAGCGCCGCGAGCGCCACGCGCTCCCACGTCAGCGCCGGGAACCGTGCGGCGGTGCCACCCGCATCATGACGACCGGTCCCGGGGACACGGGGACTCTCGGCCAGGGCCTCGCGAAACGTCTGGGTCGTCATGTCGGCCACGATGCCGGGCGGTTCTGGGCGGTCCGTCGGAGCGGACTGTGGGGTGGCTGTCAACGGATAGTCCGTGACGAAACTGTCGTCCCGGGGCCCCAGGAACGACAGTTTCGTCACGGACTATCGCGGCAGGACGACCTTGATGGTGGTGTCGCCGGGCTCGCTGGACAGGGTGACGGAGCCGCCGTGGGCGGTGACGATCGCGTCGACCAGGGCCAGGCCGAGGCCGGCGCCGCCCTCGCGGTTGCGGGACGCGTCGCCGCGGGCGAACCGCTCGAACGCCGTGGCGCGGAGCGCGACCGGGAAGCCGGGGCCGTCGTCGTGCACGGAGAACCCGTCCGGTCGCACCGCGACGGTGACGGTGGTGCCGGCGGGGGTGTGCTTGCGAGCGTTGGTCAGCAGGTTGGTCACGACCTGGTGGAGCCGCTGCTCGTCGCCGGGTACGTCGACGGCCTCGGCGGGGTCCTCGGGCAGCTCCAGGCGCCAGTGGTGGTCGGGGGCGAGCACCCGCGCATCCGAGACCGCTTCGACCAGCAGCCGGGTCAGGTCGACGGGCTCGCACTCGAGGGGGCGACCGGCGTCGAGCCGGGCCAGCAGCAACAGGTCCTCGACCAGCGAGGTCATCCGCCCGGACTCCTCCTCGACCTTGCCGAGGGCCAGCGCGATCGCGTCGGCGTCGCCCGGTCGGCGCCGGGCCAGCTCGGTGTAGCCCGCGATCGTCGCGAGCGGTGTCCGCAGCTCGTGCGAGGCGTCCGCCACGAACTGGCGGACCTGCAGCTCGCTGCGGTGCCGCGCCTCCAGCGACGTCTCGACGTGTTCCAGCAGCGTGTTCAGCGCGGAGCCTACCTGGCCGACCTCGGTCCGCTCGTCGGTGAGGTGGTCGGGAACACGCTCGCCCAGCTCGATCTCGCCGGAAGCCAGCGGCAGCTCGGCAACCGCGTGGGCGGTGTCGGCGACCTCGCGCAGCGGCCGCAGCTGACGGCGTACCACGAGCAGGCCGACCCCCGCGGCGGCCATCACACCGAGCAGCGTGAGCAGGACCTCCCACCAGATCAGCGAGGAGAGGGTGTCGTCCACGTCGGAGGAGGGGAGGCCGGTGACCAGGACCCCCGGCTCGGGCTTCCTGCTGGTCAGGGACAGGCCGTCCGCCTTGACTGCGATGACCCGGTAGGCGCCGAAGCCCGGGAGGTGGATCTCGTGCACCTGGCCATCGATGGGCACCTCGTCGAGTATCGCGAGACCCGCGCTCGAGACCACCTGCGATGAGGTGCGGTCACTGGTGAGCACCGAGCCCCTGCGAGTGACGGGGCCGAGGAAGGCGTTGAGGGTGCCGGGCTGCTGGTTGCGCCCCTGGAGGCGGATCCCGGAACCCGGGGGCCCGCCCAGCGTGCCCACGGGTCCGGAACCGCCGGGTCCCTCGAAGGTGGCGAGCGTGCTCCTGACCTGGGCGTCGAGCTTGCCCGTCAGGTAGGAGTTCATGGCCAGCGTGGTCGCCGTCCCGATCAGCAGCGACACGACCGCCACCAGCGCCACCGCCGTGACGACGAGTCGCGAGGTGAGCGACGCGAGGCGGTTCACGGACTGCTCACTGCGCGGGTTTCAGCACGTAGCCCGCGCCGCGCATCGTGTGGATCATCGGCTCGCGGCCGGCGTCGACCTTCTTCCGCAGGTAGGAGATGTAGAGCTCGACGACGTTGGCCTGGCCGCCGAAGTCGTAGTTCCAGACCCGGTCCAGGATCTGCGCCTTCGACAGCACCCGGCGCGGGTTGCGCATCAGGTACCGCAACAGCTCGAACTCGGTGGCGGTCAGCGAGATCTCGGCCCCGTCGCGGAACACCTCGTGGCTGTCCTCGTCCAGGCTCAGGTCGCCGACCGTCAGCGTCGACGAGTTCGTCGCCTGCTGGGCGCCGGCCCGGCGCATCAGGCCACGGAGCCGGGCCACCACCTCTTCCAGCGAGAACGGCTTGGTCACGTAGTCGTCGCCGCCGGCGGTCAGGCCGGCGATCCGGTCCTCGACCGCGTCGCGTGCGGTCAGGAAGACGACGGGTACGCCGGGGTCCGTGGACCGCATCCGGCGGAGCACCTCGAGCCCGTCGAAGTCGGGGAGCATCATGTCGAGCACGACGGCGTCGGGACGGAAATCCTTCGCGGCGGAGACCGCCTTGGTGCCGGTGTGCGCGACGGCGACCTGCCAACCCTCGTACCGAAGCGCCATCGACACCAGCTCGGCGAGGTTGACCTCGTCGTCGACGACGAGCACGCGCAGGGGGGATCCGTCGGATCTGGTCAGGTCCATGTTCACAAGGATCTCCAGCGTAACTGTGACCTTCCTGTGAACAACCTGAGCTGTTCTCACGACTTGTTCACGCTCCCCTCATCCCTCGGCCACAGGCTCGGCACAGGACGGGGGCCGAGCGTCGATTCCATGACCGAGCAGACTCAGCCGAAGCATCCGGCC
>JAOPXC010000055.1 GCA_025965335.1 Nocardioides sp. | reverse complement strand
TCAGCTCGCTCGGTGCCTAACCACTCCGGAGCCACGCCCAGATGAGGCGACCGGTCCGGTCGAGCTGTGCGCGGCTCACCACCGACGGCAGGTCCGTCGCGGAGTGGTAGCCGGCGTACGGCGTGCTGCCGAGGCGGGCCACGTCGAAGCCCGCCTTCTCGAAGGACCAGTGGTCGCTGGCCTCGTCGAACCCTTCCGGGCAGACCGCGGCCTCGACGCTCTCTCGCTGCGCCACGGCCAGCAGGTCGTCGCCCACCCGCGGGTCGCCCGCCCTGCCCAGGCAGACCGGGACCACCGCTCCCACGCCGACGCGGTCCATCGAGACCATGCCCCGCAGGTTCGTCCGTTCCGGGCCCGACATCTCGCCGACGTAGTGCATCGACCCGAAGTGGTGCATGCCGTCGCCGGAGCCGCGGGGCTCCTCGCCGCCGAACGCGACCAGCACCGTCGGGAGCTTCGTCCCGCCCGCGGCGCCGAGCCGGGCCAGCTCGAGAAGCACGGAGATGCCGGAGGCGTTGTCCTCCGCGCCCGGTGCGACGGCCACGGTGTCGAGGTGCGCCCCCACCAGGCGGTACGGCGAGCCCGCGTCGAAGCCGGGCGGGGTGGCGATCACGTTGAACGAGGTCCCGGCGTCGACGGGGACCCCCCACGAGTTCCCGGCCGGGACGGGGAAGTCCTGGCGACGGACGTCGTACCCCTGTGCGCGGAAGCGCTGGGCGACGTACCTCGCTGCCTCACGGAAGGCCGGACCGGTGGTGAGCCGAGGCCCGATCCGGCCGGCAAGGACCTGGATGTGATGCATCGCAGCCACAGCGTCGAACGTCGCCGGCGCGCTGGTGCTGGGGGACGTGGTGGAAGCGGTCGCCGGCGGCGCCGGCGAGGGAGCCGACGAGGTGGGGGTCAACGTGGGTGACGTTGGCGTCGCTTCGCCCTCTGGCGTGGAGTCCGCGGAGCAGCCGGCCAGGACCACCAGGCCAAAGGCGATCGCCGCGACCTGCTGCGCTCCCATGGGCCGACACTAGACGCAAGATACCCCCAGGGGGTATGGTACGGCCATGAACGAATCCTGGCGCACCGCATTCACCGCGACCCGACACTGCCTCACCGGCTGTGCCATCGGCGAGGTTCTCGGGATGGCCCTGGCGACCTGGTGGGGGTGGGGCAACCTCGCCAGCATCGCCCTGGCGATTCCCCTGGCGTTCTTCTTCGGCTACCTGCTGACCTTCCTCGGCGTTCGCCGGGCCGGTCTGGACCTGCGGGATGCGGTTCGTGTCGCCCTGGCCGCCGACACCGTGTCGATCCTGGTCATGGAGATCGCCGACAACGGCTTCCTGCTCGCCTGGCCGAACGCCATGGACGCCGGCCTCGGCGACGTCCTGTTCTGGACGTCACTGGCCGTCTCGCTCGCAGTCGCGTTCGTGCTGACGGTGCCCGTCAACCACTGGATGATCGGACGGGGCAGAGGTCACGCGGTGGTCCATCAGATGCACGAGGGTCACGCGGCCCACTGAGAGTCCTTACGATGCCGCCATGCACCTGCGTCGTTCCGCCGCCCTCGCCGTCCTGCCCCTGCTGTTCACGGCGCTCGCGTGCGCGCCCCAGGACGAGGGTGGAACGACCCCCCAGGGTTCGCCGAGCGCGGACGCCTGCGCCAAGGCCAACCTGCCGCTGCTGAAGGACGGCACGCTGTCCATCGGCACCGACTCGCCGGCGTACGAGCCCTGGTTCGTCAACAACGACCCGAGCAACGGCAAGGGTTACGAGTCCGCGGTGGCGTACGCCGTCGCCGATGAGCTGGGCTTCAGCGCGGACGAGGTCACCTGGGTCAAGGTGCCGTTCAACAGCTCCTACAAGCCGGGGGTCAAGGACTTCGACTTCGACATCAACCAGATCTCGATCACGCCGGCGCGCGCCCAGGTCGTGGACTTCTCCGACGGCTACTACGCCGCCGCGCAGGCCGTGATCGCGCTCAAGGGGTCGCCGGTCTCCGGGATCACCAGCATCCCCGACCTCGCCGACTACAACCTCGGGGCGCAGACCGGCACCACGTCACTGACCGCGATCCGCGACGTGATCAGGCCCGCGAACGACCCGGCTGTCTTCGAGGACACGAACGCCGCCAAACAGGCCCTCCTCAACGGCCAGGTCGACGCGATCCTGGCGGACCTGCCGACCGCGTTCTACATCAGCGCCGTTGAGATCCCGGACAGCACGATCGTGGGGCAGTTCCAGCCGGAGACGGGTCAGCAGGAGGAGTTCGGGATGCTCTTCGAGAAGCACAGTGCGCTCGTGCCGTGCGTGAACGCGGCGCTTGCGACGCTCACGGCCGACGGCACCCTGGACCAGCTCCAGCAGAAGTGGCTCTCGGACGTAGTGAGCGTCCCCGTGCTCCAGTGACCGACGGCTGGTCCCCGAGCGGGCGGGAGCTGGAGCGACGCGCCGCGCGTCGTCGGCTGCGCCTCCGCTCGGTCGCGGTCGCCACCCTCGTGACGGTCGTCGTCTTCGTCGGGCTCGGCGTGGGTCTGACCAGCTCACCGGGCTGGCCGAGCGTCCACGAGCTTTTCTTCAACGGCTTCCACGCGAGGGAGTCGTTCGACGCTATCCTCAAGGGTTTCTGGATCAACGTGAAGCTGTTCTTGGTGTGCGAGCCGGTGATCCTGGTGCTCGCCCTCGCGGTGGCGCTGGCCCGCAGCGCCCGCTCCCCGTGGCTGGTGCCGCTGCGCATCGTGGCGGTGGTCTACACCGACCTGTTCCGGGGGATCCCGACCATCCTGCTCGTGGTCCTCCTTGCCTTCGGCATGCCCGCGCTGAGGCTGCAGGGCATTCCGAACAGCCCGCTCTTCTGGGCCGGTGTTGCGCTGGTGCTCTCGTACGGCGCCTACGTCGCGGAGGTGTTTCGCGCTGGGATCGACTCGATCCACCCCTCCCAGGTCGTCAGCGCCCAGGCCCTGGGACTCAGCCGGGCACAGGCGATGCGGTTCGTGGTCGTCCCGCAGGCCGTGCGTCGGGTGATCCCGCCGCTGCTCAACGACTTCGTGTCCCTGCAGAAGGACACCGCACTCGTGGCGGCTGCCGGCATCCTCGACGCGGTCTTCGCGGCCCGGGACTACGGGAACTTCTACTTCAACTACACGCCCCTGGTCGTGGTCGCCGGCTTCTTCGTCGTCGTGACGGTCCCGCTGGCCCGGGTGACGGACTGGCTCCAGCGCCGCTGGATGGAACGCGAACGGGCGGGGGCCCTGTGACCGCGCTGCTCGAGGTCGAGAAGCTCCGCAAGTCGTACGGCGACAAGGTCGTGCTCGACGACGTCGGCCTGGTGGTCCAGCCCCACGACGTCGTCTGCCTGATCGGCTCGTCGGGATCGGGCAAGTCCACGCTGCTCCGCTGCCTCAACCTGCTCGAGGAGATCGACGACGGCGTGATCCGGTTCGAGGGGCGGGAGATCTCCGACCCTCGGGTCGACCCGCGCGAGGTCCGGAGCCGGATGGGCATGGTGTTCCAGGCCTACAACCTGTTCCCCCACCTGACCGTGCTCGACAACTGCACCCTCGCGCCCCGGCGGGTCCACGGTCTCGGCCGCGGGGAGGCCGAGCAGCGGGCCCGGGTGCTGCTGGCGCAGTTCGGGCTTGCCGACAAGGCCGATGCCCACCCCGACCGCCTCTCCGGCGGCCAGCAGCAGCGGGCCGCCCTGGTGCGTGCCCTCTGCACGCAGCCGCGGCTGCTGCTGCTCGACGAGATCACCGCGGCCCTCGACCCCGAGTTGGTCGGCGAGGTCCTGACGATCGTCCGCGACCTCGCCGAGCAGGGCACCACGATGGTGCTGGCCACGCACGAGATGGGCTTCGCGCGCGAGCTCGCCACCACCGTCTGCTTCCTGCACGAGGGCCGGATCCTCGAGCAGGGCCCGCCGTCCGAGATCTTCAGCAACCCCCGCGAGGAGCGGACGCGCCAGTTCCTCCGCCGCGTCCTGCCACCCGCCTGAGGCTGGCTGGGCGCCCGAAGTTTCACTGGTTAACCAGTGAAACTGGCTCTGAACACGGCGTATTTGCCACGCCCAGTGCAGGTTTCACTGGTTAACCAGTGAATCTGGCGGCCGGGCGGCCCCCAACGGACCCTGACAGCGAGCGTGTGAGCGTCTGCCATGATCCCCCGCATGAGCTACGAACTCGGTCAGGGCACCGGACCGCTGCGCGGCGTGAAGGTCGTCGAGATCGCGGGGATCGGCCCGGGCCCGCACGCCTGCATGATCCTTGCCGACCTGGGTGCTGACGTGATCCGCATCGAGCGCCCGGGCGGGCAACTGCTTGCCGGCGGCGCGACGATGCTGCTCAACCGCGGCCGCCCGAGCGTCGCCCTGAACCTCAAGGAGCCGGCCGCCGTCGAGACCGTCCTCGAGCTGGTCAGCCGCGCCGACGTCGTCGTCGAGGGGATGCGGCCCGGGGTCACCGAGCGGCTCGGGCTCGGCCCCGAGGACTGCTTCGCGGTGAACGAGAAGGTCGTCTACGGCCGGATGACCGGCTGGGGCCAGGACGGTCCGCTGGCGCAAGCCGCCGGCCACGACATGAACTACATCGCCATCACCGGAGCGCTCTTCGCGCTGGGTCAGGACCCGAGCCGCCCGCACTTCCCGACCAACCTGGTGGGGGACTTCGGAGGCGGCTCGACGTACCTCGTCATCGGCATCCTGGCCGCGCTGCTCGAGGCGAAGGTCTCGGGCAGGGGCCAGGTCATCGACGCCGCGATCGTCGACGGCACCGCCCACCTCAACGCGATGACCTCCGCGATGTGGGCGAGCGGCAACTACAAGGAGGAGCGCGGCGCCAACCTCCTCGACGGTGGCGCCCCGTTCTACGACATCTACGAGACCTCCGACGGCAAGCACATGTCGGTAGGCGCGCTGGAGCCGCAGTTCTTCGACACCTTCGTCACCCTCCTCGGCGTCAGGGACACCTGTCCCGGCCAGGGCGAGCTCGACCGCTACGCCGAGATGCGCGCCATCTTCACCGAGCGGTTCGGCTCAAGGACGCAGGCCGAGTGGGTCGAGCTCTTCGAGGGCACCGACGCCTGCGTCGCCGGGATCATCCCGATCAGCCAGGCGGCCCAGCACCCGCACCTCGTGGCCCGCCGCACCTTCGTCGAGCGCGACGGCATGGTGCAGCCGCAGCCCGCCCCGCGGTTCTCCCGCACCGCGCCGACCCTCACCGCCCCGCCGCCGAGGGCAGCCGGTGAGCACACCCGCGACGCGCTCACGGCGTGGGGTGTCGCCGACGTCGACGGGCTGATCGAGCGCGGCGTCGCCGTGCAGGTCTGAGCGTCCCGTGAGGCCGTTCCTGTTCCTCGGCACCCGTGCGGAGGACGCCGCCGCCGATGGCGAGTACGCCGCCGTGCTGGTCGCCACCGGCCTGGACGAGACCGACGTGCGACGGGTGCGGCTGGAGGCCGAGAGCCTCCCGCACGTCGATCTCGACGACTGGTCGGGGATCGTGCTGGGCGGTGGCCCGTTCAACGTCAGCGACCCCGACGAGCTCAAGTCACCGGTGCAGGTCCGCGTCGAGGCGGAGCTCCGGGAGCTGGCCGGGCGCGTGGTCGCCGAGGACTTCCCGTTCCTCGGCGCCTGCTACGGCATCGGCACGCTCGGCACCCTGGCCGGCGGGCTCGTCGATCGCACCCACAGCGAGCCGATCGGCGCGGCGACGATCAGCCTCACCGAGGAGGGTGCGGCGGACCCGCTCTTCGGCGTGCTCCCGAGGAGCTTCGACGCCTTCCTCGGCCACAAGGAAGCGGTCTCCCGGCTGCCGGAGGGGGCGGTGCTGCTGGCCTCTTCCGCCGCCTGCCCGGTCCAGGCGTTCCGGATCGGCGGCCACGTCTATGCGACCCAGTTCCATCCCGAGCTCGACGTCGAGGGCATCTGCGTGCGCATCGACGTCTACCGCGACTACGGCTACTTCGAGCCCTCCGGGGCCGAGGAGCTCAAGCGCGCGGCACGGGCGGCGACCGTGACCGAGCCGACGCGGCTGCCGGCCCGGTTCGTGGAGCTGTATGCGCGCTGAGGTGACGTGAAAAGGCTTGCTGAATATCTGTCAACAGCTTCGCGGAGCCGCTAGGTTCACGGCCATGACCACTCCCCAGGAGCCGGCCCCCGAGGGGGCCGAACACGTCGACGTCCTCATCGTCGGCGCCGGCCTGTCCGGCATCGGCGCCGCCTGCCAGGTCAAGTCGAACCACCCCGGACGCTCGCTCGCCGTCCTCGAGAGCCGCGCGGCCAGCGGCGGGACCTGGGACCTCTTCCGCTACCCGGGCATCCGCTCGGACTCCGACATGTTCACCTTCGGCTACCACTGGCGCCCCTGGCCCAGCGACACCGCGCTGGCCGACGGCCGGCTGATCCTCGACTACGTCCGCAAGGTCGCGGAGGAGTACGACGTCGACGGCCTGATCCGCTACGGCCACACGGTCCTGAGCGCCTCGTGGGACTCGGACACCTCGCTCTGGACGGTCCGCGCAGAGCGGGACGGCACGCCCATCACGCTCACGGCGGGCCTGTTGTGGGGCTGCTCGGGCTACTACGACTACCAGGAGGCGTACGCCCCCGAGTTCCCCGGCGCCGCAGACTTCACCGGGCAGGTCGTGCATCCCCAGTTCTGGCCCGACGACCTCGACTACGAGGGCAAGTTGGTCGTGGTCATCGGGTCCGGGGCCACCGCCATCACCCTCGTGCCGGCGCTGGCCGGCACCGCCGAGCACGTGACGATGCTGCAGCGTTCCCCGTCGTACGTCCTGTCCCGGCCCGACCGCGACCCCTGGGCCGTGGCGCTGCGGCGGCTGCCGGAGAGCGTCCGCTACCCGCTGGTGCGCTGGAAGAACATCCTCCAGGCCATGGCCTTCTACAAGCTCAGCAAGGTCCGGCCCGAGCTGATCAAGAAGGTGGTGCGGGGGGCGACCCGGAAGCAGCTCCCCGAGGGTGTCGACGTCGACGTCCACTTCCGGCCGACCTACAACCCCTGGGACCAGCGGGTCTGCTTCGTGCCGAACGGCGACCTGTTCCGTGCCATGCGCCAGGGCCGGGCCTCCGTCGTGACCGACACCATCGAGACCTTCACCGAGAAGGGGATCCGGCTCACGTCCGGCCAGGAGCTCGCGGCGGACATCATCATCACCGCGACCGGCCTCAAGCTGATGCCCTTCGGTGGCATCGAGCTCGAGGTGGACGGCAAGCCGGTGGTCCTGGGCGAGACGATGACCTACAAGGCATTGATGCTCAGCGACGTCCCGAACTTCATCTACACGATCGGCTACACCAACGCCTCCTGGACCCTCAAGGCCGACCTGGTGTCCGACTTCGTCGTCCGGATGCTGTCCCACCTCGACGAGCACGGCCACCGGACCTTCGTGGCCGAGAGAGACCCGTCGGTGGGGGAGCGACCGTTCATGGACTTCTCGTCCGGCTACGTGCTGCGCGCCCTCGATCACCTGCCCAGGCAGGGTGACCGAGCCCCGTGGTTGCTCAAGCAGAACTACGTCACGGACCTGCGCACGATCCGCAGCGACGACCTCGATGACGGGGTGCTCACGTTTCGCTGAGCGGTCAACCGGTCACTGGGGGTGTGGATCAACCCAACGACTCGGAGGTAGCTCATGAGCTTCACGGACAAGGCCAAGAACAAGGTCGAGGACGCCAAGGGCCAGGTCAAGGAGACGACCGGCAAGGCCAGGGACGACCGCGACCTCGAGGCAGAGGGCAAGGCCGACCAGGGCAAGGCTTCGCTCAAGGACGCGGGCGAGCACGCGAAGGACGCAGCCAGGGACGTCAAGGACACCTTCAAGAAGTAAGCAGGGGTCGCAGGTAACCAACATCACCTCGGCAAGAGGCGGGTTGGTTAGGCACTGAACGGGCTGCCCGGCTACGATTGCCACAGCAGCCCGTTCAGTCTTGCCTCGGGCTCCCGCGCAGACCCCGTTGATCCGGGCCTGCGCCCCTCCTTGTGAGGCCTGCTTCTCCGCTCTCGTCGCCGACGAGATCAGCTTGGCGAGACACGCCACAGTAAGTGACCTCTCTCTTGTCTTCTTCACCCACGTTCGCCGCGCTCGGCGTCCCCTCCGACCTCGCCGCCATCCTCACGGACCGCGGCATCACCGTCCCCTCTCCCATCCAGGCCGCGACGCTGCCCGACTCCCTCGCGGGTCGGGACGTGCTGGGCCGCGGTCGTACCGGCTCCGGCAAGACCTACGCGTTCCTGCTGCCGCTCGTCGCGCGCCTGGACGCCTCGGGCCGCAAGGTCCGACCGAAGGCTCCGCGGGCGCTGATCCTGGCCCCCACGCGTGAGCTCGTCGGGCAGATCCACGAAGCGCTGCAGCCGCTCGCCGCGGTCGCCGGACTCACGACCATGACCGTCTTCGGCGGGGTCGGCCAGAACCCACAGGTCGCCGCCCTGCGCCGCGGTGCCGACGTCGTCATCGCCTGCCCCGGTCGCCTCGAGGACCTCATCAAGCAGGGCCACTGCTCCCTCGGTGACATCGAGATCACCGTCATCGACGAGGCCGACCACATGGCCGACCTCGGCTTCCTGCCGGCCGTCCGCCGGATCATGGACCAGACCCCGGAGCAGGGACAGCGGATGCTGTTCTCGGCCACGCTCGACGGGGCGATCAACGTCCTGGTCAAGCGCTTCCTCAACTCCCCGATGACCCACGAGGCCGACTCCGCCCAGTCGCCGATCTCGACGATGGACCACCACGTCCTCCACGTCGGCCGCGAGCACCGCGTCTCGGTGCTCGTCGACCTCACGAGCGCACCCGGTCGCACCGTGGTCTTCACCCGCACCAAGCACGGCGCCAAGGCCCTCACCCGCCAGCTCAACAAGAGCGGTGTCCCCACGGTCGAGCTGCACGGCAACCTCAGCCAGAACGCCCGGACCCGCAACATGGCGGCGTTCCACTCCGGGGTGGCCTCCACGCTGGTCGCGACCGATATCGCCGCGCGTGGGATCCACGTCGACGACGTGGCCCTCGTGGTCCACGCGGACCCGCCGATGGAGCACAAGGCGTACCTGCACCGCTCGGGGCGTACGGCGCGCGCCGGTGCCTCCGGCACGGTCATCACGCTGATGACCGACGACCAGGTGCGCGACGTCCGCGACCTCACCCGGGCGGCCGGCATCAAGCCGACCATGACGCGCATCACCGGGTCCGCGCACCCGTTGCTGGCCGAGCTCGCCCCCGGCGACCGGGTCCTGGTGCCCGGTGGTCTCGGCGTCTCGACGCCCGAGCCCTCCAGCCGTTCCGGTGGGAGCACCTCCAGCCCCCGCCGCTCCGGCGGCGGCGGTGGCGGCGGTCGCAACCGCTCGCGCGGCAGCGGCAACGGCAGCGGCAACGGCGGCAACGGCGGCAAGGGCTCGGGCGGCTCCTCGGGGTCGACCCGTGGGGGCTCCTCCTCCGGCGGCGGCCGGTCCCAGGGCGCCTCGACCACAGCCTCGGCCAAGCCCTCGGGCAACGGCGGCGGCTCACGCCGGCGCGGCGCCCAGACCACGTCCGGACGAAGCGGCGGTGGCCACAGCCCCGCCTCGTTCAGCTCCGGCCGGCGCTGACTTCTGGGGGGGCGCCGCAGGACACGACCCTGCGGCCCCTCCTACAGTCATCCGCGTGACCACGATCCCGGCCTGGCTCCGGCGAGCCGTGTGGGACGTCGTCCCTCGTGACCACCGCGACGGCCCCGACGGGTTGCGTCGCCGGCGGATCGTCACGGCCGCCTTCGTGGTGCTCGGTGCGCTGGTCCTGGGACTCTCGCTCCGGATCGAGCCGGGCAGCGCCTGGTTCTACCCCTCCACGCTCGGTCTGGCGGCCGTCTGGGCCGTGGGCGCGCTCGCGTCCGGCCCGCTCCATCTGGGTCGGATCACCTACCGGTCCCGTCAGGTGCGGCCGATCGTCACCCCGATCCTGCTGGGGCTGGGGCTTGCCGCGGTCTTCGTGATCGGTGGGCTCGTCGTACGCAATGTCGACGTCCTGGATCGGCAGGTCAGCTCGGTGCTCGACCACGCCGCCGAGGGGTCCCTGCCGCTGCTGGTCCTCATCACCGCCGTGAACGGCATCGCCGAGGAGCTGTTCTTCCGCGGCGCGGCCTACGCCGCGATCACCGTGCACCCGGTGCTGTGGACCACGGTCGCGTACGGCGTGGCCACCCTGGCCACCGGGAACGTGATGCTGTCCTTGGCCGCGGTGTTCCTGGGCCTGGTCGTGGGGCTCGAGCGGCGTGCGTCCGGTGGCGTTCTCGGCCCGATCCTCACCCACGTGACCTGGTCGCTGTCGATGCTCCTCGTCCTGCCCGCCCTCTTCGACTGAGGAACGACGGGCGACCCGCCCTAACGATCGGCCCCGTCCTCCTCGACGGCCCGGCGCACGGCCTCGAGATACGTGAGCGGCTCACCCGGCACGATGTCGCGGATCGAGTGGTCGGTGACCAGTACCTCGTTGCCCATCGAGTCGATCAGGTTGCGGCCGGTCGTCGTGTCGACGTTCGTGACGAAGGAAATCCAGTACGACGACAACTTCGGGGTCAGCACCGGGACCCTCGCGATCGGGAGGCGACGACCCGTCATCACCTCGGCGGCGCCCTGGAGCATCTCGATGTAGCTGAGCTGGTCGGGACCACCGATCTCGAAGATCCGCCCGAACGCCTCCCTGTGTCCGACGACGCCGCAGATGTAGCGGACCACGTCGTCGATCGCGACCGGCTGCGTGCGGGTGGCCGCCCACCTCGGGACGACCATGGCCGGCAGGTTCTTCACCAGCTGGCGGGTCATCTCCCAGGAGATCCCGCCGGCACCCACCACGATCGCCGCCCGCAGCACCGTGACCGGCACGCCGGACTCGCCGAGCAGGGTCTCGACCTCGCGGCGGGAACGCAGATGGGGCGACAGGTCGTCGCCGTCCGCCCCGAGCCCTCCCATGTAGACGATCTGTCGCACGCCGGTGGCGGCCGCGGCGAGGCCGAAGGACCGCGCGGCGTCCGCGTCCTTGCGTTCGAAGTCGGGATCATCCAGGGAGTGGACGAGATAGATCGCCACGTCGACCCCGGTCAACGCCTCGGCCAGGCTGCCCGCGTCGTGCACGTCGCCGTGGACCGCGCCGCCCGGGCCGTCGTACCCGTCGGGGTTGCGGGTCATCGCCTTCACCGCGACGCCGCGCCGGGCGAGCGCGGGCACCAGCCGCCGGCCGATGAATCCGGTTGCGCCCGTCACGAGCACGGTCAGCCCGGACTGCTCGTCGTCCGTCATGCGCCCACCCTACGGAGCGGTCCGTGGCCGTCGGCGGGTCCGCTCGGCGATGCCCTCGCGCTTGGTCTCGTCCATGGCGGACTCGTAGGCCGCCACCAGGCTGGCGATCGACAGCGGCTTGAGCCGCTCGACGACCTCGCGCAGCCGCTCGGGCGACGCGCCGGACTCCTTGTAGAGCGGCCAGACCATGGTGCGGAACAGCGCGTAGAGCTCCTCCGCAAGCTGCCGGCCGTGGGCGGCGTACGCATCGGCGGCCGCGAGCGCGGCCTCGATCGGGAAGCCGAGGTCCACCAGACCGAGGCCGACCGACAGCTGGGAGTTCGCGACCTCGAAGCGGCCGCGCTTGGTGCGGAACACGATGCCCAGGGCGGCCAGCGTCGCGAGGTCGTCCTCGGACAGCGACCGGCCGGCCCGCCGTTCGAGCTCGGTGCGTGACATCTCGACGGGGACATCGGCCTGCCAGGGTGCGAGCATCGCGCGGTGCAGGGCGACGTCCTCGGGCGACGCGTCGACGGGGATGCCCGCGACGTACTTCTCGATCGCCGAGAGGGTGAAACCGTGACTCTGCAGCTCCCGGACCAGCTCGAGCCGGGCCACGTGGTCGGGGGAGTAGTAGCCGGATCGCCCGCGCCGGATCGGCGGCGGCACGAGACCCTTGGTCGTGTAGAACCGCACGTTGCGGACGCTCATGCCGACCCGGTTGGTCAGCTCCTCCAGGGTGAGCAGCTCGCGCAGCGACTCGACAGACTCGGTCACCGGGGGCCTCCCCTCACGCTCGTGACCCAGACCACAACGGGCTCCACCTTGACCATGACAGCAATGGTGTCACAATCGAGTCGGCAGGTCACACCGCGGTGGTCGACTGGCTCGGCCACTCAGAACTTCCAAGGACGGTCATGGCAGAAGCATTCGTGTACGACCACATCCGCACTCCGCGCGGCAGGGGCAAGGCGGCGGGCTCGCTGCACGAGGTGAAACCGGTCGACCTCGTCGTCGGCCTGCTCGACGAGATCAGGACGCGCAACCCCAGCCTCGACCCGAACCGCGTGGACGACGTGGTGCTCGGCGTCGTGACACCGATCGGCGACCAGGGTGGCGACATCGCCAAGACCGCGGCTCTCGCGGCCGGCTACCCGGACACCGTTGCCGGCGTCCAGCTCAATCGCTTCTGCGCCTCCGGGCTGGAGGCCGTCAACCAGGCTGCTTCGCGGGTGCGCGGCGGGTTCGAGGACCTGATCCTGGCCGGTGGTGTCGAGTCGATGAGCCGCGTGCCGATGGGCTCCGACGGCGGCGCGTGGGCCTCCGACCCGGCCACCGCGTTCAAGGCCGGGTTCGTGCCGCAGGGCATCGGCGCCGACCTGATCGCGACCCTCGAGGGGTGGAACCGTGACGACGTCGACGCGTACGCGGCGGAGTCCCACCACCGGGCGGCCAAGGCCTGGGCCAACGGCTACTTCGCCGACGCGGTCGTGCCCGTCCGGGACCTCAACGGCCTGGTCGTGCTCGACCACGACGAGACGATCCGCCCGGACACCAGCCCGGAGGGCCTCGCCGGCCTGAAGCCCAGCTTCGCCGGCATCGGTGCCGACGCCGGCTTCGACGACGTGGCGCTGGAGAAGTACCACTGGGTCGAGAAGATCAACCACGTCCACCACGCCGGCAACTCCTCGGGCATCGTCGACGGCGCCGCGCTGATGGCGATCGGCTCCGAGCAGGTCGGCAGCGACCTGGGACTGACCCCGCGAGCCCGCATCATCGCCGCCGCCGTGTCGGGAGCCGACCCGACGATCATGCTCACCGGCCCCGCGCCCGCTGCCCGCAAGGCCCTCGCCAAGGCGGGCCTCGAGGTCGGCGACATCGACCTCTTCGAGATCAACGAGGCGTTCGCGGCCGTGGCCATGCGCTTCATGCGTGACCTGGACATCAGCGCCGAGATCACCAACGTCAACGGCGGCGCGATCGCGATGGGGCACCCGCTGGGCGCCACCGGCGCGATGATCCTCGGCACCCTCATCGACGAGCTCCAGCGCCGCGACCAGCGTCGCGGCCTCGCCACGCTGTGCGTCGGCGGCGGCATGGGGATTGCCACGATTGTGGAGCTCGTCTGACCGCGAAGCGGTCAGACGAGCTGAGGGTGGTCGAGCAAGCGGCACGGCTGAGCTTGCGAAGTCGTGACCCGCGTGTCGAGACCCGGTGAGCCGACAGACCAGCGCCGACCGAGGCGTGTCGAGACCCGGTGAACGACCTGACTGCCCCAACCACGAACTCTTCACCCGGACTGGAAGCGAAGGACAACATCCATGACTGAAATGGCCGCGACAAGCTCGACCGCCAAAACCGCCGTCCACTACGAGAAGGACGCCGACGGCATCGTCACGCTGACCCTCGACGACCCGACCGCCAGCGCGAACACCATGAACGAGCTCTACATCGACTCGATGCAGCGGGCCGTCGACCGGCTCCACGACGAGCTCGCGCAGGACGAGAAGAGCGTCACCGGCGTCGTGATCGCCAGCGCGAAGAAGACCTTCTTCGCCGGCGGCAACCTGAAGAACATGGTCCAGGCGACGAAGGACGACGCCCAGTCGGTCTTCAACCTGGGTGAGAGCGTGAAGGCCGGCCTGCGCCGCCTCGAGAAGTTCCCCCGCCCGGTCGTCGCAGCGATCAACGGCGCAGCGCTCGGCGGCGGGTACGAGATCTGCCTGGCCTGCAACCACCGCGTGATCGTCGACGACAACCTGGTGGAGATCGGGCTGCCCGAGTCCTCGCTCGGCCTGCTGCCCGGCGGTGGCGGCGTGACCCGCGTCGTACGCCTGCTCGGTCTGCAGGCCGGCCTCATGGAGGTGCTGTTGACCGGGGCCCGGTTCAAGCCGCAGGCCGCGAAGGAGAAGGGCCTGGTCGACGAGGTCGTCGCCACCCGCGAGGAGCTCGTGCCGGCCGCGAAGGCGTGGATCAAGGCCAACCCGGACGCCACGTTGAACCCGTGGGACGCCCCCGGTTACAAGATGCCCGGCGGTACACCGAAGTCCCCGGCTCTGGCCGGCTTCCTCCCGGCCTTCCCGGCGCTGCTGCGCAAGCAGACCAAGGGTGCCGTGTACCCGGCCGCGCGGGCAATCCTGTCCGCCGCCGTCGAGGGCGCACAGGTCGACTTCGACACCGCCTCGCGGATCGAGTCGCGCTACCTGACCAACCTGATCGTCAACCAGGGCTCGAAGAACATGATCCAGGCGTTCTTCTTCGACCTCCAGGCCATCAACTCCGGCTCGCTGCGCCCGCAGGGGATCCCGCCGTACCGCGCCGTCAAGGTGGGGGTGCTCGGGGCCGGGATGATGGGGGCCGGCATCGCCTACTCCTGTGCCCGCGCCGGGATGGAGGTCGTGCTCAAGGACGTCTCGGCCGAGAACGCGGAGAAGGGCAGGGGCTACTCCGAGAAGCTGCTCGACAAGGCGATCTCCCGGGGCAAGTCGACCGAGGAGAAGAAGGCCGAGCTGCTCGGCCGGATCACCGCCACCGCCGACCCGGCCGACCTGGCGGGCTGTGACCTGGTGATCGAGGCCGTCTTCGAGGACCCGGCGCTGAAGGCCAAGGTGTTCGCCGAGATCACGCCGTTCGTCAACGCCGACGCGCTGCTCTGTTCCAACACCTCCACGCTGCCGATCACCGAGCTCGCGTCGGGGGTGGACCGGCCCGCCGACTTCATCGGTCTGCACTTCTTCAGCCCGGTCGACAAGATGCCGCTGGTGGAGATCATCCGCGGCGAGGCGACCTCCGACGAGGCCCTGGCCAGGGCCTACGACGTCGTTCAGCAGATCCGGAAGACGCCGATCGTGGTCAACGACAGCCGTGGCTTCTACACCTCGCGCGTGATCGGCACGATGGTCAACGAGGGCCTGGCGATGCTGGCCGAGGGCGTGCACCCCGTCTCCCTCGAGCGCGCCGCGACCCAGGACGGCTACCCGGTCGGCACCCTGCAGCTCAGCGACGAGCTGAACATGGAGCTGATGGCGAAGATCGCCAAGGCCAGTGAGGACGCCGCCGAGCGCGACGGCACGCCGTACACCCCGCACCCGGGCTCGGCCGTCGTGACCCGGATGATCGAGCTCGGTCGCCCGTCGCGGCTCAAGGGCGCCGGGTTCTTCGAGTACGACGAGGCCGGCCAGCGTCAGGGTCTGTGGAGCGGCCTCGCCGAGCACTTCCCCGTGGCCGAGCAGCAGATCCCGTTCGAGGACGTGAAGGAGCGGCTGCTGTTCGCCGAGGCCCTCGAGACCGCGAAGTGCTTCGAGGAGGGGGTGATCTCCTCGGCGGCCGCCGCGAACATCGGCTCGATCATGGGCATCGGCTTCCCGCCCAGGACCGGCGGCGCCGCCCAGTTCATGACCGGGTACCAGAACCCTGCCGGATCCGGGGAGATCGGCCTGGCCGCGTTCGTGGAGCGGGCCGACCAGCTCGCCGAGTCGTACGGCGACCGGTTCCGCCCCACGTCGTACCTCCGCGACCTGGCGTCCTCGGGCGGTTCGTTCCCGGCCTGACCCACGACCCCACGCCGAGTCGGAGCAGATTTCCCGACCAGGTACGCCGAGTCGGCGCAGTTTTCCTCCGAACGGGGGAAAACCGCGCCGACTCGGGCTATTTCCCGGGCAAAACTGCGCCTGCTCGCGCTGGGGCGGTGAGGATGGCCGGATGAACGAGACCGCCCCCGTCGTCGACGTGCGCGACCTTCATGTCCGCTTCGGCGAGGTGGAGGCGGTCGCCGGAGTGGATCTCCAGGCCTTCGCCGGGCAGGCCACGGCGCTCCTGGGCCGCAACGGCGCCGGAAAGTCCACGACGATGCGCGTGCTCGCCGGGGTCGTCCCTCCGACGAGCGGACGGGCGATGGTCGCCGGGCACGACGTCCACACGGAGACGCTCAGGGTCAAGCAGCTGGTGGGCTACTGCCCCGACGTGGGCGGCCTCGTGCCCCGTGCCACCCCGTGGGAACACCTGCAGCTGTCCGCGCGCCTGCGGCGCATGGACCAGTGGGAGGACCGCGCCCGGGACCTGCTCGAGCGTTTCGAGCTCGGCGACGTCGCGCACCGGATCACCGCGGGCTTCTCGCACGGCATGGGTCGCCGGCTGTCCGTGGTCCTGGCCGCGCTCCACGAACCCCCGGTGCTGCTGCTCGACGAGCCGTTCGACGGCGTCGACCCGATCGGCGTCGACGCGACCTTCGACGTCATCGCGGACGCGCGCGCCCGCGGGGCCAGCGTCCTCGTCTCCACCCACCTGCGCGAGCTCGCGATCCAGGCGTGCACGACGGTCCTGGTGCTGCGCGGCGGCTCGCGGGTCGCCACCATGGCGGCCAGCGAGATGGCCGGCGAGGAGGGGGCCCGTGCGTACCGCGGCCTCCTCGACTAGCCACCCGACCCTGCGCGCCATCGTCGACGTAGGCCACCTGATGCGGTTCCGCGCGGGGACCGTGCGCAGGCGCGGCCGGCTGGTGTCCACCGCCGCGGTCTTCGTCGTGATCACGGCCGCCGTCGCAGTCGTGCCGGCCCTCGCCGAGGGCGCGGGCGGGGCCGGACGGGCCTTCGACATGCTGATCCTGCTGCCCACCGCCCTGGCCGGGTTCACCGCCCTGACCGTCGTCTCGGCGGTTGCGTCCGGAGGCGGCCGCGAGCTCATCCCCCATGAGCAGGCGTGGGCGTTCCCGGTCAGTCCGACCACCGATCACCTGGGTGCCTTGCTGCTCGCCCCCCTGAACATCGCCTGGCTGCTGCAGGCCTGGGCTCTGCTCGGGACCACGGCGTACGGCGTCGGCCTGGACGGGTTGCTGGAGGCCCAGGTCGTGATCCTCCTGTGGGTCGCCGCGTCGACGGCCGCGGCCCAGGTCGTGGCCTGGTCGGTCGAGGGCGTACGTCGGGTCCCGCACGGCATCGTCGGTGTCCGGCTGCTGACCGTCCTGGCGCTCGGGCTCGCCCTCGGCCTGCAGATGTCCAACTACCTGATCGTCCTGCTCGACCAGATCCCCACGAAGTGGGTCGTGGTCGGCATGGTCAGCGGGGTGTCGCTCCGCTGGGCCGAGGTGGTGGCGCTGATCGCGCTCGGGTTCGTGGTCTTCGTCGCCGTGGGGGCGATCCCCGCCCACATCGCGGCGCGACGAGTGCCGCGCGACCAGGTGCAGATCGAGACGGGCCGGCACGAGGCTCGCGCCGACCCGGGTTCGCCGCTGCTCGGCCTGATCCGCACCGACCGTGCCTCCGTCTGGCGGGCGGTGCCGATGCGGCGGGGGTTGGCCGTCCTCGCGATCGGCCCCGGTCTGGTGGCCGTGCTGGGCGACCTGCCCTGGACCTCCATGACGATCCTCCCCGGCCTGGTGGCGTCGGGAGGTGCACTCCTGTTCGGCGTCAACGCGTGGTGCCTCGAGGGTCGCGGCGGCCTGTGGCGCGAGAGCCTCCCGGTC
>JAOPXC010000034.1 GCA_025965335.1 Nocardioides sp. | reverse complement strand
GCGAGGTTGCGGCGCCAGGTCCGGCGTACGGCGTCGGGGGTCGCCTCGCGGATGATGTCGGCCAGCAGGTTGAGAGCGCCGACGGTGAGCATGATCAGGATCGCCGGGTAGACCGGTGCCCACGGCTGCTGGCTGAGGTAGGCCAGGTCGCTGGCCAGCATCCCGCCCCAGGTCGGCGCGGGCGGGGTCACGCCCAGGCCCAGGAAGGTCAGCGAGGCCATCACCAGCAGCGCGGTGCCGACGGCCTGGGCGGTCGTGACGGCGATCGTGGGGAGCACCTTGGCCCAGATGTGCTTGCGCAGCACCCACCACTGCGAGGCACCCATCAGCTCCGCGGCCTCGACGTACTGCTGCTGACGCAGGCCGAGCGTGACGGCGCGGGTGATCCGGAAGTAGAGGGGGGACATCAGGAGGCCGATGGCGATCATCGACTGGTGCAGCCCGTTGCCGAGCGTGCCGACGACCGCGATCGCGAAGACCGTGAACGGCACCACCATCAGGGTGTCGGTGATCCGCAGGGCGAACCACTCGAACCGCGGCCCGAACCACGCCGAGGCGAGGCCGGGCAGGATGCCGATCAGCATCGCGGTGCCGACGGCCTCGAGCGCGCCCGCGACCGACACGCGGGTGCCGGCCATCAGGCGGCTGAGCACGTCCCGGCCGAGGTAGTCGGTGCCGAGTAGGTGGCTTGCGCTCGGCCCGTGCAGCATGTTGGCCGGCTCCTGGGCGAGCGGGTCGTGCGGTGCGAGCCAGCTACCGGCGACCACGAGGACCGCGATGCCGACGAGGACGAGGATCGAGACCTTGGCGGACGGGACCTTCCAGACCCTGCGCAACGTGTCCATGTCAGGCCCTTCCGGTGGAACGCGGGGCCCGGCGGGCCAGGGGGTTGAGGGCGGTCTGCACGAGGTTGACCACGGTGCTGGCGATGAGCACCACGACCACGGTCACCATGAGCGTCCCGAGGATCACCGGTACGTCGCCCTGCTCGGCCGACTGCAGCGCGAGCTGGGCGATGCCCGGCAGGTTGAAGAGCTTCTCGGCGATGACGGCGCCGCCGATGATGGTCGGCACGGCGTAGCCGAGCACGGCGAGCGCCGGGCCCGAGGCGTTGCGGAGCACGTGCCCGAACATCACCCGGCGGCGCGAGAAGCCACGCATCTCGGCGCCGGTGGCGTAGTTCTCGCGCAGCGCGCCGACCAGCGACGTACGCAGCTGGCGCGCCAGCGCCCCGGCAGCCTCGACGCTCAGCGCCAGGGCGGGCAGGATCGCGAACCGGAGCCACTCGACCGGGTCCTGGCCGACCGGCACGTAGCCGCCCGACGGCAGCAGGTCGAGCTTGACCGAGAAGACAACGATCAGGGCGATGCCGACGACGAACGGCGGCATCGTGGCCAGCACCGAGCACACGACGGTCACCGAACGGTCGATGACGCCGCCGTTGCTCAGCGCGGCGCCGATGCCGGCGGCACCGCCGACCACGACGGCGATGAGCAGCGCCAGACCGGCGACGGAGAGGTCGACCGGCAGCGCGGCCTTGATGCTGTCGGTGACCGGCACGGTCGTGAACCACGAGACGCCGAGGTCGCCCTGGAGGGCATGGCCGAGCCAGGTGAGGTACTGCTGCCAGTGCGGCGCGTCGAGCCCGAACTGCTGCTCCATCCGGGCAATGTCGTCGGGTGTCGCCGTCTCGCCCAGCACGGCGGCCGCCGGGTTGGCGCCCGACAGGGCGCCGAGCGCGAACGTCAGCACGGACGCGAGGAGGAAGACGGTGACCGCGATGAGCAGCATCCGGCCGACCGGGGCCGCGATCCCCGCCACCCGGCTGGCGAGGGTCGGGGCGTGGCCCTGGTCGTTCCTCGACGGCGCCGAGGTGACGGAGATCGCGGCACTCACTGGACGGTCACGCCGTTCCACTCGACGAGGGCCAGGCCCTCGGGCAGCTGCGAGACCGAGGAGTTGCGGGCGATGACGCGCGGCACCGTGTAGAGGAAGGTGTTGGGCATCGTCGTGACCGCGACCTTGACGGCCTCCTGCAGCAACGTGGCGTACTGCGGGTCGTCGAGCGGGGTGGCGATGACCTTCTGGATCGCCGCCTTGACCTCCGGCGCGTAGTCGCGGCCGGGGTTCATCAGGCCGGTGTCGCTGAACAGCACCTGGAAGGCCTGCGGCGGCGACTCACGCCCGGCGAAGCCGTCGACGGCCAGCGCCTTCTCGTGGTTGATGTAGACCTGCTGGGTGAACTGCGCGATCGGGATGGTCTCGATCTTGGGGTCGAAGCCGACGGCCTTCAGCTGCGACTGCAGCAGCTCCGGAATGCCCGCCGGGTTCGCCGTCGAGATCGTGACCGGGATCGGGGCGGTGTAGCCGGCGTCCTTCAGGATCTGCTTGGCCCTGTCCGGGTCGAAGGCGTAGATGTCCTTCAGGTCCGGGTTGTAGCCGACGTAGCCGGGCGGGAAGGGCTGGTAGTTGACCTCGCCCACCCCGAACTGGCCGGCGTCGACGAGCTGCTGCCGGTCGACGGCGTAGTGGAGGGCCTCGACGACCTTGGGGTCGTCGAAGGGCGCCATCGTCTTGTTGACGTCGAGCGTGGCGACGTACAGGGACGGGATCTCCTGGACCTCGAGGCCCGCGGCCTTGGCGGCCTCGACCTGGCTGCCCGGGAGCAGGCCCACGTTGTACTGGCCCGACTGCAGCGACGCGACGATGGTCGCCGGGTCGGCGGCCGGGTAGAGCTCGAAGCCCGACACCTTGATCTGGTCGGCCTCGAAGTACTTCGGGTTGCGGGTCAGCTTCGCGCTGGCGTTCTGGGTGTAGGAGTCCAGCACGAAGGGCCCGGAGCCGGCCGGCTGGGTCGCGAGGGAGTCGGCGCCCTTCTCGAAGACGGCCGGGTTGACGATCATGCCCGTCTTGCCGGCGAGCAGGTTGGGGTACTGGTAGTTGGGCCCCGCGAGCTTGAGCGTGAACGTCAGGTCGTCGTCGACGGTGACGTCCTTCAGGTCCACGAGCTGGGCGGCGATCAGCGAGTTCTCGGCGTCGCGGCCGCGCTCCAGGCTCTTCTTCACTGCTCCGGCATCGAGTGGCGAGCCGTCGCTGAAGACCAGGCCGTCCTTGAGCTTGAACGTGACCGCGGTGCCGTCGGCGGCGTACTTCCAGGAGTCGACGAGGTTGGGAACCGCCTTGCCCTGGTCGTCGATGTGGGTCAGGGCCGAGTACGTCAGGGCCAGCATCTGGACGTCGGAGCCGGCCGACGACGTCACCGGGTCCCAGGTGGTCGGCAGCTGCCAGGCCCACTTGACGACGCCGGCGCCGCCGGAGGCGGTGGCCGGGCTCGACGAGGCGCCGCCGCAGGCTGTCAGGGACACCGCCATGGTCAGGCCGAGGCCGGCGCTGAGGAGAGCCCGACGGCTCAGGCCGACCGGCAGCCGCCGGCGGGCAGCGGGACGAAGACGAGGAGTTCTGCTCATCGCGTGGTGAGCCTTTCTGGAGGTGGTGCTCGAAGACGGGGTGGAGAGCGAGCGAGCGGGCATCACTATGCGTAGAGGCTCTACCGTTATCGGCACGTCGTTGGACCGATCCGGCCCCGAGGGCCGCGCCAAGCGCCTTCTCTCCGGGTTACCCCACAATGTCGCGTGATTTAGTATGGTTAGTGAAGCACACGCACTCGACCTGTACAAACACCCAGCCAGACCTTTTTTTGCGACCTGGATCACGGACCGCTCCGCACCTGGGGTGGTGCTCTAGGCTGGTCACGATCCGACGCATATCGTTGATGGGTCTACACATATCGAGGAGATTTGAAATGTCGGACCAGAACCTGCTGAGCACCCTCGCCAACGGCCTGCGCGTGCTCGAGCACCTGGTCGACCGCCCGATGTCGATGCGCGAGCTCGCCAGCGCTGCCGCGCTGCCGCGTCAGACGACGTACCGGATCGTCGCCACCCTGATCGCCGAGGGCTGGGTCGACCGCGACGGCGAGACCTACCGCGCCAGTCCCCGGATGTGGTCGCTCGCCGCCCAGTCGTTCTCGCTCACCGACCTGCGCGACGCCCTGTCCGGCACCGTGCGCCGACTCGCCGACGAGCACGGGGAGTCCGTGCACCTCGCGGTCTACGACCGCGGCTCGGTCGTCTACATCGACAAGGCCGACGGCTCCCACCCGGTCGGCAGCTACACGACCCTCGGCGGCCGCGCGCCGGCGTACTGCGTCGCGACCGGCAAGCTGCTGCTCGCCCACGCCGACGCGACGACGCTCGAGCAGGTCATCGCGCAGGGCCTCCCCCAGCACTCACCGCTCACGCTCACCCAGCCCGACGCGCTGCGTCTCGAGCTGGAACGCGTCCGCGTCGACGGGTACGCCGTCAACCGCGGCGAGTGGCGCCTCGGCGTCGGTGGGATCGCGGTGCCGGTGCTGTCCCCGTTCAACGAGGTCGTGGCCGCCCTGGGGTTCTCGGGCCCGAGCGACCGGATCCTGTCGCGTCTCGACGAGCTGGTGCTCGCGCTGCGCGAGGCCGTCGGCGCGGACGGCTTCACCGAGCTGGTCCGGGGCACTCGATGACCCATCCCGACCCCGGCTGTCGCCGCCCGCTCGAAGGGGTGCGGGTGCTGGAGTTCGGCCATGTGGCCGCCGGCCCGTTCGGGTCAATGCTGCTCGCCGACCTGGGCGCCGACGTGGTGAAGGTGGAGAGCCCCCGCGGGGACCAGATGCGGGAGTGGCCGCCGATCGCGGAGGCCGACGGCGAGCGCTTCAGCCACAACTTCGCGGCCGTCAACCGCAACAAGCGCAGCGTCGTCGCCGACCTCAAGGACCCCGCCGGCCTGGCCCGGGTGCAGTCGCTGGTGCAGGCCGCGGACGCCGTCGTCGAGAACTACCGGCCGGGTGTCCTCGACCGGCTGGGGCTCGGCTACGCGGAGGTGGCCGCCGGCCATCGCGGCGTCGTCTACGCCTCCGTGTCGGGCTTCGGCCAGACCGGTGACAACGCCGGCCTGGGTGCCTACGACGTCGTGATCCAGGCGATGAGCGGGATGATGAGCGTGACCGGCACCGACGACGGAGAGCTGGTCAAGGCCGGCGTCCCGATGGCCGACTTCGTCAGCGGCCTGTACGCCGCGCTCGGCGTGGTCGCCTGGCTCCCCGTGGTGCGGGCGACCGGTTCCTCGGTCCACCTCGACGTGCCGATGCTCGACTGCCTGCTCGCCACCTCTGCCCTGCAGACCAGCGAGTACTGGGGCACCGGCGTCGAGCCCACGCCGCGAGGCACGCGCCACCCGCGCAACGCGCCGTACCAGGTCTTCGCCGCGGCCGACGCGCCGTTCGTGCTCGCCGCCGGCACCGACAAGCTGTGGCTCGCGGTGTGTCAGGTGATCGACGATCCCGGCCTGGCCGCTGACCCCCTCTTCGCCCGCCAGAGCGACCGCGTCGAGCACCAGCTGGAGCTGGAGAAGCTCCTCAACGACCGGTTCGCCGAACGACCGGCGGCCGCGTGGGTCGACCTGATGCGAGCCGCGGGCGTCCCGGCCGGGCCGGTCAACACGTTCGGCCAGATCCTGGCCGACCCGGCCGTGCACGCCAGTGGGCTGGTGCGGCCGATGGAGGTGCCCGTGGCGGGAACGTCGTGGACGACGGTCTTCCCGGTGCGGGTCACCGACACCGAGCCGCGCCTCGACCGGGTCGCGCCCCGCCTGGGCGAGCAGACCGACGAGGTCCTGGCCGAGTGGGGGGTCTCGTGACCGCGCTCGTCCAGCCCTCCGTGAGCACCCGACGCCTGCTGCTCGACCGCCCCGACCGCGCCAACGCCCTCGACGCCGCAACCGTGGAGCGGCTCCACGACGAGCTCGACCTCGCCGCGCGCGACGAGGCCAGGATGGTCGTCCTCGAGGCGCGCGGCCGGGCGTTCTGCGGTGGGCTCGACCTCTCCGGGCTCGACGACGAGTCCGACGCCACCATGCTGCACCGGCTGGTCCGCATCCAGCTGCTGCTCGAGCGCGTCCAGTCGTCGCCGGCCCTCACGGTCGCGCTGGTCGACGGTGCCGCGGTCGGCGCCGGCGCCGACCTGGTGCTCGCCACCGACGTCCGGCTGGCGACGTCCGGCGCCAGCCTGCGGTTCCCCGGCTCTGGCTTCGGGGCCGTGCTGGGCACGGCCCGGCTGGCGGCCGAGACCTCGCCGTCGTACGCGACCGAGGTGGCGCTGAGCGCCCGGCGCATCGATGCCCGCGAGGGTGCCCACCGCGGCCTGTGGCAGCTGCTCGACACGCCCGCCGCGGTCGAGGCCGAGATTGAGCGGCTCACGGCGGCAGCGGGCGCGGCCCCGGTCGGGACCACCGCCGGGCTGCGTGCTGCCGCTACCCCGTCCCGTGCCGGCGACCCGCTCGCCGACCTCGTCCGCTCCCTCGCAACGACGCCAGGGCTGCGCGACCGCATCCGTCAGCACCGAGACCGAGGAGCACGATGACCACGACCATCCAGGACGCCACGTTGACGTCGTTCATCGAGGAGCTCGGCGGCCTCGTCGACCGACACCCCGACGAGCACGAGCTCGTCGAGGTGGTCGCCGACCGCCTGCGTGCCGCACTGTCCGCGGGCATCGACCTTCCGCCGTCGATGACGAAGCCGGGCGTGGAGCGCTACGTCATGTATCCCCTTCACGTCGACCCGGAGGGCCGGTTCTCGATCGCCGCCGCCGTGTGGAACGTCGGCCAGGGCACGCCTGTGCACGGCCACGAGACGTGGGGCGTGGTCGGCATCCACGCCGGCGTCGAGCACGAGCGCAGCTTCGCCAAGCCGGCGACCCCCGGCACCCCGCTGGTGCAGGACGGCGAGGACAGCTGGACCGCGGGTCAGGTCACCGTCTGCTGCACCACCGACGACGACGTCCACCAGGTCGAGTGCGAGGGCGACGTCCCGTGCGTCGGCATCCACGTGTACGGCGCCGACATCGGCACGCTCCCACGACGTTCCTACCAGCCCGACACCGGCGAGGTGTCCTGGTTCACCTCCACCTGGACCGCCCCGGCCGGCTGAGCCGGTCCGCTGTCCTGCCTCCCATCCCCCGACTACCCGAGGAGAACGACCATGACCGCCGTACCCGAGACCGCCCCCCGATCCGACCGGGCCTACGCACCCCAGCTGCGCAGGTCGGCTCCGACCGAAGCCGCCGGCTACGCCGCCTTCGCGGAGTCGGTCTTCCAGAACCACGACGGCCAGATCCCCCAGAAGTACCGCGAGCTGATCGCCATCGCCGTGGCCCTCACGACCCAGTGCGAGATGTGCCTCGAGAGCCACGTCAAGGCCGCCGCGGACGCCGGCGCCTCGCAGGAGGAGATCGCCGAGGTCAGCTTCGTCGCCGCGGCGATCCGTGCGGGTGGCGCCTACACCCACGGCATGAAGGCGATGCGGATGCTGGAGGCCCACCAGTGACATCGGCGACCTCGCTCGATGCGGCTGCCCTCCGCACCGCCTTCGGAGCGTTCCCCAGCGGCGTGGTCGCGGTGGCCGCGACCATCGACGGCACCGACATCGGACTCGCCGCCAGCTCGTTCACCTCGGTCAGTCTCGACCCGCCGCTGGTCTCGGTCTCGATCGCACGGACCTCGGCCACCTGGCCGATCCTGCGGACCGCCGAGCGCATCGGCCTCAGCGTGCTGGCCGCGCACCACGACGCGGTCTGCCGCCAGCTCGCCGGCCCGGTCGACCAGCGCTTCGACGGCCTGGCCTTGATCCGTGCGCAGTCCGGCGCCCTTCTGCTGGACGAGGCAGCGGCGACCTTCGAGTGCACGGTGTTCGAGGAGCTCCCGGCCGGCGACCACTTCGTGGTGCTGCTCGAGCTGCACGAGGTCCACGCGGTCGAGCACGCTTCGCCGCTCATCTTCCACCGCAGCCAGTTCGGCCGACTGCACGGACACGGCGTCGAGCCCCGGCGGCGCACGACCTCGTAGGTCGCGCGATTCCTCGAGGGCTGGCGACCGCCGCACAGCTTGCTAGGAACGCCCTCGATTGGTCACAAACTGCATGCCTTCGGGCATGATCCGTGCAGTTTGTGACCAATCGGCGGGGGTCGCCGACCTGGGCGCACCCCGCACGCGTCTTGGCGCCGCGTTCAGGTCTCCGGAATCCGGTCTCGAGCGCGCGGTCGCCGGCACCTAGCCCAGTGACGCGCTTGCTGCGCGTAGCTCGGCGAGCGCCGCCAGGGTGTGCGGCGCCAGGGCATTGGCAGCCTCCCCCTCACTTTCGGACCACTCGGCGAACCCGCGCTTGAACGCCAGGACCCCGAGCTCGGCGGCGAGGTGAGCAACGGGGTCGGACACGCCGCGGGCCACCAACGCGTCGGTCATCGCGGCAGCCAGACCGACGTTCTTCAGGACGGCGCGCTCCTGGAGCTCGGCGCTGGCGGCGACTGCCGCCTTGATCCGAGGACCGAGCTCACGGTTCATCGGACCCATCTCGCTGGACGCGCGCTCGAGGCCGGCCGCTACCGCCTCCAGCGGACTCGAATCCTTGGGCGCCTGGGCGATCCCCTCGGTCAGCAGCAGGCTCAGGGTCTCCTGTCCGGCGGCGAGGAGTTCGCGCTTGTCGGGGAAGTACCGGAAGAAGGTGCTCTTGGTGATGCCGGCACGCTCGGCGATCTGCGCGACCGTGGTGGCGTCGTAACCCTGCTCGGTGAACAGGTCGACACCAGCGAGAACGATCCGCTCGCGCGCTCCTGGTTCCCACCGTGCCATGACGGTCATCCTACGTGATGGGACACTTATCCCATCACCTGCTACGGTGATGGGACACATATCCCATCACTTCAGGAGCGTCCCATGCACGTCTTCATCACCGGCGGCACCGGCCTGATCGGCACCGCCGTCGTCGCCGAACTCCTCGCCAACGGCCACACCGTCCTCGCGCTCGCCCGCTCCGACGCGTCCGCACAGGCCGTCGAGGCGGCCGGCGGAACCGCGCTCCGCGGTGGCCTCGCCGACCTGGACGTCCTGCGCGCCGGCGCCGAACAGTCCGACGGCGTCATCCACCTCGCGTTCGCCAACGACTTCAGCAGCCCCGAGGCGCTCGCGCAGGCGATCGCTGAGGAGACCGCCGCACTCACCACGCTGGGCGAGACGCTGGTCGGCAGCGACCGCCCGCTGGTCACCGCCTCGGGCACTCCGTGGGTGCCGGGCCGCGCCTCCACCGAGGCCGACCCCCTTCCCACCGACGGCCCGGTCGGCGGTCGCGGCCGCACCGTGACCGCAATCCTGGAGCTGGCCTCGCGCCGCGTGCGGGCCTCCGCGGTACGGCTGCCGCGCACGGTCCACAACCGGGGCGACGGCGGGTTCGCCGGCCTGCTGACCAACATCGCACGCGAGACAGGGATCTCCGGGTACCCGGGCGACGGCACCCAGCGGTGGCCGGCCGTGCACGCGCTCGACGCAGCCGTGCTGTTCCGGCTGGCCCTGGAGTCGGCACCAGCCGGCAGCTCGTGGCACGCGGTGGACGACGAGGGCGACCCGGTCCGCGACATTGCCGAGGTCATCGGACGCCGGCTCGGCCTACCGGTCGAGTCAGTGGCAACCGAGACGTACGGTCCGATCGGTCAGATCTTTGCGACCGACCAGCCGTCCTCGAGCGCGACGACTCGAGAAGGTCTCGGCTGGGAGCCGACGCACCCGAAGTTGCTCGCGGACCTCGAGAACATCCAGCCCTGAACCGCCGCCCCGTGCTGCGTCACTCCTGCGGACGCACCCATTGGCACAGCCGGACTAGCGGCGGCCCAGCTCGCGGCGGTCTCGTACCTGGCCTGACAGCGGAGCGAAGCCGTTCATTGGCGACGTCCCACTCTCCGGCGATTGGAGTCGCGCGGTCGGCTCGGTCCTCGGGCGTTCCCCCTCACCGGTGCGGTAGCTGCCTCGCACGACGCTCCGGTTGTCCGCGCGGTCGATGGCGACGGCCTTGTAGGTGAAGCGATGGCCGTGGTGGCGCTGCGTCACCCTGCACGTCCTGACTCCCGACAGGCCGTCGTGCGCAACACAACGCAGGTCGCGCGGGGTGCTGTAG
>JAOPXC010000024.1 GCA_025965335.1 Nocardioides sp. | reverse complement strand
CGAACGTGATCATCAAGGAGATGAAGCTTCGTCCGAAGATCGACGCGCACGACTACGAGACCAAGAAGGGTCACGTGGTGCGGTTCCTGCGCGCCGGCGACAAGGTCAAGATCACGATCATGTTCCGCGGCCGCGAGCAGCACCGCCCCGAGCTGGGGTTCCGGCTGCTGCAGAAGCTGGCCGAGGACGTCACGGAGCTGGGCTTCGTCGAGTCCTCGCCCAAGCAGGACGGCCGCAACATGGTGATGGTGCTCGGCCCGCACAAGAAGAAGGCCGACGCCAAGGTCGACATGTTGGCGGACAAGGAGACGAAGGCCGCCGAGCGTGCGGCGCACGAGGCCGACGAGCAAGCCGAGCGCGACGCCGCCCACGCCGCCGGACCGGTGGCGAAGAAGAAGGAGCGAGGACGCTCCGAGAACCTGGATCCAGAGATCGAGGCCTGACCCAAGACATCGGTGGTCTCGGCCCCTCGGGACCACCCGCACCACTCGGTGGTCGAGCCTGTCGAGACCACCCGCAGCACCCGGTGGTCGAGCTTGACCCGGTGGTCGAGCTCGTCGAGACCAAACCAGCAGAACGAGAAGAGAGAGATTCCGAGATGCCGAAGAACAAGCCTCACTCCGGGGCCGGCAAGCGCTTCCGCGTGACCGGCACGGGCAAGATCCTTCGCGAGAAGGCCGGCAAGCGTCACAACCTGGAGAAGAAGCCCTCCAAGGTGACCCGCCGGATGACTGGCACCGTCGAGATCGCCAAGGCCGACGTCAAGCGCGCCAAGAAGATGCTGGGTATCTGACCCTGCCGCCCGGACCCGGCAGCTCCGATCGAGCTCGTCGAGATCATGTTTCAGTGAACAAGGAGTAAGACAGTGGCACGCGTCAAGCGGGCAGTAAACGCCCAGAAGAAGCGCCGTACGACCCTCGAGCGCGCCAGCGGTTACCGCGGCCAGCGCTCGCGCCTGTACCGCAAGGCCAAGGAGCAGGTCACCCACTCCCTGGTCTACAGCTACAACGACCGGCGCAAGAACAAGGGCAACTTCCGCAAGCTGTGGATCCAGCGGATCAACGCGGCGGCCCGCGCCCAGGGGATGACCTACAACCGCTTCATCCAGGGTCTGAACCTCGCCGGTATCGAGGTCGACCGCAAGATCCTTGCCGACCTGGCCGTCAACGACCTCGCGGCGTTCAACGTCCTCGTCGAGGCCGCCCGTGCGGCCCTCCCCGAGGACGTCAACGCGCCCCGGGCCGAGGCCTCCGCCTGACCCTCGCGCATGCCTCGGCCCACGCTGGTCGAGCCTGTCGAGACCTCAGGTCCGAGCACTGACGTGGCGAGCTTCCCCGCATCTCCCGACCAGGTGCCGCTGACCAGCGGCAACGCCAGAGTCAAGGAGGCGCGGAAGCTCGCCCGTCGCTCATTTCGGGCCGAGCAGCGGCTGTTCCTCGTCGACGGCCCCAAGGCAGTCGAGGGCGCCCTGTCCGTGGCTGGTTGTGTGGTGGAGGTCTTCGCGACGACCGCCGGGACGGCGGCCGCAACCGAGAAGTATCCAGCGCTCGCCGCCGCCGCTCCCACCTGGACGCTCGTCGACGACCGCGCCCTGGCCTCGCTCAGCGACAGCGTGAGCCCGGCCGGGCTCGTCGCCGTGTGCCGCTTCCTCGACCGGCCCTTGACGCACCTGCTCGGTCCCTCGTCCGCAGACCCGGTCGGCACCAGATTGGTCTCCATCTGCGCCGACGTCCGCGACCCCGGGAACGCCGGCACGGTCGTGCGCACGTCCGACGCAGCGGGGGCCGACCTGGTGGTCTTCGCCGGCAGTTCGGTCGACGCCTACAACCCCAAGACCGTCCGGGCCAGCGTCGGCAGCCTGTTCCACCTGCCGATCGCGGTCGAGGCCGACCCCGCGGTCGCGGTTCGCACCGCCCAGCAGGCCGGGCTCACGGTCCTCGCCGCCGACGGCGCCGGCGAGCTCGACCTGTACGACGCCGACGAGCTGCTGGCCCGACCCACCGCCTGGCTCTTCGGGAACGAGGCGTGGGGGCTGCCCGCGGAGCTGGCGGCCCTGGCCGACCACCGGATCCGGATCCCCATCCACGGCCGCGCCGAGAGCCTCAACCTCTCCACCGCCGCGGCCCTCTGTCTCTACGCCTCCGCCCGGGCCCAGCGCACCTAGGGTGGCGGGCGTGGACTCGCAGCGGGACGGCGCCCAGGCCCTCGCCGACGCGCTACCCGACGGCGTCGTGCTCGGGGACGCCGAGGGCCGGGTGACCCTGGTGTCGTCCGTGGCCGCGGCCATGCTGGGAGTCCGCGCGGCGGACTGCCTCGGTCGGCCCCTTGCGGACGTGCTCGCCCTCCAGGACCGGGAAGGCCAGGCCTGGTTCCGTTCCAACCGCCCCTACGCCGGGCTCGCCACGCGCACCGCCGTACCCGAACAGTCGTGGTTGCTTCCCGACGGCACGGAGGTCCTGGTGTCCGCGCGCATCCACCGGCCGGCGCTCGACCAGCCGGTGTCCCTGGTCGCGGTGGCGATCAGGTCCGGCCGGGGAAGGGCGCGTCTCGACCGCGAGCGCTCCGACCTGGTGGCCACCGTGGCCCACGAGCTGCGGTCCCCGCTGACCGGGGTGAAGGGCTTCGTCCAGGCACTCCTGAACCGCTGGGACAAGCTCAGCGACGACCAGAAGAAGCTGATGCTCACCACCGTGAGTGCTGACGCCGACCGCCTCAGTCGCCTGATCGCGGAGCTGCTCGACGTCGCGCGGATCGACACCGGCCGGCTCCAGCTCTACCCACGGCCCTCCGACGCAGCCGTGCTGGTGCGGCGCATCGTGGAGTCGGTGCAGGCGAGCACCAGCAGGCGGATCGAGCTCGTGGTGGGGGAGGCTCTGCCGCACGTCAGCGTCGACCCCGACAAGTTCAGCCAGGTCGTCACGAACCTGGTCGAGAACGGAGTTCGACACGGCGAGGGCACCGTCCGCGTGGTGGTCGAGCCGATCGTCGGCGGGGCGGAGTTCGACGGAGTCCGAACGACGGTGGAGGACGAGGGCGAGGGCATCCCGGTGGAGCTCCGCCAGCGGGTCTTCACCAAGTTCTGGAAGGGCGGGGCGCGGGGCGGGTCCGGCCTCGGGTTGTACCTCGTCAACGGGCTGGTCCGCGCCCACGGCGGGACCGTCACGATCGAGGATGCCCACGGTGGGGGCGCCCGCGTCGTGCTCACCTGGCCGAGCGAGGACCGCCGCCCGGAGTGAGGTCCGGGGCCGTGAGCCGGCCGCGGTGACAACCGGTTCGCGTCCCGCTCCGCCACCTTCCTAGACTTGCCGCGCACGTCGGGCTCGACGGGCACAGCTGGAAAGGCAGTCATGTCGGGACCGAACACCGATTACGACCCCGTGGAGGTCACTCCCTTGAAGTCCGAGGAGGTCGACG
>JAOPXC010000017.1 GCA_025965335.1 Nocardioides sp. | reverse complement strand
GCGGTCACCGCTGGAATCTCTGGATCGCTTCAGGGGTAACGGGGGTGAAGAAGTTGACCAGGTTTCCGTCGGGGTCGCGGAACAGGAGGGATCGATTTCCCCAGGGCATCGTCGTCGGCGCCTGGACGATGGTGAGGTCGAGTTCGTCCAGGGCCCGCAGTCGGTCGTGATCGGCGTCAACGTTAGCCACGAGGAACTCGATGATGACGCTCTGGTTGTCGGCGGCGTGGGCAACCTCGGGACCGAAGAGGGCCATGGTGCTGCTGCTGGCAACTGCCAACGTGGCCGCTGGGGTACTGAGCTCTGCGAACACATCGTTGGCCCAGGTCGCCGAGATTCCGGTCACCCGTTCGTAGAACTTGACGAGGCTGACAACGTCGTCGGTGATCACGCGGATCGAGGCGAAGGTCAACCGGTCGGTCACGGGGTTACCTGCTGCGTTGTCCATGGTGGACTCCTCACGTCACGATGGAGGACCGGTTTCGGCCTTGGTTTCGAGGGTAGGGCGCAGTACCGGACAGGATCCGCCCGGCATCTGTGGAAGATCGCCCTCATGTCCCGACCCACCTCGCGGGTACTGGCGCCCTCGAGATCCTGCAGGGCGGCGGTACTCGCAGGCTCGCCGACCTCGCCGGCCAACTGGGTGTCGACGAGCGCCCCGTGCGTCGCTATGCCGCGATCCGGGCGTTCGCAAACCCGCGTCCTTTCGCCGCGTGTCGGCGCAACGGAGAGGCCACAACGCAGTTGTTGCAACCGCACGCTGGAGGCAATGCAGCGACGCGCTGGATGGGAGCGCAAGAGGGTGAGAGTCTGAGCCCAGGAGGTCGACCCGTGAACCTGTCGCAAGTATTCGACCCAGACCTGCATGAGGCCGGTTCCACCGCTGCGCAGGGCCAGTGTTCGCACCACGCGCCGGGCGGCGAGGGGGGCGGCCCGTGCACGGGTGAAGCCGTCATCTCGTTTCAGGACCGGGACGGGTGTTGGCAGGCAGGTTGCTCGCTGGCGCTGGAGCAGTTGGTCGAACAGGGTGAGATTGAGCCGCTCGGGCAGGGCGGCTGACTCCGAGCTCAGGCGCCGTTCGGTGTCTCGTGCCAGTCCCAATGCGCCTTCGGGTACTCGCCTGCAGCAGCCACCAGTGATCCACACACCCGGCACACGAGACTGCGGTCGGTCTCGGCGTCGAACATGTTCATGACGTCCGGCCCGGCTGCGTCCACGTTTTCCTCGGCCATCAAGCCACCATAGATCTGGCCGTCCTTCTCGACCACCCTTGGCAACTGAACTGGCACGTGTGTTTCCCGAGCGCGCTCGTCTCCCTCGATTCGCGCGGCTGACACGGGCTTCTATCCGCCGCGTGGATCTGCCAATAGGAGACTGCGTTGCGGAGTGGCATCTTGCGCACCGCTTCGGCACGTGGGGATGAGACTGCCCCCACGACGTCTGCACCTGCTGGGCGGTCGAGGGCGCCAACGGTGTCGGGCGTCCGCTGGCCCAGCGGCTGCTCGAGGCGGGCGAGCAGGTCGTCGACGTGCCGGCGAAGCTCACGGCCCGGGTCCAGACAGTCGACCGGCTGCAGGCTCTGTTGGCTGAACTACTGCCAGGACAGGCGAAACGCGACATCACCATCGGTCAGGCCAAGGTCATGCTGGCCACCGTCCGTCCGCGTGACGTCGCCGGGAAGACCCGTCGCCGTATCGCCGCCGACGAGCTCGCCGAACTGATCGCAGTGGAGATGAAGATCAAGAAGGCAACCGCCGAACTCAAGACCCTGGTGCTCGCCCGCAGCTCTACGCTGATGGACCTCCACGGTGTCGGACCCGTCGTGGCCGCCCGGATCCTGGCCGACGTCGGCGACGTGTCGCGGTTCGCTGATCGCAACCGGTTCGCCTCCTGGACCGGCACCGCACCACTGGACGCGTCCTCGGGCGAGCAAAACCGCCACCGTCTCTCACGAGCAGGGAACCGGCGGATGAACCACATGATCCACATTGCAGCGGTCACCCAGCTTCGCCTCGACACCGACGGCCGTGCCTACCACCGACGCAAGCGATCCGAGGGCAAGAAGCCCCTCGAGGCCATGAGGTGCCTCAAGCGCAGAATCTCCGACGCGATCTACCGCCAACTCCTCGCAGACGCACAACTCGCTGCCGATCGAGACCCCGGCACGGGCCCGGAAGGGCACTGCGGGGCGTCTCAAGAATCCAGCGCGGTCGACCTGCCCCCGCACATCGACACTTCGGATCAGCCACTTCCCGGACCCGCAGACAAGACGCTACTCCCGCGACCGCCGGCTCGGAAGAGCAGCCAGGACAGGACCCTCGAATCCGCCGGTTGACAACAGAAGGGAGCCGATATGACGCATGCCCGCGAGGACACCGTCGAGGCCGTACGGTCGGTACTTCTGACGGCAGCTTGCAGCTGCTCGAGTACGTGCCCGCAGTCCTCACCGCACCGGTCCGCGGAGAAGTGAGTGAGCAGTCAGAGTCCCCGACCCGGCGGTGGCCCACCGGGTCTCCCGGTGGGCCACCTGGCTGTCCGTCAGGGCCAGGCCCTGACGGAACGGGTCAGTCGACCTCCGAGCCCGGCAGAGCCGCGCCCGGCACGTCGTTGGGGAGGTAGATCTTCGGGTCACCCGGGTACGGCAGGTCCCAGTGGTGGGCGTCGTACCACGTGTAGCGGTTCATCTGCTCCGGGTTGGCGAAGTCGGGCTGTGCGCGGTTGCCGCTGAGGTGCTGCTTCTTCGCCCAGTTCTCCCACGCCACCGCGTAGGAGACGTACTCGACCGGGGTGGGTGCCGCCTTGGCCGCCGGCCCTCCGTTCGCCGGAGTGTCGAGACCGCAGGCAGGCGGGGTCGCGATGTTCTCGGTGAGGGGGATGCGGTTCGGCTTCGCCGTGTACGGCGTGTTGTCCGGCTTCTTCTGGAACGCGTCGAACATCGGCGTTGCGGCGGCCACCTTCTGGTTCAGCGGCTCCGCACCGAGGATCTGCTCGATCGTGCGCACCATCGAGATCTGGGAGTAGTAGGTCGAGATGGTCTTGCCGTGCGCGGCCCAGGGGCTGATGACCTGAATCGGGGCGCGGTGGCCGTCGACGTGGTCGGGACCGTTCTGGCTGTCGTCCTCGACCACGAAGATCGCGGAGTCCTTCCAGTACCGGCTGTGCGAGATCGTCTGGACGATCTTGCCGACCGAGAGGTCGCCGCTGGCGACGTTGGAACGCGCGGACACCGGGCCACCGGTGTGGTCGTCCGAGAGCCACATCATGTTGAAGTCGGCCGGGCCGTTCTTCTGGAAGTCCTGCTTCCAGATCTGGTACCGGTAGAGGTCCGGGATCGACATGTCGAACGGCGGCGAGAGCGGGTTGGTGATGGCGTTCAGCGACGGGATGGGCGACCCGTAGTTGCCCTTCAGCGCCGGCGTGGTGAGCTGGGCGGGGTCGCCGCCGTTCTCGACGCTCGTGGCGGCGCAGTAGTACTGCTGCCAGGTCCCGGCCGGCTTGCCCCCGGTGTAGATGAACTCGCCGTAGTTCTTGGCGGTGTTACCGGCCGCCTGGACGGCGGTCCACAGGAAGCCGGAGCGCTGGTGGCCGAGCACGTCCTCCTCGGTGTCGTAGGAGCGGATGTACTCACCTGCGCTGGACTCGGTGTACTCCGGGTTGTCGCCCTGCATGATCCAGTTGTGGCCCTCGGCGGAGTTGGTGCCGACGTCGTAGGTGTTGTCGTAGAGCCCGAACTGGCGCGCCAGCGCGTGGATGTTCGGGGTGACCTGCTCACCGAACTGGGCCAGCGACGGGTCGCCGTTTCCCTCGGGCATGTCGCCTTGGATCTGGTCGTAGGTCCGGTTCTCCTTGACCAGCATGAAGACGTGCTTGATGGTCGAGGGGTCACCGATCCGCTTGGGCACCGGGACGGCGTTCGCCCGGCTGCCGTGGGCGTGCTTGACGTCGGTGTCCGCGTCGCCCCAACCGTTCTGGGCGAAGACCACCGGCGTGTGGGTCTCCTTGATCTCGCTGTCGCTCGGGAGGCTGAAGCGGGTCAGGGAGGCGGTCGTGCCGTGGGTGCCGTGCCCGGTCGCCGGCGTGGTGCCGTAGCCCGCGTTGAACGTGATGAGCGGACCCCGGGCGTCGATGCCGCGACGGTTGGCCACGACGAGCTGGTCGCCGACCGCGAAGACGTCCTCGGGGTAGTAGTCGGTGGGAACGAGACCGACGTAGCTGACCGGGTCGAGCGCGTTCTCGCCGAGCTTGTAGACCGCGAGCGCGTTGGCGCGGCCGAGGCTGACGAGCAGGCGGCCGTCGTGGACGGTGACGGCGTCCGGCGCGTAGCCGACCTTCGAGCCCTGCCACGGCTGGGTCGCGATCGTCTGGACGACCTTGTCGATCGAGGTGTCGACCACCGAGACGGTGTCGTCGTTGGTGTTGGCGACGTAGAGGACGCCGTCGTTCGCGTACATCGCGGTCGGGTGGAGGCCGACCTCGATCTGCCCGACGGGCGCGGCGGCGTTGGCGGTGTCCACGGTGCTGAGCACACCTGTCGTCGAGGTGCCGAGCACCGGGTCGGCGGGGACCTCGGTGCCGTAGGACCCGATGTTGGGCTCACCCGGGTTGGCCTTGCGGCCACCCTCGTCGCTGACGTACAGCTTGGTGCCGACGAATTTCAGCTGGCGGGGGGCGATGCCGACGCCCCAGGTCTGCTTGATCGTGCCGGTGGCCGGGTCGATCGCGACGACGGTGTTCTGGCCGTTGGCGGCGGCGTACAGGGTCGAGCCGTCGGGGGAGTAGGCCATGCCAGCGGTCAGCGCCTGCCGACCACCCGCCGTCGGGATCGTGATCTTGGTGCCGGGTGCCAGGGAGCCGTCGGCGTTGACCGGGAACCGGGTGAGACCGGTCGCATTGGGCATCCAGAGGAGCGTGCCGTCCGGCGAGTAGAGGGGACCCTCCTGGCCGACGGTGTTGTCAGACAGTCGCAGGTTGACACCGGCCGCGGTGCCGCCGCGCCAGATCAGCTTGTACGACGACAGGTCGAAGATCTGCAGCGAGACCGAACGGTCGTTGGCCGTAGCGGCCAGGAAGCGGCCGTCGGGGCTGACGGTGGAGCCCATGAACTTGCCGTACGGCGTGGTGAGCCGCTCGCCCAGGGGCTTGAGGACCTGGTTGGAGGAGATCTGCAGGCCGTCGGCGGACTCGTTGCCGACCAGGTTGTTGCCGAAGCCGACGGTCGTACCGTAGGCAACACCTCCGGTGATCGCGAGGGCCAGTCCACCTGCTAGTGCGCCGATCGGCAATCTGCGGGAGAAGCGCCGACGAGCGGGCTTCTCCACGCGGTTCCGCGTGACATTCATTGTGTTCCCTTCATTGTGGTGTTGAGCAGATCGACGAAGCCGTCGAACTGCCAGAGAGGGTTCGGGGCGTCGCCCGTCGGGGTGTGGATCTGGAAGAACCCGTTGACCTCCTTCGGCCCGTCGCCGTCGGCGACGTACCGTCCGTCGGCGGCCACGTCGAGCTGGTAGATCGCCGTGCCGGTCGCGGTCGCACCGGGCAGGGTCCAGGTGACGACGCATCGCCAGTCGGCGCCCGGACCCGTGTCCTGGACCCGGTCGCCGGCCTTGTCGCACTTGGCCGCGGCCTGGAGCTGATCCTCGGTGACCGCCGGGCGGTGGAGCCCCTCGGTCTGCAGCACGTACAGGTGGGAGAACGACGTCGCCAGCGCGGCCTCGAGCTTCGGTCGCTCGATGCCCGAGCCGGTGGCGCCGGTCGCCGCGGCCACGGCGACGGTCGTCACCGCGATCAGGCCGACCAGAGGGACCAGACCCGCGACGACGAAGCGGCGGCCCGAGCCGTCGTACGCCACGTCAGTGAAGTCGCGGCGCATGAACAGGCGGTAGGCCAGGAACGTGGCAAGCGCCGCCCAGGCCAGGCTGACGAGGAGCCCGATCCAGAGCGACCCGAGCTGACCCGGCGTCGTGAGGAGCCCCCGGTAGCTGATGAACGCGTTCATCGGCAGCGCGACGCGGAGCGCGACCGGCACCGGCATCAGCTGGACGCCTGCGAGCACGAGCGCGAGCACGACCGGCATCAGCAGCCCGAG
The DNA here is from genome assembly GCA_025965335.1 of Nocardioides sp. Classification (GTDB taxonomy): domain Bacteria; phylum Actinomycetota; class Actinomycetes; order Propionibacteriales; family Nocardioidaceae; genus Nocardioides. The sequence continues at coordinate 39,131 of JAOPXC010000017.1, read as the reverse complement.
CGGCGAGCGGCCCAGGGCGACCGACCCGAGCAGGCCGACCGCGGAGAACGCGAGCGTGGGCGGGACGATGGTCAGCCAGGCCAGCAGGACCGTCCGGGTGAGCTCACCAGTGCCCATGATGTGCCCGTCGAGGCCGGGTAACGGGTGGCTGCCGATCGAGATCAGGCCGCCTGCGATCGACGACACGGCGAGGGCGGCGAGGAGCGCCACGGTCACGGTGAGCGCGGCAAGCGCCTTCGACAGGAAGATCCGGCGCGGCGATCGCACCGCGACCAGCAGGTGGCGCCACGTGCCGAGCCGGTCCTCGACGGCGAAGACGTCGCCGGACACGACGCAGGTGAGCAAGGGCAGAACGAGCGTGCCCATGAAGACGAGGACCGCTAGCGAGCCAGCCCATCCGGACTGGTTCATCCAGCGGCCGTAGAGGGCGTCGGCAGGCAGGGAGGTCTGCCTGCTGATCACCGCGGTGTACACGGCGGGGCCGAGCAGGCAGGCCAGGAACACCAACCGGAGGCGCCACTGCGAGACCAGCTTGACCAGCTCGAAACGGTAGCCACGGCGCAGGGCAACCGGCTGCACCCGAACGGTGGCTTCGAGGGTGGACGCGGTCATCGGGCGGGCTCCTCGTCGACGGTGCTGGCGTCGAGGTCGGCGCCGGTCAGTGCCAGGAAGGCAGCCTCGAGCGGCGGCACGACCGGCCCGAGCTCGCGGATCGCGATGCCTGCGGCGACCAGCCGCACGACCAGGTCGTCCAGCGAGGCCTCGGGCCCCCGGACGACCAGAGCGTGGTCGTCCGTCCGCGACGGCGACGTGCGGCCAGCCCCCTGGCTCAGGGCAGGTGTGCCCTCGGCGACGCGGCGGGCGCCCTCGGGATCGGAGGTGACCAGCCGGTAGTCGAGCTCTCCGCTCTCCGTGGCCAGCTTGCGCACCGGCCCGGAGAAGACGACCCGGCCCGCGGACAACAGCGTGACCTCGTCACACAGCGCGGCGAGGTCGTCCATCCGATGGCTCGAGAGGACGACGGTCGCACCCGCGTCGGCGAGGTCAGTGAGCACCCGGTGGACCTGCCGCTTGCCCGCGGGATCGAGGCCGTTGGCCGGCTCGTCGAGGACCAACAGCCGCGGCTCCCCGAGGAGGGCTGCGGCCAGCCCGAGACGCTGCCGCATCCCGAGCGAGAAGCCTCGGACAGGGTCACCCGCCACCTCGCGGAGCCCGACCCGATCGAGCAGCTCGTCGAGGTCAGCGGAGCGACCGTCTGCCTCGCCGCGGAGGGAGGCGAGCGCAGCGAGGTTCTGTCGCGCCGTCAGCATCGGATAGAGACCGGGGCCATCGACGAATCCAGCGACACTCCCGGACAGGCTGAACGCGCGGCCGACTGGCGTCCCGAAGATCTCCAGCGTGCCCGCGTCGGTCACCGCCAGGCCCAGCAGGAGGCCGAGTAGCGTGGTCTTTCCGGCGCCGTTGGGCCCGACGAGGCCGTGGATCTGTCCGGCCGCGACGTCGAGGTCGACACCATCGAGTGCGATGACGTCGTCGAAGGTCTTGGCGAGACCGCGCGCCCGAACAGCGGTCGATGGCATGGGCGGGGTTCCTCCATCCGATGGATGAGGCCGACCCGAGAGTTGCCGCCCGCCTCTGGACGGTGAAGTTAGAGGTCGCGGATGACCGGTCCAGGTCGGTTTGCCAAACGCTCTGCGAACGGAATGCGCCTTCTCGGGATGACCGGCAGATTCGAGGCGCTCCGGTACGACGCATGTCACGCCGACCGCGAATCGCGGCTTTGACCGGGCGGGTCCTGCCGATGTGCGCAGACCGCCTCCCCGAAGGTTCCGCTGCGGCGCGCGCGACTGACGTCCCCGCGGTAGGCCGCAAATGTCTCGGGTGTCCGATCAAGATGTCTTCGCCACCATCACAGAAGCGATCGCGCTTCGTGAAGCACAGCGGCCCGGCGAGGCGCGAGGAATGATGGAGACCCCGCGAAGAGCTTGCCTGGGATCTGCGCGCTAGCGGCGATGGCCGACCTGAGCGACGAACGGGCGCGCGAGCGCGAGGTGCCCGGCGGACGTTGAAGGTCTCCTTCCCTTTCGAGTGCACGGTCTCCGCCTTCTCCCGGCGGCAAGCCGCGCGGCGCGGTACGGCGGCCCGGTCAGCCGATGGGTCCAGCGAGCCATGACCAACCGCTACTTGAGGGCGCTGGACGTCTGAACGTGGACATGCCGCGGGCGGGACGGCCGCACGCTCCGAGCTGAGCACGCGGCCATCCCGAGGTGGCGTGTCGCTCAGTCGGCGTAGTCGTCCGTGACGTCCGTGACGCCGAACTGGTCGGTCAGCATCTCGTACAGGGGCGCCCACGGGAGGGCGCGAGCGGCTGGGTCACGGTCGCACCCTCGGCGAGCTTCTCCCAGTACGTGGTGATCTCGTCGGGGTCGGCGCGCGGACCGAGACGAAGAACGGGTCCTCGCCCGGGCTCCAGGTCCGCGAGGCAGGCAGGTCGTACGCCATGATTCGGAAGCCGTGGTCATTGGTGACCTGGCCGAAGACGACCTGGTCGGCTTCGGCGGGGTGGAGCACATCGCCTGAGAGGCCGGCGCGTCGCGGCGAAGGCCCCCCGAATCGGGCACCCTCATGGGATCGGATCTTGACTCTGGGCCGGCAGCCGATTAGATCAGGTCATGGCCGCTCGAGCTTTCGACGTCGTGATCGCCGGCGGCGGGCTAGCAGGGTCATCGCTGGGGGGCGTGCTGGCACGTTCCGGTCTCGGTGTGCTGGTCGTCGAGAAGGAGAGCGGATTCCGCGACCGCATACGGGGCGAACTGACCTGGCCCTGGGGTCACTCCGAGGCGTTGCGGGTTGGCCTCGGCGAGCCTCTCGATCTGGCCGGCGTCGTGCCGCTACCCGTGCTCGACTTCTATGAGGAAGACGGACGGCGCGTGGATTCACAGCGGTGGGAGGAGATCTCGATCGATGCGTTGCCAGCGATTGGGTTCTCGCACCCCCGTCTGCAGGAAACTCTGCTGACCTGGGCCGAGTCACAGGGCGCCACCGTGCTGCGGCCGGCGAAGGTCGTCGGGGTACTTGACGGCAACCGACCCAGCGTGACGGTCGTTCAGGGCGGACGCACGGCGGAATTCCAGGCCAGGCTGGCCGTTGGCGCGGACGGGAAGAAGTCTGGCGCCCGGCGATGGCTGCGAGCGGACACCGTGACCGACCCCGAGCACCACTGGTTCGGTGGCCTCCTCTTGTCCGGCGTGCACTGGGACGACACCTTCGGCTGGGCTCCCATACCTGCATCGGCCGTGGGTTGGTTTGCCACCGGCACCGACTCGTGCCGCGTCTACATCCGGCTGGCCGCTGACCGGGTCCGCGAGACAGGGGTGGGCCGAACGGTAGACGCATTCGTAGCTTTCGCTGCCAAGTTCATGCCAGAGGGCACGTTGGATGGCGCCCGACAAGCGGGGCCGATGGGCTTCTTCCCCAACAGCTGCACGTGGTCGAGTCGCATCGCCCTCGGCCACGCGGTGTTGGTGGGAGACGCGGCAGGCGCTTTGGACCCCACCCAGGGGCTCGGTACCTCGCTGCTCTTTCGGGACGTTCGCGCGTTGAGTGAACTGCTCACGACAGATCGGGACTGGGAACGGGCAACACGCGAGTTCGCGAGACAGCGGCAGGCGTACTACGACGTCCTACGCGCGTACGACCGGTGGTGCGCGCTGCTGGACGCGGAGGAGGGACCCGAGGCCGACCGCCGCCGCAATCTCAATGCGGCCGCTCGCGAGAAGGACCCCACGCTCGGCGGGTTCGCAACCCTGGAAGCGCGCGGCCCGGACGGGCTGGTCCCGGATGAAGAGGCGCGTCGGATCTATTTCGGTGAGTAGGCTCCGATGATGAGCGGATGGCGCGCCTATCGGAGTAGGCCTAGTCCTGACTGGGTCTCCGGAGGCTTGTCGCCATTGGGGTGACTCCCGCGTCATTCTGGGCAGGTTTGACGCGGCTCCACATGCGACCCGAACGCGACGGCTCGGACGACGTCGGGAGGCGCGCCCCGTCCCGCAGGCCGAACGGTTTGCGGTCACCTCAGTACGTGCCACATCTCGGACTGATGTAAGGCGAATCTGCGGAACGATGCCCTCGACAAACCTTCCGGGCTAACGACGATGAAGACATGCCGAGCGGGATGTTCGTCAATGGCCGCTCGACCGCAGCGCGCAACTTGCGAGCCCTGGAGGAGCCGACATGCAGCGGCTGACTAGCCGGATGTGTGTTGTCTGGGGGCGGCTCGCACGTGTGCGCGTTGGCCCTGCTTGCCGATGAGGCTGAGGTACTCCACGGGTCCTGAACTGGTTGCTGCGAACCAGTGCGGGGTGCGGGTGTCGAACTCGGCAGCTTCGCCGGGTTCGAGGATGAGGTCGTGCTCGCCGAGGACGAGCCGGAGCCTGCCATTGAGGACGTAGACCCAGTCGTAGCCCTCGTGGGTGCGCAGGTCGGGCTCGGCGTCGTCGCCTCCGGTGGGGAGGACGAACTTATAGGCCTGGATCCCGCCGGGCCTGCGGGTCAGGGGCAGGATGGTGGAGCCGTCGGCACACGGGATCGGTCGCAGGTTGATGCGCGGGTTGCCGGTCGGCGGTGCGTCGACGAGCTCGTCGAGCGTGACGCCGTACGCGCGAGCCAAGGGCAAGAGCTGCTCCAGGGTCGGACGCCGCAGGCCGGCCTCGAGCCGGGACAGGGTGCTGGTGGAGATGCCGGTCTCCTCGGCGAGGTCATTGAGGGTGATGTCGCGGCGCTGACGCAGCTGCTTGAGTCGCAGTCCTACGGCGTCGAGGGTGCGGTCCGTCGAGTCGTCCATATCCACCAGTTTGCCATTCGGCAACGAGGTTTGCGAAACCGCCTGTCGGTGCACACCATCGAAGCAAGCGGTCGTCGAGCGACAGCCGCAGGCATCGGAGGAGCTGACATGGCAGAGCAGGACGCTGCAGTCCGCGACGTGGTGATCGTTGGGGGCGGCGCGGCAGGCCTGAGCGCCGCGCTGACGCTAGCGCGCGCTCGCCGACGCGTCAGCGTGGTCGACGCAGGGGAGCCACGGAACGCACCGGCTGACGGGGTACACGGCCTGCTGGCCCTCGACGGACTCAGCCCCCTCGAGCTGGTGAAGCGCGGCCGCGACGAGGTCCTCGGGTACGGCGGAAAGAGCGTCGCAGGCGAGGTCACCGACGTGTCGTGCGCGTCCTATGGCTTCACGGTCGTGCTGCGCGGCGGGGAAGTGCTGCGGGGGCGTCGTCTGTTGATCGCCACCGGGCTGGTCGACGAGCTGCCGGACATCCCGGGCGTGCGGGAACAGTGGGGCCACGGTGTCCTGCACTGCCCCTATTGCCACGGCTGGGAAGTCCGGAACCAGTGGATCGGCGTGCTGGCCACCGGCCCGATGTCGGTCCACCAGGCCCTGATGTTCCGGCAGTGGAGCCCCCACGTCGGATTCTTCGCCGGCGACCAGGCTCTCACCCCGGAGGAGCGCGCCCGACTGCGGGCACTTGACATCCCGATCATCGAGGGCCCAATCTCGCGGCTGGAGGTCGACGGCGATCGCGTGACCGGCGTTCGGCTGGACGACGGGCAGGTCATCGAGGTCGACGTCGCGGTCGTGTCACCGCGGATGATCGCCCGGGCCGATGTCTTCGCCGGCATCGGTATCGAGTCGACGCCGCATCCGGCGGGCTCGTTCATCGAAGCCGACGCCACCGGACGGACCAGCGTGCCCGGCGTCTGGGTCGCCGGCAACGCCAGCGACCTCTCCGCGCAAGTGAGCGCGGCCGCTGCCGAGGGAGCCCGCGCAGCCCAGCACATCAACGCCGACCTGGTGATGGAAGACGCCGACCGCGCCGTGGCGGCGCTGACCAAGGAGGCGCCTCGATGACGCACTCGTTCGACAAGAGCTACTGGGATGAGCACTGGCATCGCGATCAGGATGGCGCCCCAGTCACGATGGCCGTGATCCCGCCCAACCCGCACCTGGTGCGGGAGGTCGGTGACCTGATGCCAGGGACGGCACTCGATGCCGGTTGCGGTACCGGTGCCGAGGCGATCTGGCTCGCTACGCGCGACTGGCAAGTCACCGGCGCCGACATCGCGGCCCAGGCCCTGTCCCACGCAGCCGAACGCGCCGCCGCGAGCGGCGTCGCCGACCGGGTGCAGTGGGTCCAAGCAGACCTGTCGACCTGGGAACCGGGCACGCCATACGACCTGGTCACCACCCACTACGCGCACCCCGCGATCCCGCAGCTGGAGTTCTACGACCGCACCGCTTCCTGGGTCGCTCCTGGCGGCACCCTGCTGATCGTCGGCCACCTCCACCACCACGAGCACGGCCACGCCCACGGAAACGAACACTCTCACGGTGGCGCTGACCCGCCTGCCTCGGCATCGGTGACCGCGGCCGACATCACGGCGCGCCTCGACCCGACGATGTGGGAGGTCGTGACCGCCGAGGAGTCGCACCGCACCCTGACCGGCCACGGCGACAGCGCCGTCACGCTCGCCGACGTCGTCGTGAGAGCGACCCGCCGCCACTGACTCACCTGTCCAAGCACGCCGACGCTTCGCCTCCAGGACCCCCGGCGCCTCCTCGTCCTGCCCATTGAAAGGAACACCATGAGCAGGAACCCACCATCGGTCGGAGCCGACCCCGTCGAGCCGGCCGACCCGACCATCCACGACGCACGTCAGCGCCGCACGATCCTGATCGCGGTTCTCCGCTCACGCCGTGGTCGCGGAGCGCGTCGAGGAACTCGTGTCCGATCAGGGTGGTGCTCGACTCGGCTGGCGACTTCTTCAGCGTGCAGGACAGAACCAAACAGGTGAGCGGCATCGGCGCGGTCAGCTCTTCTTGGCGGCTGCCTTGCCGCCCTTGCTGCCGGCCTTCTTCTTCTGAGCGGTGGTCCCGCCCTGACTGCTGTCGTTGTTCTTCTTTCCGCTGCCGCTGGCCTTGCCACCCTTCCTGGAGGCGTCAGGCGTGTTGGCGATCTTCGCGGCGCGCTGTTTGGACATCCCCTTGTCCTTCAGCGCTTCGTACTGCTTCTCGTTCTTCACGTTGGCGGACTTGCTCGGCATGACTCCTCCATCGTTCGGCGGTCAAGACCTAGTGGTACCCCCGGGGCCGAGCGTCATGCTGGGGAGTCGTCCCCCGGCCGCGACTGGGCTGCACCCGGAACGCCTGTCACCGCCAGTTCTGGCTCAGCCACCAGCTGCAAAAGTCGCCTGCGGGTCGACACTGGGACCCACGTCTCGGGCGGCCGGGTCGTTCGGTTCAATTCCTGCCCTGCTTGGTTGTTTCAGCAGTGTGCGGGCGTGTTCTCCACCGTTTCGTGCGCCAGCGCGTTGCGGAAGCTGTCGACCTTCTGTTCGCCCGCTGGGAACGGCAGTAGGAGCGGTCCGTCGGGTCGACGACCGACTCGAGCACGACGGGTCGGTCCGCAGCGAGCGCGCGGTCCCACGCTGCGTCGACGTCTTGTCCGTGTTTGATGCGGATCCCGGCTAGTCCAAGGAGCCCGGCGTTCTCCGCGTAGGGAGGTCCGGCAGCGACTGGCTGACGTCGTACCGCGGGTCCCCCTCGGTCTCGCGTTGCTTTCCAGTCACCTCGGCGAGGTCACGGTGGTTCAGCACGAGGTCGGCGAACCGCGGGTCGGCCCAGTCCTTCCAGCGAGAGGCGACGATGACCAGCTCGGCGAGCCCGTTCATCTGTATGGCGCCGTCGCCGACGAGGGCCAACATGGGGCGACCGGGTGCCGCCCACTGGCGGCCACGCCGTCGGGCACCCCTGAACCCATCGAGGCGAGTGTCGAGGACAGGTGCGCCTGGACTCCGGGCGGGAGTGTCAGGTGCCGGGCGTACCAGTAGACGACCGATCCGACGGCGACGCTGACCTGTGCGTCGGCGCGCAGCCGCGGCGTGAGGGCTCTGACGACGGGCTCGGGACTGAGCGGGGACGGCGTCCGGTACTTAGCGTGGCCGACCGCCATCAGCGCGGCGTTCTCCTCGTGGCGCGCCTGGACCGAACGCCGGCTCTCCGCCGGCCCGCCGCAGCGCGCCCATCACACCGTTGATCCCGTCACCGGAGCAGCCGGAGACCCGGTGCACCACCACGGACGCAGCCGCTCGACAACCAGGTCGGCAACCAGTCGGCCCTCCGTCTGCTCCATCGCCTCACCGGGCATCTCAGAAATCCCGGTCCGTCCCGGTCACGTGGTGGCGTTTGGGTCAGCGCCCTCCGAGACGTCACCGTGCGGGCTGGTGTTGTCGGTGCCACCCAAGTCGCGAAGGAACTCGTGGCAGCGTTGGGCCCTCTCGGAGTCCTGGCCCATGACCTCCTTGAAGAATTGGGCGATGTCATTCCGTTCGGCGTTCTCGGCGTCGCGGACGTACTGGCCGTAGTCGTGTCCTGCCTTGAGCGAGTGGTACTGCACTGAAATGAGGTCGTAGGTGACGTCGTCGAACCCGGTCTCTCCCGTTGCCATGATCTCCCCTTCTGTCTGCTATAGGTCTCAGTCCTGTACCCCGCATTCCTGACGTCAACCAATCCGGGGACAGGTGCTGGGAGTGCAACGAGGGCCCCGCCGTTCGCTCACCACGCGACGGGCGACCGGCTTCACGCGGGACGGACGCCGACCAGCAGGCAAGCAGCAACGACCCCCGGCGTCGTCCAGGCCCGCACACGTGCGGGGGAGGCGTCGACCGGTCCTCTCGCCATCTTGTCCGGAGTTTCCATCGATCTGTTCAGCGACGGCGTCATGATCGGCACCGAATCGTGAGCAACCCCGCTCTCGGGCTGCTCCTCGCACTAGGACAGGCTCCGCGGACGTCCCGGAAGGGTTCACCGCGATCGGCACGCTGCGGCGAGCCAACGTCCCTAGGACCACCCGCGTGCTCATGTCGCTCTCGTTCGCCCTCCCGTTCTGGCGGCGAGGCGCTCGGCTTCGCATTCCGCGACCCACCGGAACTTCTCACCTTGTCGGTACTCGCCATCACGGACGGCGCACTGACCAGTTTCGTCGAGGGATGATCACCGAGCACACGACGGCGGCACCAGTCGATTAGGCCCCATGGGACTCACCGCTGGTCGCCGTCGCCGCGCTGATCTCGGTGTATCTCGGCTGAGGTTACGAGATTCCGCGGCCGTTGGGATCTGCCCTCGCGAGCCATCTCCGGCATGCCTCCAGGACGCGTAGCACCGGGACGGTGATCGGCATGGTCGCGGGCTTGTTGCCCTTGCCGATCAGGTGCAGCACCCGGTGGCCGCGCAGGGTTTCGCCATAGTCCTCGATCCGCACGGCCGCAGCCTCGGTGGCGCGCAGTGCGTTGATGCCCAGAAGGAAGGCCAAGGCGCCATGGTGGACGGTGATGGTCTGGGCGACCTGCAGGAAGCGGATGAGCTCGAGCCGGTCGAGTCCCCGGGTACGGGACTCATCGCGATGGACCTTCGGCAACCTCGCGTAGACCGCCGGGTCAGACGGGATGAGCCCGCCGATCTGCGCGAACCGAAAGAATCCACCCACCCCGAGTGACGGAGGCGCCGCCGACACCGGGCGATTCGCGAAGGACGACGTAGTCGCCGTGATCTGGGCTTCGTTGTCCGGTCCTTGCGCCAAGGCCCGAGCAAGACGGCGACACGTCCGCTCCCGCCATGCGGCGGCACCCGGCCCAGGCGCCCGAGAAGCGGCAAGTTTGACGCCGTTTCGGACGTCACGGTAGGGGTACTTCGTGCTCCTACCGGGAGGTGTGCAATGAAGGCCCTGACCTACCACGGCCGACGAGACGTCCGAGTCGACGACGTGCCAGATCCCAGGATCGAGCGGCCGACCGACGCCATCATCAAGGTGACGTCGTCGGCGATCTGCGGCTCCGACCTGCACCTCTACGAGGTGCTCGGGCCGTTCCTGAGCAAGGGCGACATCCTTGGCCACGAGCCGATGGGCATCGTGGAGGAGGTCGGCGCGGACGTTACTCACATCAAGGCCGGTGACCGCGTGGTGATCCCGTTCAACATCTCCTGCGGCTCCTGCTGGATGTGCGAACGAGGCCTCTTCGCCCAGTGCGAGACCACCCAGAACCGCGAGACCGGCAAGGGCGCCTCCCTCTTCGGCTACACCGAACTCTATGGTTCTGTTCCCGGTGGGCAGGCAGAGTACCTCCGCGTGCCCCAGGCCCATTTCGGGCCGATCAAGATCCCTGACGAGCACCCGGACGAACGATTCCTGTTCCTCTCCGACATCCTGCCGACAGCCTGGCAGGCCGTGCAGTTCGCCGACCTCCCGGTCGACGGCACCCTGGCCGTCCTCGGCGCCGGACCGGTGGGTCAGCTCAGCGCCCGGATCGGACGCCACTTCGGAGCGCCGCGGGTGATCGTGGTCGACTCCGTGCCCGAACGTCTGGAGATGGCGCGACGCCACGGCATCGAGACCCTCGACAGCAACGATGTCGACGACGTCGCCGAAGCCCTGATCGAGATGAGCTCCGGTCGCGGACCCGACGGTGTCATCGACGCCGTGGGCATGGAGGCGCACGACTCGCCCGCGGGGCAAGCGGCGCACGCGGTCGTGGCCGCCCTGCCGGACGCGGTGGCGAACCCCTTGGCCGACAAGATGGCGGTCGACCGGCTCGGAGCCCTGCGCACGGCGGTGAAGGCGGTGCGCCGCGGCGGCACGGTCTCCGTAAGTGGTGTGTATGGCGGTGAGGTCGACCCGATGCCCATGATGGAGATGTTCGACCGGGGCATCACGATGCGGATGGGACAGTGCCACGTCAAGCGATGGATAGACGACATCATGCCCGCGGTCATGGATGACTCAGATCCCCTCGGGACCCTCGACATGACGACCCACCACCTGCCACTCGACCAGGCGCCGCACGGCTACGAGATCTTCCAGAAGAAGCAGGACGGCTGCATCAAGGTGGTCCTCCACCCATGAGCACCACTGACGAACCCAGGACCGTGCTCATCACAGGTGCGTCCTCCGGCATCGGCCGTGCCGTTGCCCACCTGCTTGCCGAGGAGGGCGCCCAGCTGGTGCTGGCCGCTCGTTCCCCCGAAACACTGGAGCAGGCACGGCAGGAATGTGTGGCCCGCGGCGCAGCAGCCGTGCTGGTCGTCACGACCGACGTGGCAGACGCCGCGGCTGTGGACACCCTGTTCTCACGTGCCTACGAAGAGTTCGGGGGCGTGGACGGCGTGGTGCACGCCGCAGCGGTGCTTGCCTACGGGCGATTCGCGGACGTGCCGCAGGACGTCTTCGACCGGACCCTGGCCACGAACATCACCGGCACCGCCAACATCGCCCGCGAGGCGTTGCTCCTTTTCCAGGACCAGAAAGTCGGCTCGCTCGTCGTGGTCGGATCGGTGCTGAGCAAGATAGCGGCGCCGTTCATGAGCCCCTACGGGACCAGCAAGTGGGCGGTCCAGGGCCTGGTCCGGACGCTGCAGATCGAGGCCCGCGCCATGCCGGGAATCGACATCAGCCTCGTCTCCCCGGGTGGCGTCAACACCCCGATCTACGGCCAGGCCGGCAGCTACACCGGGCACCCGGGCCGCCCGCCGCCGCCGGTGTACTCCCCGGAGCGGGTCGCGAGCGAGGTCGTGCACGCGCTCGACCACCCGGAACGCGATCGCAACGTCGGCGTCGCCAACCCTCTCATGGTCCTCGGCTTCCGCGCGCTGCCCGGTGTCTACGACGTCCTGGTCGGCCCGATGATGCGACTTCTGGGACAGGATCGGGCCGCCGTCGGCCCGCACCCGGGCAACGTGCACGAACCGGTCCCAGACCTCGAGGGTGTGCACGGCCGCTGGCCGGGGCCGTGGGGCTGCGCACACGTCGCGTCACGGGGGCATGCCGGCACGGAAAACGGGCAAGTGAGAGGCGTGACCACCAACTCGCGAACCATCGACGCCAGCCCCGACAAGGTGTGGAACGTCCTGGCCGACGGCTGGCTCTACCCGCTCTGGGTGGTGGGTGCCACCCGGATGCGTGAGGTGGACGACGGCTGGCCCGCGGTTGGCACCAAGCTGCACCACTCGGCCGGCGTCTGGCCACTCGTGCTCGATGACAACACGGGGGTTCTCGACGTGGACCCGGGCCGCTCGTTGAGGTTGCGCGCACGAGGATGGCCGATGGGGGAGGCCGAGGTCCTAATCACCCTCACGTCAGCGGGGTCGGCGACTCGGGTCGAGCTGTCCGAGGACGCCGTCGCGGGCCCCGGCACACTCGTACCCGCCCCCCTTCGGTCGGCCTTGATCAAGTGGCGCAACGTCGAGGCGCTGCGTCGCCTCGCGCACGTTGCCGAGGGACGCTGACCGAGTGGTCGCACACGACGCCGTCGTCGTCGGCGCCGGCCCCAACGGCCTCGTCGCCGCGAACCGGCTGCTGGACGCCGGCTGGTCTGTCCTCGTCCTTGAGGCCCAGGAGACCGTTGGTGGCGCGGTCCGTAGCGACTCCGCTGTGCACCCGGACTTCGTGCACGACACCTTCAGCGCCTTCTACCCGCTTGCCGCCACGTCACCGGCCATCCAGGCCTTCAAGCTGGAGGATCACGGCCTGCGCTGGCGCCACGCCCCGGCGGTGTTGGGCCATCCGCGGCGGGACGGCTCCTGGGCGATTCTCCACCTGGACCGCGAGGTCACCGCGGAGCTGATGGACGAGCAGTGCTCGGGTGACGGTCAGGCATGGCTGGAGACCTGCGCGGAGTGGGACCGGATTGGTCATCATCTCGTCGGGGCATTGCTGTCTCCGTTTCCACCCGTTCGCTCGGGGCTGGGGGGACTGAGGCGGCTGCGCTCCGTCGGCGGCCTGGGCTTCGTGCAGTCGATGCTGTCCCCGGCCGTGGAGCTCGGCCGTTCCCGGTTCGGTGGGGAGAGCCCCAGGCTGCTGCTCGCTGGTAATGCCGGCCATTCCGACATCCCCCTGGACTCGGCCGGATCGGGCCTGATGGGGCTGCTGCTGTGCATGCTCGGGCAGACCGTCGGATATCCCGTGCCCGAGGGTGGTGCCGGGCAGCTGACCCAGGCACTCGCGCGGAGGGTTGAGGCTCTCGGAGGGGAGATCCGGTGCGCGACCCGTGTCGCGCAGGTCGTGGTCGACCGGGGACGGGCGACCGGGGTGGTGGCCGAGGATGGTGAGGGCTTCGCGGCTGGCCGTGCGGTGATCGCTGACGTCGTGGCCCCCCACCTGTACGGAGGTCTCGTCCGACCAGCGGACTTGCCCGCCCGGACCATGAGGGCGATGAAGCACTTCCAGCTGGACCCGTCGACGGTGAAGGTCGACTGGGCGCTTGACGGGCCGCTGCCATGGGCCGCACGGCCGCCGTACGCGGCCGGAACCGTGCACGTCGCTGACTCGGTCAACCAGATGAGCGAGGCCCTCAGTCAGGTTGCTGCCCACGCCGTGCCGGCCGAGCCGTTCCTCCTGTGCGGCCAGATGACCACGTCCGACCCGACCCGTTCACCGGCCGGGACTGAGGCTCTGTGGGCTTACACCCACGTGCCGCAAGCCGTGGAGCGTGACGCCGGCGACGGCGCCATCCGCGGCGTCTGGGACCGCGACGACTGCGAGCGGTTCGCGGACCGGATGCAAGCGCGGATCGAACGGCTCGCCCCGGACTTTGCGAGCAGGGTCGTCGCCCGCCGGGTGCTCGGCCCCCGCGAGATGGAGGCGATGGACGCCAACCTCATCGGTGGGGCCATCAACGGTGGGACGTCACAGATCCACCAGGAACTGATCTTTCGGCCGGTTCCGGGTATGGGCCGAGCCGAGACCCCGGTCCGGAACCTCTACCTCGGGTCCGCCTCCGCCCATCCGGGTGGGGGAGTGCACGGCGCGCCCGGCATGAACGCGGCCAAGGCGGCCATCGCTCACGCCCGGCTCGACAAGGTGACCCCCTGGCGGTCCTGACCCTTTCGCCATGGCCTCGATCCACCGATGAGCTGGGTCACTGAGGGCGTCGCAAATTGAGAATGCCCTTGCGTGCTGGGAGAATCGGACTTCTTCAGGATCCCAATTCCACCATCACGAAGGGCATCTCGTAGATGCAACCTTGCCACCCGCCGCGCGCTACATCGGCGGTCTTCGATGATCCGAACCTCGTGTCGTCAGCCGAGCTGGTCCCAGCGGTCGCGCTCGCCCGGTCTGCGGGTTTGCACGAGCTCGCCCAGCAGGACGACCGAAGGGTGATGGCGGCGAGCCGGTGGCGCCTTGTGTCCGTCGCCGGGATGCGGGGGGCCAGCTCGCCGGGGGCACGGGACACTGCGAACCGCGGGATCGAAGCCGTGCGGGCGACCTTGCGCAAGGTCAGCCGCTGGCTCAAGCGGTTCGGCCCGGATGTGGGGCCGCGGCTGCGTCGTCGACTGACAGTGCGTCGGAGGTGGCCGAGAACACTTGAACTTCGGAGTCAATGAATCCAGCGAGCCGAGCAACTCTGAGGAAGCACGACGATGGCCGGACGACGGCAAGGGAACCGCCGGCGGCGGCGAACCGTCTGCAACCGTCGGCCAGGATCCGCAATGACCCGGAGTCCACATAGGTCACGCCGCTGGCGTCGACTGTCACATTCAGACAGCCGAAGTCGATCGCGTCGTCCAGCCGGCGCAACAACTCTTCGCGGGTGGCGAGGTCGAACTCGCCACTCAGGTACAGCACCCCATCAGGCGGGGTAAATGTTGCCAACAATGAAGTCTCCATCGCCGTACTCCATCCGAGATGCCACTGGTGACGCCCGCTGCTTGAGCGCCGAACTCTCCCCAGCAAAGGTACTTCGCCCTCGGTTTTACCGGCCCACTCCTCAGATGGGTTCACCCCTCCGGGTACGGGTCGCCTGCGCTGCGCCGCCCCGAGGCGCTGCCTGCCCGTAGCAGCCACCGCCCGATCTCCGGGTTCGGCACTCCAGGCAGGTCCTGAACCCAGATCCGTCCATGCCCCGTACGACAAGCTGCTCGACCAGATCGCCACCAGCCTGCCCGAGGTCCACGACCACCTCGACGCCGCCCGCGCCGACGTCCTGGCCTTCACCGCGTTCCGGAAAGCACTCTGGCGACAGATCTGGTCGAACAACCCCAACGAACGACGAGTGGGCGACGGCCGCCGCTGCCTCGGCCTCGAGTCCTCGTCAAGAGCCGCCTCACTCTCATCACCACCGACGACGTGAAGGAGGCGGCAACGAACGAGCTCGGCGCGGTCAGCGCCCAATCCGACAACGACGAATCACGCGACGACGTACGCCAGGCCACGGGACTTGACCGTCTCGGTTTTGCGACTGGCCCCAGCCGACGATTCACTCGGGACCGCGCGTCCCTATGCGCGCCCTTATCGTTCGTACTGCCTGGAGGTCCACATCCGTCCAGGTCCGCAGATTCCCTTGGCGGCGCAAGCAAATCTCTACGTAGCGGGATGGGACTGGGCACACGGCCGAAGGCTGGGGGTCAAGGGGTCGCAGGTTCAAATCCTGTCAGCCCGACCGAGGAATTTGCAGGTGAGAGGCCGTCTTCCGGATGAGGGAGGCGGCCTCTGTCCCTGTCAGGCGATGATTGCAAACCTATTTCGCACACCTTTCGCAGCGATCGACGGGGGGCGGTCCTCGAGGGCACCGTGTTCATCGGCGAGCCACACTGACCGGCGGCCTGCGCTCGGTGCCGGGGAAGCTGCCCATGGTGATGGCTGCCACCGGGCGCGCTATCACCCGAGGTCGGCCATGTCGACCTCCTCCATCCGTTCCTGGCCACGCCACCACAGCGGCCGGCCGCCCGACACCGGCGCGACCGGAGAAGCCTCGGGCACCTCGTCGGCGCAACTCGTCGGCGGCCTGGGCCAGCGAGCGCATGCCGAGGACCGATATGCCGGGCACCGGGGACGCCTCGCGAGTCGGTGGTTCGAGCACGAACAGCGTACGAGGCAGTGCAGGCTGCCGACGTCCCGCAGCGCCTGCAGGAAATTGCGTTTCGGGAGGCGGTGCGACTCCTGTCGCCCTCGGCGCGTACTTGTCGCCGCGGCGGTGTGGCGCCACGCGTGCTCATCGACGCCGATGACCTGGACGCCGTCGAGCCGGTGCGGGTCGTCGATCAGGACGCGCTTGCCCTCAGCCAGGACCGCGTCGTTGGCGGTGTTCCACGACACCCCCCGAGACCTTCGGTCACCCGGGCCACCGTCAGGTGCTGGTACACGACCCCTTCCAGCACCGCAGGCCGCGGCGCGGGAGCTTGGCTCGGGGCTCTCAGCCTGGGAGGTGTCTTGGCGCCACACGTGCCCGCAGCCGGTGCACCGGTAGCGGCGGATCGTGACCACCAGCGTCGTGGGACGCCAGCCCAGCGCTCGTGCGCCAGGGGCCGGGTCACGGTGTCACGCGGCGATCCCTCACGCCCGCACCGGCGGCACCAGACGTCGGACTCCACGACGCGACGGGGCCAAGACCGTTCGATCCGGCCCGAGCCGCTGCCCAGTGACTTTCGAGCCGGAGCTCGTCGAGTCGGCAGAACATGGTCAGATCAGGGCAGGCGTAGCCCGCATCCCGGGTAGCGTCATGCACGTCGAGGTCTTTCAGATGAGCGGCGTAGGAACCTCATCGTCGCGAGACCTCGGCCCCTAGCCGGTCCCCCACGCGCCCGAGCACCACCGCTCGCGACGACGTCACACTCCGTACACCCTCAACTGTGAAGAGCCGGCAAAGCTCATTGAGCGATGTCTCCTCATGTGCTCCGACCCGGCGACCCTGCTGGACCCGACGTGCGGGAGCGGCACCACGGCCTGTATCGCAGAGTAGTGGGGACGCCGGTGGATCACCATCGACATCTCCCGCGTCGCACTCGCGCTCGCCCGCCAGCGACTGATGGGGGCGAAGTTCCCCCATTACCTGCTGGTCGGCCCCAACAAGGGCCGGGCGAAGGAGGGCGATCTGGCCGGCAAGCCGTTGCCCCCAGCGCCGACGAGGGGCGACAACCGGCACGGGTTCGTCTACGAGCGGGTCCAGCACATCACCTTGAAATCGATCGCCAACAACCCTGACATCAAGAAGGGGATGACCCGCGACCAGATCGATGCTGCGATCAAGCGCCATGCGGACTTCGAGACGCTCTACGACCGACCGCACGAGGACAAGCAGGCCGTCCGCGTCACCAGGCCCTTCACGGTCGAGTCGGAGCCCGCATCGCTCGCTGGCCGTCGCCGGACGACACGATGACGCGCACCGGGAGATGATCAGCGAACAGCCCGGGGCGCAGCAGCAGCCTGACGCGCCCACCTTCGAGCAGTCGATCCTCGACAACCTCGCCCGCGCCGGCGTGCAGAACGGACGGCGCGACGAACGCATCGAGGTTGCGTCGACAGAGTCCTACCCCGGAACGTTCATCCAGGCCAGGGGGCATCGAATGGCTGCGGTGAGGTGCCAGAGCCGGAGGCGGACGCCGACACGCCCGAACTGATGGCTCGTGCGATCGCGGCGGCCGAGTGCGGCACGAGGCTGTAGGGCGCTCAGGCTCGCTGCCTGCTTGGCCAGGCCGTCGCGACTGTGAGTCACGACGAGCCGCTCGTTGATCTTCTCGCCAGCCGTCACCCCAACGGCTGGGCCAGTCGCGAGCCGTCGTGTGCCGAGAACAGGTGGGTCCTGCTGCCATCGAGCCGAACGTGCAGAGTCTCGCCGAACTCCGGAGGCGTCCGCCAGTCGACGCGAGCCACCAGGGGTACCGGTGAGCCATTCAGCTCCACGTGGCCGTAGGCGTAGGCGTCGGCTCCGAGTTCCTCGACCACGTCCACCACCAAGGGGATCCCGGTCGCATCCACGATGACGTCCTCGGGTCGGATTCCGAGCGTGACGGTCGCGTCATCGACCTGGTCCAGGACGGACCGGGTGATCGGAACGATCACGTCGTTGAACTGGGCGCCGCCGTCGACCAACTTGAGGTCGAAGAGGTTCATCGCCGGGGACCCCAGGAACCCGGCAACGAAGACATTCGCCGGACGATCGTAGATTCGTCGTGGGGTGTCGCACTGCTGCAGGATGCCGTCCCTCAGCACGGCCACCCGGTCACCCAGGGTCATGGCTTCGACCTGATCGTGCGTGACGTAGACCATGGTGGCGTCGAGGTTCCGCTGCAACTGGGCGATCTGGGCTCGTGTCTGCACCCGCAGCTTGGCATCGAGGTTGCTGAGTGGTTCGTCCATGAGAAAGACCTGAGGTGACCTCACGATGGCGCGGCCCATCGCCACTCGCTGACGCTGACCGCCCGACAAGGCCTTCGGGCGGCGTTCCAGCAGGTCGGTGAGATCGAGCATGACCGCGGCTTCTTGGACTCTGCGGACGATCTCGGACCGACTGACGCGGGCCACCTTGAGAGCGAACCCCATGTTCTCGCCCACCGTCATGTGGGGGTACAGCGCATAGTTTTGGAACACCATGGCGATGTCGCGTGCCTTCGGCTCCACGTGGGTGATGTCGCGGTCGCCGATCATGATGCGACCCGACGACAGATCCTCTAGGCCCGCAAGCATGCGAAGCGACGTGGACTTGCCGCAGCCCGAGGGCCCCACGAGCACGAGCAGTTCACCCTGGGCAATCTCCAGGTCGAGCGAATCGACAGCCGGCCTGGGCTGGCCGGGGAAGGTGCGGGTGGCGCCTTCATAGGTAACGGATGACATTTCGTGTCCTTTCGCGGCGAGCGGTGGGCCGTTGAGACGGCAACGAACGGGAGCGGGCAACTAGCGTCTGCGCCTGCTCAGCAGGCGCCACAGCAGAGTGGTGGTGGCCAGGACGGCCAGCGTAGGGACCGCAGCCCTTCGGAGGATCGGCACCAGCGCGATGCGCGTCAGATTGACCGCACTGTCGGGTTGCACAGGACCAACCGGACCAACCGGCGCGTCGGCGCCGGTGTTCGGGCGACCCGGCGGGGTTGAGACCGCCGTGTCGGGAGACTCCGACAGCATCGTCGCGAGGCGTGCGGCGAAGTCGGTGACGATGGCAGCGCTCACGTCGGACAGGGTGCTGCGTCCGAACTGTGCGGGTCGGCCGGTGATGTCCAGGTCGATCGACACTTCGGCGTTTGTCTGGTTATCGGTCCGGGGATGGAGTTGGAGGGTGATACGGGCGGCAGCGGTCCCGCTGCCGCGCTTCTCCTTGCCCCGAGCCTCGATGGTCGCCCGGCGGATTTCGACATCCTGTTCGAGGAAGCTTGCCGTCATGGCGTACTTGAGGCCGATCGGGCCGAGCTTGACGCGGACCTCGCCCGAGAACGTGTCACCGTCCACCGAAAGCAGAGTCGCTCCCGGCATGCACGGCGCGACGCGCTCGACGTCGGTCAGCGTCTTCCATGCGGTCTCGAGGTCGATCGGGACGACGAACGAGTGATCGAGTTTCATGTCAGGATCTCGTCTCTCTCGCGCGACGACTCGGCGGTGGAACCGAGCAGGGCGAGGGCGCAACGCTCATAGAGATCGACGGCAGCAGCCAGCTGATCGATTTCCACCCATTCGTCGTCCGCATGAGCCTGCTCGAGATCCCCGGGCCCCAGGATCACGGCGGGGATCCCTCTCGAGATGAAGTGCGGCGCATCTGTTCCGCCGGGGAATGGGGGCCCGGGGACGGCCGCGCCCACCGCATGGAGAACTCGGGACGCGAACCTGCTCGAGGTCGGGGTCGTGAACGGCTCCAGCCAGACGCCGGCCTTTGAGACGGCCCAGCTCAGGTCGGGATCCTCCGCCTTGAGTTTGTCGAGGATCTGCGTGATCTCGGCCTCTGCCGCGTCGAGCGACTCGTCCGGGGCGAGGCGCCTGTCGACCAGTACCCGACAGCGGTCAGGGACCATGTTGAGCTTCGTTCCGCCCTCGACGACGGTTGCCGCATGGCTTGCCCAACGCCCGTCCTCGAGCAGGCGCGCGTGATATCGCTCCCCCTCGACGATGAACTTCGCGGCGGCATGGATGGCATTTCGGCCTCGATGCGGGGTGCTGGAGTGGGAGGCGAGCCCGGTGAAGTCGACGGCCAGCCTCAACGCCCCGCGGGACGACAGCACGGGCTGGTTGCTCGTGGGCTCGCCGATGATCACCGCATCGGCGTCGAAGTCGTGGACCAGACGGAGAGCTCCGGTCGCATCGGTCTCCTCGTCAGCAACTGCCGCGAGGATCAGCGTGCCGGTCGTTGGTGGGTTCGCGATGAGGCGACGGCAGGCCGCGAGCATGGCCGCCAGGGGCCCCTTCGCGTCACAGGCGCCGCGGCCGTACAGCCGGCCGTCGCGAACCTGTGGCGTCCATGTCTCCTCCAACATCGCCGGCACCACGTCCAGGTGTGTGCAGAAGACGATCGTCGGTCCCGGCCCGAAGGTCACAGTCGCGATGCAGTTCGCTCGCCCGGGGGAGACGTCCTGGACGACGGCGCTCATGCCCATGGCCGACGCGCGCTCCGCCAGCCAGGTCGCCAGGGCCAGCTCATCACCTGGGGGGTTCGCCGTCCGGAATCGCATCATGTCGATGGATTCGTCGACGACGACGGTGGTCTCTGGTGTCACGAGTTGCTACTCATCTCTCCACCCGCTCTCGGGTGGGCTCAGAAGGACGGTGGGGTCATCGCGCTGATGACGATCGCCGGATCGTCGCCGACCTGATACCAGTGCGGGATCGACGACGCGAATCGAAGGGAGTCCTGGGGCTCGAGGTCCATCCGGTCGGGACCGACGTGAACGGTGACCTTTCCCTGGAGAAGGATCATCGCCTCCTCGCCGGCATGGGTGAAAGGTGCGCTCTCGTTGGTGAAACCCGCCGGTAGCTCGATGTGAAGCATGGACAGAGCTCCCCGCAGGTCCGGAACGAGCAGCTCGTACACAAGGTCCTGATCGCCGAGCATCAGCCGCTTCCGCGTCCCCGGATGAACGACGCCGTCCGCCTGTCGGGCGCCCACGAAGAAGGTCCCGATGGGGACGTTCAGGGCGCCGGCGATCTTCGCGGCGGTATCGATGGAGGGATTGCCGATCCCGCGCTCCAACTGGCTGAGAAGCCCCGCCGACATCCCTGCGCGGCCCGCGAGCTCCGCGATCGTGAAGCCGCGGATGGCGCGCTCTCGCGAGATCACCTGACCCACCTGGCCGACGAGGTCGGCCGGGAAAGTGTCTGGCTCGCTCGGGTCAGCCACAACTCACCCACGGCCCGAGTCGGAGACGCCGCGCCGTTAACCGCGCTGTCATCTGAGGTCCTGTCTGTAACGCCATCGTCATCTGAATGAATACCACATCAACATATTGACATGACCGCGCGCGGCTGTCTAGCGTGTGGCACGACGACCAGGGCAGCCCTACCGGCTTCGCGCTCTTTTAACAGGTCGCGCCACTCTTTGGAGGAATCACATGGCTAGGTCGCTTCAAATTCCGAACCCTGGTATGTCGCGTCGCACGTTGCTGGGTGGTCTCGGTGCAGCCGCCGGCGGTATCGCCCTGAGTTCCTGCGGTGTCGGAGGTGGCAGCGAGAAAAACGGGGAGAATGGCGTTGTCACCCTCGATTTCGTCGCTTGGACCTACGCGATGGAAACAGTCCAGAAGAATGTCGCCGAATACATGGCCGCGCACCCCAAGACCAAGGTGTCCGTCCAAGACTACGGGTGGGACCAGTACCACGACACCCTGGTTCAGAGGCTCTCGTCCAACAGTGCCACCGACGTGCTGTACAACAACGGATCGTGGCTGGCGGAGTTCGCGTCCGCCGGCTTCATCGCTCCGGTGGGGGACTACCTCGACTTCGACAAGTACGCCAAGGACATGGTCCCATACGTTGCCGAAGGCTTGGTCTATGAAGGTCAGCCATACGGACTCCCGTACTACGCCGACATGGCTTCCTTCATCTGGAATCCCACCGTTGCCAAGAAGTACGGCGTCGACCGGGCGCCCAGCGACTGGGACGAGCTGACGGACATGGCGTCGACCATGAAGTCGAAGGGGCTCAGCGCACCCATCCTGTGGGAGTTCTCCCAGACCAACCCGAGCAGCCTGGACGAGTTCATCGCCATGTCGATGTCGCGTGGCGGCGAGGTCTTTGACGACGAGATGAACCCGGTGTTCGAGGACCCGTCGAGCCCGGCGTTCCAGCATGCCGAGTTCATGGCGTCGACGGTGCGGGATGGCCTGGCGACCACGTCGCCCGCTGAGATGGACGCCATGAGGGCCATGAACACCGGTCAGCACGCGTTCACCTGCATGTACAACTACAACCTCGCCGGCCTCAACAACAAGGGAACCTCGCCCCTCGCCGGCCAGTTCGAGTTGATCATGATGCCGGGTCCCACGCAGGCGACCCTCGGCTACTACCGGTTCTATAGCCTCAGTTCCATGGCTGTGGACCGGGGGGCTGCCGTGGCCAAGGGCGCCGGCAACTTCATCGAGGCGATGGGTGGCGCTCCCAACGGCGAGTACACCATTGCGAAGAGGTGGGCCCTGGACCGAGGCCTCGGCTTCGGGATCGTGTCGCTCTTCGACGACCCCGACGTGCAGAAGGCGTTCGGCCAGTGGGTCGATGTCTCCACCCTGCGCGACCAGCAGTCGCTGGCGCAGGTGAAGCGTGAGGCCAAGTGGACCGGAATCTGGGGCAACACGATGCTGCAGCAGCTATCCAAGGCTTTCGCCGGCGAGGTCTCGGTGGCGGACGCTATGAAGGTGTCGGCCGACAAGGCACGCGAACTCAAGGAGAAGTTTGCGTGACGTTGACAGGCGAGAGGACGGGGCAAGACTCGGCAGCGTCGAGGCACCCTAACCGCAGAGTGCGTTGCGGTGTCCGGTGGCCGCGCGCGAACACGCGTTGGGGATGGATGCTCCTCTCGCCCGCGCTCATCGTGGTCCTGGGGCTCACGCTCATCCCGATCGCGCGAGCGATCTGGACGAGCTTTCAGCAGGACTCACCGCTGCTTCCCTCAAAGTTCGTCGGCTGGGGCAACTACTCCGACGTGGCCTCGAGCAACGGCTTCGTCGGTGCGTGGTTGGTGACCCTGACGTTCGCCGCGTGCACTGTTGTGCTGACGACCACGATGGCGCTCGGTGCCGCGGCGCTGCTGAACTCGTCGTTCCCCGGCATCTCGGTGGTCAAGCCCATCGTGATGCTGCCGTGGGCGGTGCCGGGCGTGATTGCGGGCGTGATGTGGCGCTGGGTCTTCAGCGACAGCTGGGGTGCGCTGAATGCGGCGCTCAGCGGCGCCGGCGTCATTGACGAGTACGTCAAGTGGCTGAGCACGCCGAACCTGGCGTTCATGGCGGTCGTGATCGCTCAGTCCTGGTCGCTGCTTCCACTAGCCACGATCTTCATCTTGGTTGGCTACCAGTACATCCCGTTCGAGCAGTACGAAGCGGCGCGTCTGGACGGTGCCAGCTTTTGGCAGACCTACCGTTTCATCACGTTCCCCAACATTCGCACCGCCGTCATCATCGTGGTGTTGTACGTCGCGCTGATGGGAATCACGGCGTACGACATCGTGTACTCGATGACTTCCGGAGGTCCCGGTTCGGCAACCACGTTGGCGAGCTATTTCACGTGGTCCATCTCGTTCCGGGAACTAAATTTCGGACAGGCTGCGGCTCTGGCTGTGATGATGGCCGGCGTTTCCTTGATCCTGGTCATTGGCTTGCTGAAAGCACTCCCTAAGGATGCGTTGACCGATGAATAAGCGACTCGGCGGAATTGGCAAGATTTTGGCGGCGCTCTTGCTGGTGGCTTTTGTCCTGGTCCCATTCTCGATGACCATAATCGCCAGCGTCACCCCTGATGTTGCCATTGTCTCAAGGCCGGCCGCCTGGTTCAGCCACGGATTCACGCTCGACAATTACCGCTATATCTTTACCGGGGACATTCCCTCGCAATATCAGGTTGTCGGGGAAGACGGCAGGTCCTCCAGCATGATCAGCGAGGAGATCCGCCAGCTGCCCTTCGCCATGTGGCGCAGTGCTCTGGTGGCCCTGGCGGTGATGGTCATCAACATCGCGCTGGGCAGCGCGGCGGCGTATGCCATTGCCAGGATGAGCTTTCCCGGCAAGGGGATGGCACTCAACGCCATCATGGCGAGCAAGCTCATCCCCGTCGTGGCCATCGCGATCCCGTACTACGCCCTGATGCAGCAGTTCGCGCTCACCGACAACCTGCTGTCTCTGGTGCTGATCCACTCCGCGCTGACCCTGCCGATCACGGTGCTCTTTCTGGCTGCCTCGATCAGGCGGATCGACCGCACCATCGACGAGGCGGCTCGGCTCGACGGCCTGAACCCGGTCCAGATCCTGTGTCGAGTGATCCTCCCGCTCGCTCGTCCCTCCCTGGTCGGCGCCGCCCTGTTCGCTTTTATGTTGTCCTACAGCGAGTTCCTCTTCGCGCTCCTGCTCGCGAGCAACCAGTCCGTCCGGACGCTCCCGGTCACCCTTGCCAGCGTGTCGGTGAACCCCGATGTTTCACTGGGCCTGATCACGGCCGGGGTCGTGGTGGGGATTGCCCCGACGCTGCTGCTGATCGTCCCGATTTGGAAGTTGATGATCAGCGGCCTGGTCGAAGGGGCGACCAAGGGATGAGCCGAGCGATCCGCCCCCGAGCTGTCTACTCCGCCGTCCGACGTGAGGCCTGCCTGTGAAACCGTCCCCGTTCGACTACCACGCGCCAACGCAGCTCTCCGAGGCCATCGGACTGCTTTCGGAGCTCGGTGACGAGGCCAAGCTGCTGTCCGGCGGCCAGAGCCTGGTCCCGTTGATGAACATGCGGCTGGCCAGACCCGAGCACGTCGTCGACCTGAACCGCGTGACGGGGCTGAGCGACCTGTCGGTGGACCAGGACCGGGTTCGGGTCGGTGCGATGGTGCGGCACCGGCAGTTGGAGCGCTCGGCCGAGCTTGTGGCTGCCAACCCGTTGGTCGCCGCCGCTGCGTCCTTGATCGCCCACTTCCAGATCCGGGAACGCGGCACGATCGGAGGATCCCTGGCGCACGCGGACCCGTCAGCGGAGCTCCCGCTGGTCGCCTGCTTGCTCGACGCAGACATCGAGGCACAGGGACCTTCGGGTGTCCGGCGCCTGACCGGCAGCGAGTTCTTCACGTCGGTGTTCACCACCCAGCTCGACGAGTCCGAGGTGCTGACGGGCGTGGCGTTCCGGCATCTGGACCCGGCGGAGGGATGGGCCTTCGAGGAGGTGGCCAGGCGCCATGGCGACTTCGCGATCGTTGCAACCGCGGCGACGACGCTCTTCGGCGAGGACGGGCGGTACGCAGCGGCCGGGCTCGCCATCGCCGGCGTGGGTGCGGTGCCCCAGCGGCTTGACGCCATCTCACTGGTAGGGGAGCTGCCGAGTGATCGCCTCTGGAGGTCGGTCGCAGCCGAGGCTTCCAGTCGGATCTCACCCCAAGGGGACATCCATGCCACCGCCGAGGACCGGCACGACCTCGCGAGGACCCTGATCATCAGGTCACTGTCGCGAGCCACCCAGCGCGCAAAGGGTGGAGACCCCAGGTGACCAACTTTCCAGGAGCACAGACATGAAGGCACGCGCGATCCACCTGGTCGTCAACGGCGAGCAGGCAAGTGGCGAGGTGATGCCACGGATGTTGCTGTCCGACTTCATCCGCGATGACCTGGCCCTCACTGGGACGCACGTCGGTTGTGAGCAGGGGGCGTGCGGAGCCTGCACGGTCCTCCTGAACGGCCGCGCGGTGCGTTCCTGTCTGACGTTCGCGGTCCAGGCCGACGGAGCCAGCATCACGACCATCGAGGGGATCGCGGGGCCCGACGGCGAGTTGCACCCGGTGCAGCAGGCGCTGCGCGATCGACACGGACTGCAGTGCGGCTTCTGCACCCCTGGCGTGGTGGTGACTGCCTGCGCCCTGCTCCGCGATGACCCCCAGCCGACCACGCAAGCCATCCGGGAGGGGCTCTCGGGCAACCTCTGCAGGTGCACCGGCTACCAGAGCATCATCGAGGCGATCGAGCAGGCGGCTGCGGTCGGCGCGTCGACTTCGGCCGACGGGACGGTGGCGTGATGACCACGACGACGGACCCGGTGATCCAGCTCGAGGTCGGCTCCGGCGGCGGGCTGATCGGCGCGTCGACACCCCGCAAGGAGGACCAACGCCTCCTCACGGGCCACGGTCAGTTCACCGACGACCTCCATGTCCGCGGCATGCTCCACGCCGCCTTCGTGCGAAGCCCGCACGCCCACGCACGAATCCTCGGCATCGACGCCAGCGAGGCGCGGGCGCTGCCCGGTGTTGTCGCCGTGGTCACGGGCGAGGACCTGGCGAAGCTCACGAGCCCGATGGTGGTGTCCCAGGAGGGCGCCCATCCGATGGTCATGGAGACCTTGCCGACGGCCAAGGTGCGCTTCAACGGCGATCCCGTGGCCTGCGTGATCGCCGTCGACCGGTACGTCGCCGAGGATGCCGCAGAGCTGGTCGACGTCGACTACGAGATGCTCGAGCCGGTCCTGGAGATGCATGCCGCCACCGATCCCGGGTCCCCTCTCGTCGACGAGGGCCTGCCCAGCAACCTGCACACCCGGCAGACGAAGAGCTACGGCGACATCGAGACCGCCTTCGCGAACGCCGACCGGGTGATCGAGACGAGCTTCTCCTCCCAGAGGCTCACCCACGTCCCCATCGAGGGCCGCGGGGTCCTCGCGATCTGGGACAAGGGCCGCGCCGAGCTCAGCTTCCACAGCGGACAGCAGACGGCCCACGTGACGCGCACGCTCCTGGCGAAACGCCTCGGTCTCTCGGAGAACCAGGTGCGGGTCATCTCGCCGGACATCGGCGGTGCCTTCGGCCTGAAGATCCCGCTGTTCCGTGAGGAGCTGACGGTGGCCGCGATGGCCATGACCCTGGACCGACCGATCAAGTGGGCCGAGGACCGCGCCGAGAACCTGATGGCCTCCAACCACGCGCGCGACGACTCCGTCAGCATCCAGGCTGCGGTCGCTGCCGACGGGACCATCCTCGGCATCAAGGCAGAGCTCTGGGCGGACTACGGCGCCTACGCCTTCTACCCGCCGAGCTACATGATCGACGTCGTGGGCTGGCTCCTCCTGGGCGCCTACAAAATCGAGAACTACGAGTACACGATCAACGTGGCGATCACCAACAAGTGCCCCGCCGGCACCTTGCGGGCACCGATGGCGATCGTCACCTGGGCCACCGAGGGCACGGTGGAGCGGATCGCCGACGAGCTCGGTCTCGATGCGGTCGCCGTGCGCCGGCGCAACATGATCCGGCTGGAGGACCAGCCGTACCGCTCCGCGCCCGGCTACCTGTACGAGGCGCTGACCCTGCGCGAGAGCTTCGACGAGGCGCTCGACAGGTTCGACCTGGAACAGTTCCGGCGCAGCCAGGCCTCGGCGCGCGGCGAGGGGCGGCTGCTCGGCGTCGGGCTGGCCACTGTCTTGGAGCCGACGACGTACGGGTCGGCCTGGTACAAGGCATCCGGCGACGAGGGCAGCGGTCACGAGGCGGCGACGGTGAAGGTCGAGCCGACCGGCGCGATCAACGTGATGGTCGGCATCATCCCGAGCGGGCAGGGCTACGAGACCACGATCGCCCAGGTGGTCGCGGAGGCCCTCGGGAGCACCACGGACAACGTCGCCGTACGGCTCGGTGACACCCACATCGTGCCGTACGGGATGGGCAGCCGTGGTTCCCGAGGTGCCGCCGCAGGCAACGGGGTTGCCTACCTCGCGGCCCTCACCGCCCGGAACAAGGTGCTGCGGATCGCCTCGCACAGGCTCGGCGTGCCCATCGACTCCCTCACGATCGTGGATGGATCGATCTTCGTGATCGATGAGGCTGAGTCCCGGCTCTCGCTCGCCGACGTGGCGTGGATGTGTTACATGGACCCGACGTCGCTCCCCGCCACCGAGGCGCCCGGGCTCGAGGTCCACCAGACCTACGACCCACCGGAGCTGACCTTCTCCAACGCCTCCCACGTGTGCGTGGTGGAGGTGTTCCGTGACACGGGACAGGTCGAGATCCTTGATTACCACGTGGTGGAGGACGCCGGCACGCTGATCAACCCCATGATCGTTGACGGTCAGATCCGGGGCGGCGTCGTCATGGGCATTGGCCAGGCACTGTACGAGGAGTCGATCTACGACGACGCGGGCAACAACGTGACGTCCAGCTTCGTCGACTACCTGATCCCCACAGCGGACTGCGTCCCGAACATCCGGATTCACCACGTGGAGACCCCCAACCCCAATACGCCACGGGGGATCAAGGGCATGTCGGAGGGCCCGGTCCAGGGGGGCATCGCGTCGGTGGCTCTGGCAGTGAGCGATGCGCTGAAGGGCCTGGGCGTGACGGTCGACCAGCTTCCACTCCACCCCAGTCGCATCCTCGGGTATCTCCGTGCGGCAGGTGCGCAGGATGACTGAACGAGGCCGGCGGGTCGCGTTCATCGGTCTGGGGACCATGGGGTTCCCGATGGCATCCTGCCTCGTACGTGCGGGCCACCTGGTCACGGTTTCGCCCCACCGTTCGACGGAGGCTTCCAAGGCCCTGGAACGGGAAGGTGCGCGGGTCGCCGGCAGCCCCGCCGCGGCCGCGCGTGACGCCGAGTTCGTCGTCACCATGCTGCCCACCGTCGGGCACGTACACGAGGTCCTCCTCGGGGACGAGGGAGCGGCCGTGGGGGCGCCCCCGGGGGCACTGTTCGTGGACATGTCCACGATCAGCCCCTCGGCGGCACGGTCGATCTCACAGGACCTGGAGACCCGCGGCCTCGGGTTCATCGATGCACCCGTGAGCGGAGGTCCGGCGAAGGCCGGAACCGGCGCGCTCACCGTCATGGCTGGGGGCAGCGAGACACACCTGGACCGGGCGCAGCCGCTCCTCGCAGCCATGGCGCAACGGGTCTTCCACGTGGGGGCGGTGGGGGCGGGACAGACTGCGAAGGCGTGCAACAACCTTCTGGTGGCCGCGTGCATGCTCGCGAACGTGGAAGCGCTGGCCCTGGGGGCCTCGGCCGGGATCGACCCGGCGGACCTCCACGAGATCATCCGCGCCAGCAGCGGCACCAACTGGCAGCTCGAGAACATCGTTCCGCAGACTGTCCTCCGGAACGACTTCACGCCCCTGTTTGCACTTCCCCTCCTTCGCAAGGACCTCGCGATCGCAGCCGGGATCGCCCAGGACTCGGGAGCAGGCTTCCATGTCGGCCGGCTCGTCCGAGACCTGTACGAAAGTGCCACGGAAGAGGGACCGGCTCGCGACTTCAGCTCGGTGGTCCACATCTATGAGGAAGCTCTCGGCGGGGGAGACCTGGCCACCGTGGCCTCGCGCAACCGCGAGAGTCCCGACCGCTCGGCCGGCTAGTCAGCCGGCCGTCGACAGCGCCGTGCACGGCGCGCGAAATGGAGGAGCACGTGACGAACCATCAGGCGGACAGCGCGGACATCCCGATCGTCGCATTCCTGCCGACGCCTTTCACCGCGTCGGACAGCGTCGACCAGGAACGCTTGTGCGCGCTCGCCCGGCGGGTGGGGCGGCATGGCATCCGGCCCGCCGTCCTCGGAGGGATGGGTGAGTTCTTCGCGCTGAACCTGGACGAGGCGCGGGACTGCATGGTCGCGGCAGTGGCTGGTGCGGAGGGCTCGCCGGTGGTGGCCGGGATCGGCTTCTCCACCCGCGAGGCCATGGCCCTCGCGGCGGCCGCAGGAGAGGCCGGCGTGTCAGTGCTCGTGGTGAACCCTCACTACTACGCGGTCCCCACTCCGGACGGACTTGCCGAGCACGTACGCCAGGTCGCCGATGTCTCGGGGCTTCCCGCCATCGTCTACAGCAGCGCCACGCATCCTCTGACCGACCGCCACGTCGAGGCGCTCGTCGCGGTTCCGGGGTTCCTGGGGATCAAGGAGGAGGCCTATCCCCTCGCCGAGTTCGAACGGCGCGTCAACGCCTGGGGTACCCGCATCGAGTGGTGGGCGGTGACGGAGCCCGTCGGCATGCCGTTTGTCCGGGCGGGTGCCAGCGTCGTGACCTCCTCGATGGCAAGCGTCAGCCCCGGTGCGTCGCGAGCCTTCGTGGAGGCCGAGCTGGCCGGGGAGGGCGCCGGCGGCGACCTCGCCGGCTTCGCCAACGCGTGGGAGGCCTTCGTGGCGGGGGCGCCGGAAGGGGCGCCCGGAGCGCTGAAGGCCATGTTGCACGCGGTGGACGGTTGGCCGCTGGAGGTTCGCGGCCCGCTCGTCCCGGCCGGCGCCGCGACGCTCGGACGGGCGAGAGACATTCTGGCGGAGTACCAGGCCCTCGTGGGTGACGCGGTCCAGGCCCCGACACCGGATGACAGAGCTCCGAGCCGGACGCGGTGAGTCCCGAGCCTCCGGGCGGCGATGGTCTCCCCGCCCTGGCCGACATACG
The DNA here is from genome assembly GCA_025965335.1 of Nocardioides sp. Classification (GTDB taxonomy): domain Bacteria; phylum Actinomycetota; class Actinomycetes; order Propionibacteriales; family Nocardioidaceae; genus Nocardioides. The sequence continues at coordinate 8,777 of JAOPXC010000017.1, read as the reverse complement.
GGCGGCCCGGGAGTTGCTGGGTGCCGAGTCCGTCCGGACCCCGATGGAGGAGTCACGCTGGCTGTCGGGCCTGGCCGGGGGTGAGGTGTTGCTCAAGGCCGAGAACCTCCAGCGGACAGGCTCCTTCAAGTTTCGGGGTGCCTACGTGCGCGTCGCCCGCCTGACCCCGGCCGAACGCGCCCGCGGAGTCGTCGCGGCGAGCGCGGGGAACCACGCGCAGGGGGTGGCGCTCTCGGCGAGACTGCTGGGAGCCAACGCCACGGTCTTCATGCCCGAAGGCGCCCAGATCCCCAAGGTGCGGGCCACCCGCGCCTACGGCGCCGACGTCCGCTTCCATGGTCGAGACCTCGGTGAGGCGCTGGTTGCCGCCACTGAGTTCGCGTCACGGACCGGGGCGGTGCTCGTCCACCCGTACGACCACTTCGACATTCTGGCCGGCCAGGGCACCTGTGGGCTGGAGATCCTCGAGCAGTGCCCCGGCGTACGCACGATCATGGTGGCGACCGGCGGCGGCGGGCTCGTGGCCGGGATCGCCCTCGCCGTGAAGTCCTTGGTCCCCGAGGTGAAGGTGGTGGGCGTCCAGGCAGAAGGTGCCTCGTCCTATCTCCCTTCGCTCGCTGCGGGCCGTCCGCTCCCGTTGAAGTCCATGTCGACCATGGCCGACGGGATCGCGGTCGGATGCCCGGGTCGACTGCCGTTTCGCGCCGTGCAGAACCTGGTGGACGAGATCGTCACCGTGTCGGAGCGGTCGCTCTCGCGTGCGCTTCTCATGCTCCTGGAGCGGGCCAAGCTCGTCGTCGAACCCGCGGGTGCGGCGGCCGTGGCCGCCTTGATGGACAGCCCGGAGTCCTTCGAGACGCCCGCCGTCGTGGTGCTCTCGGGCGGCAACGTCGACCCTGTGCTCCTGGGGAAAGTGATCCGCCAGGGGATGTCGGCGGCCGGCCGCCACCTCAGCTGTCGAGTGAGGATTCCAGACACCCCTGGCGGCCTCGCGACCCTCCTCGGGGTCGTCGCGGGGTGCGGAGCCAACGTCCTGGACCTCGCCCACGACCGCGGCCGGCCCGCGCTTGGTCTGGACGAAGTCGAGGTGGACATCCAGCTTGAGACGCGCGGAGCTTCGCACACCTTGGAGATACTCGAGGGTCTAGGTCAACGCGGCTACGGTGTCGTATCCGCGGACGACAGCGCGTGAGCCGTGCCTCGCCCTTACGGACGACTCCGATGACGTCATCGGGCAACTCACGGGGGTATGGCCTTGGCAGAGCGACAACCTCCAGGCAGGGCACAAGCCTCACAGGTCTGGCGTCAACCAAACCCTGGGCAGTCCCGTTCGACGCGCTGTGGGGCTGTGGTGCCGGAATCCCCGTCCGCGGTTAGGCTAGGAAGGTTGCTGCTTGGGTGGCGTACTCCGCCTTGACGTACACGTCGTAGCGTCCGGCCTGCAAGGTTTCGAAGCTGGAGAAGTCCCGGCGACCGCGGGTCGCCCAGTGGCCGACGAAACCGAAGACGGCGCCCGAGACCAGGCCCACAAGCAAGCTGATGAACACGACCCAAAACCAGGACTCTCCTGTGGTGAACAGGCCGAAGAGCAGACCGATGAAGAGGCCGAACCACGCACCAGCTGCCGCCCCGGCGAGCGTGGCCTTCACCAGCGTCATTCGGCCCGTGACGTGTTCGACCGTCCGCAGGTTCTCGCCGACGATGCGGACATGTTCGACCGGGAAGCCGCCGTCCGACATCTTGTCGACGAGTCGCTGGGCCCCGACGTAGGTTGGAAAGCTTTCGAGCAACATGTGCCCATCCATCGGCGAGGCGCCGACGGGGGAAGGGTTGAAGTTCGACTCGGTCATCCTGGACTCCTTCAGTTGTTCCATACGACTATTCGCTGCCAGTACCTCGCGACCGGGCAGTCCTGGCCTCGGTCCCGCCTCCCCGCGAAAGGGCTGTTGGGGCGTCGAGCCGTCTCTCGGTGAACTGCCGGGTCCGTGACGTGACTTGGCCCATCGCAACTCGTTTGTTGCACGACCGCGGTGCGTGCAAGTGCCGAGTCAACGAACCCACGGTCCCCGCGGCATTGTGGGGGGATGCCTGACCTGTGCGTCCGGTCCTGGGTAAACAAGGGTCGGGCTTTGGTTGTCGGTCCAGCGGATCAGATACGGCGGTGAGCCACCGTCGCCTCGAACCTCGATGACGGTGCCGTCGCGAACGGGGCCACCGACCGTTCGCGCGTTGACATGGATGTGGTCGCCAACAGCTGCTTGCATATTCCCGATACTCTCCTCTGAGACGAGTGACGAAGGTGCCGGCGGAGCCCGGCGCGGTTCCCGCGAGCCGAAGCCACAGATGCCGAATCCCGGCTTCAGTTCTGCCTACCTCACCTCCACCCGGCGGCGTTCACCGCCGGAACGCTTGGGCACGAGCACGTGAAGGACCCCATCTTGGAGCGTCGCTTCAACGCCATCCTCGTCCACCTCGTCGGGCAGAACGACCTCATAGTTGAATCGTCCCCACGAGCGCGTCTGACGGCGCAGCCAACCCTTCCGCTGTTGTTCTGGGCGCTCTCCGCTGATCGTGAGCCGGCGGCCGCCGACGTCGATCTTGATGTCCTTCTGCTTGACGCCTGGTAGTTCGACTTCCACTCGGTAGGCGTCGTCGGTTTCCTCCACGTCGGCCAGCGGCGTGAAGCCCTCCTGGAGGGCCCGCGGCAGTTCCGGCCACTGCTCGTCGAGCAGTTGAGATAGTTGCTGCGTCAGCCGGTCGAACTCGTTCGCCGGGTCCCAGTGGGCGACATCAGTTCTGGAACGTCTTGCGGGTAGCACCATGCTCAACTCCTTGGCTCAACTCCGTTGTCGGCTCCCTGGCCAGCGCGGGTCTGGGTGGTGGGCCAAGCCCGCACGCAAAAGACTGACAACTGAGGCGTATCCAAACATCCCGGATTCGCGCAGTCGTCCGTCCTGGGAGGTTGACGAACATGTGCCGTCTGGCGGTCGGACGAGCCAGCCAGCTGATGACCGCAGTGATGCTCGGGTCACGTGTTGGAGAGTTCGGCCACCGCAGCCAACGTCTCCTGCCAGACCACGTCAGGGGCAGGTCGGAGGAGCGCTTGGTTGATGCGAGTGGCAGTGGAATTCGTTGGCATTTGCACCGTCCGCCTGCGGTCGGGGCGTCAGCCAGGCGCACGTGGCCAGCCGCCGATCGCAGTCTGCTCGCCAGCCATCCGGCGAGGGACAGGCTAGAGCCGTGTTCCCCTCTGACGTCGATCCGCTGAACCTCCGATCCATCGACCGGCGAGCAGCACGATGCCGGAGAGAGCGGCCAGGAGCACGCGGTTTTCAGTCCGTATCTGAACCGGTGCACCTTCGATCCACAGCCTCACCGTCAGCGAGTGGTCGAGGCGACACATCACGCGACCGGGTAGCCCCGGGTCGAACTCCTGTCGTCGCGAACCGGCGGCCGACTCATCGTGTGGAGAACCATGATGTGAGCGGGGATCGCGCCTCGCGGACCACCTGGATGTCGTCCGGCAGCCCGGTGATCTCGCCTCGTTCAGCGGTGGCCGTGATGTGCACCTTGGTGGAGTCGAGCCGGAGATCCTCGACGTGGATGGTTCCGAGCTCCGTCGGAAGCGCCGGAGCCATCCACACCTTGCGCTGCTGCATCCACGGTTCGAACCGCAGGAGCGTGCGCAGCAGGTGGATGGGCGCTGCGGAGGCCCATGCCTGAGGAGAGCAGGATGTCGGGTACGGGATCGGCACGGACAGTTCCGACCGACTGAAGCCGCACATCAGTTCGGGCAGCCGCCCGTCGAACGACATGGCCCCATCGAGGAGAGCCTGCGCGATCCGTTGGGCTTCGGTCACGAACCCGTACCGCATCAAGCCCGCGGCGGCGAAGGCGCTGTCGTGCGGCCATACCGAGCCGTTGTGGTAGCTCATAGGGTTGTAGGCCCCCATGGATTCGCCCAGCGTCCGCACTCCCCACCCGGTGAACATGTCGGTGGACATCAGCGCCCGAGCCACGCCTGGCGCCTTGTCCGTGTCCACGATGCCCGCCCACAGTGCGTGGCCCTGGTTCGATGCCAGAGAGTCGATAGGCCGCTTGTCGGCGTCCAGGCCGAGTGCGTACCAACCGCGGTCCGGCAGCCAGAACTGCTGGTTGAACCGTCGCTTGAGCCGGTCGCTCTTGTCGGCCCAGTGCCGGGCCTCCGACTCCTCGCCGGACTCCCGAGCGAGGTGCGCCCGGGTGAGGTAGGCCGCGTACACGTAGGCCTGTACCTCGCACAGCGCGATCGGAGGCTTCGCCACGCGACCGTCGGCGAACGTGATGCCGTCCGCTGAGTCCTTCCACCCCTGGTTGACCAGACCGCGCTCGGACGTCCGCTGGTACTCCACGAACCCGTCGCCGTCGAGGTCGCCGTAGTCCTCGATCCACGCCAGCGCACGGTCCATGTGTGGCCATAGGGCGGCTACCTCGGACGGGTGGAGTCCCCATCTCCGTAGCTCACCGACGAGCACGACGAACAGTGGGGTCGCATCTGCCGTGCCGTAGTAGATTCGGCCGCCCCCCAGCATCAGCTCTTCGGTCGCTCCGAGCCGAACCTCGTGCAGGATCCGGCCTGGCTGCTCCTCGGTCAACCGATCGACCTTGCTGCCCTGCATCCGGGCTAGCGTCTGAGCTGTGCCCAGCGCCAGGCTCGGATCGAGTGGTAGCGCGAAGTAGGAAGAGATCAAAGAGTCGCGACCGAACAGGGCCATGAACCAGGGCGCCCCCGCCGCCACGGCTGAGGTGTCTGGAGGTCCAGGGTCAAAGATGCGCAGCGCCCCGAGGTCGAGCATGCTTCGCCACAGGATGCGTTGGAGCCACAGGTCCTGGGTCAGGACTCGCGGGCTGCTGCGCCGCCAGGTCGACATCCGCCGCGCGGGGAGTGCCTGATCCACTGGTGTTTCGGGGGGGAAGCTGCTCGGTAGCTCGTCACCGTCGATCGTGGCATGGACTTCGACGGTCGTGCGCCACTCACCGCGGCCAGGGACTTCCACGTCGAAACGCAGCCCTCGCTCATGGGCCACGGCGTCTCGTGCCCTCACCTGGACACCCCGACGGTGGTCTCCCTGTCGCCGCTCCGCGGCGACAGCGTGCTCCAGCACGGTGAGGGGGACCTCCGCACGGATATGGCCACGCCCTTCCTTCACCTCGAAGAGATCGGCCAGGTCGGCACCGATTCCGAGATCGATCGTGCAGCGAACCGGGTGGCGGTGCACATTCCGCACCGTGATGTCTTCACGCATCCCGGTCCCGACGTAGCGATCGATGCGCACCACGACCGAGCTCGGCGCGTCCGCCGTTCCGGAACGGGTCCGCCCGAAGAAGACCGCGTGGTAGGGCTCGGGTGTCATTGACCGGAGCAGGTCGATGGGCTCGTAGTCCGCCCACAAACGCCACGTGGAAACGATCCGGGTGTCGTGGACGAACAGCCCCTGTGGGGCACCGGCGTCAATCTCGCCGGTCGGTCCGGAGACGCAGAAGCACGAGCCGGAGAGTGCGGTGACGATGTCACCGCTGACCCGCGGCACGTAGTTCCAGCTGCTGGTCACCCCGCCTCCTCTCGGACGACCGTACGTCCCCGCTCGGCAACCCCGGCCGCCCAAGCCCTGATCTTGTTCTAGCGGCTTTGGTCGGCGGCCTCATTGTGTGCTCAATACACGCGTCTGCGATGGCGCCACTAGCCGATGAAGCGGCGATAGATTTCGAGATGCTCGGTCACCACTCGATCCATAGAGAAGCGATCCTCGGCCGCCTTACGACACCGTCTGCGACTCAGCTTGCCGACTGTCCGCATCGTGTCGACCATGTCGTCGTCGTCCGTACAGACGTAGCCGGTCACCGCGTTCTCGACGATCTCTGGTGCGGCCCCCTCTCCGAACGTTAGGACGGGGGTTCCGCACGCCAACGACTCGATCATCACCAACCCGAACGGCTCGGGCCAGCGAATGGGGTTCAGCAACGCCGTCGCTCCGCCGAGGAACCCACGTTTCGATCGCCCATCGATCTCGCCGATGTAGCGGATCCTGCTGTTCAGCAATGGTTCCACCTGCTCACGGAAGTAGACCCGTTCGCTGTGTTCGCGCATCTTGGCGGCGATCAGCAGCCGTGCCCCGAAGGCGCGGGCCGCCAGCACCGCTCGTTTCGCGCCCTTCTCCGGAGTCATCCGGCCAAGGAATGCGAAGTACCCGCCGTCCCCCTCCCCGAACGGGAAGGTGTCGAGTGCCAGACCGTGATGAATCACCGCCGCGATCGGGATGCCCCCCGCCGTCGAGGCTTGGTGGTGGGATATTGCGATGACACCAACGTGGTCGCCAACAGAGCGCAGCATCTGCCCGACATCGCTGGTGAAGGGGCCGTGGTTGGTCGTGAGGACAGGGACGGCGGACGACCGGGCGAGCAGTGGGCCGATGTCCGTGTGGTCGTGGACGACATCGCATCCCCGGACGGCCTGGTAGGCGTGGCACGCGTGGCGCAGTGCCGGCGCGATCAGGCCCAGCTTCCCTTGTTCAGCGTGCTCGATCACCCAGCTTCTTGGCACGGGACAGGTGCTGTCACCCGTGGCGACGAGCAGCACCTCGTGTCCGGCCTCGGTCAGGCCCCGCGCGAGCGCGTCGATCACGGATTCGGTTCCGCCGTACATCGGCGGCGGGACCGGCAGCCACGGTGGCGCAATCAGGCCGACTCTCACTCACCCAGGTTGGCAACTTCCTCTGGCGGGCACATCCCGCGAACGCGTGGGCGGCGAGCCGTACCCCTGATGCGTCAATCTGTTCGCTCCGTGGCCCGGCGGCACACCTCGTGAGCGCGCCCAAGGGCGTTTCCGCTGTCTCAGCGACCCGGCGTCCATCCCATGGTGCTCGCATCACGGGATTGCGCCGTCTTCGTGACGTGAGGCGGGGACGCCAAGCAGCGCCGATTCGCAGCGGTGATGCCTCACGGATGGCCGTCGAGGCGCCGGTCATTTTCGAGCGCCGCTTCTTGCCTCAGTACGACGCGGGTCAGCTCGATGCGGGACCCGATGTCCAGCTTTCGAAAGGCGTGCCGGAGGTGTGATTCCACTGTGTGTGGAGATAGCTCCAGCTCGTCGGCTATCACACGGTTGGTGAGTGCGCGTGCGACCAGTCGTGCGACGCGCAGCTCGGCCTCAGTCAGGCTCCCCCAGCCGAATGCGGGCCGGTGTGCCGCCTTTCGGTCCTTGCCTCGCGCGGCCTGGCCCGAGAGCCGCTCGCGGACGCGCCGTGCCGGCGAGGCCGCACCCACGCTCTCGTACTCCGCGAGGGCCGTCTGGAGGTGTTCCGCGGCCTGAGCACTCCGGTGCTGCTGCGAAAGGACGCGTGCGGCGTCCACGCAGGCTCGAGCTCGGGCGAGCGGGCGCGGGCTGGCCTGGAACTCCCGCACAGCAGCGACGAGGCATTCGGCGTCATTCTCGAGCACCCCCCTGGCCTGCATCCCAGCGGCGGCCAGCGAGGCGACTCCAGGGTTGCCCCGGCTCAGGGATTCCGCTGCCTCCGCGGCCGCGGACGCCAGCTTCTCGTCTTTCACCTTTAGGGCAAGAGTCACCAGTCGCGGGGCTATCACGGGGTTGAACGCCAGAGCGAGGCTGTGGTCCGGCCACCGCTCCAGGGCTGCAGCAAGGGGTGCGAGCACCGCCGAGGAGTCGGAGCAGTCATTGGTGGCGGCTTCGTCGATGACGGCCGACGCCCACGCCAGCGGCTGGGTCGTGAAGCGGGTCCGTGGCCCCACAAGGCCAATGCCGCGCACTACGTGCCGCTTCGCCAGCTCGGGCTGCTCTCGGTACGCACATACCTCCGCGAGTACGGCCAACAACTCAGGCACGTGGGTCCACGACTCCAGCTCTCCGGCCCTGACCAGGCCAGACTCAGCCTCAGCCAGTGCGTCGTCGAGCGCGCCCTTGTACAGCTGCAGTTGAGAGCGGCAGAGACACCCGAAGACGGCCGTACCTTGGCTGCTATACCGGTTGGCCCACTGCTGCGCGCCCGCGAACGCGGCGGACGCCTCGTCGAAACGATCAAGGGCGATCAGTGTGCAGCCTCGCGTCCATTGCTGTTCGATGTGCCGCGATTCCGAAGAGTCGGAGGACACGAGCTCGGCGGCTTGTTCGAGTAGGCGCAGGGACCTCGACAGTCGGCCACGCATTCCCTCGGCAGCCCCCATCGTGACCAGCGCCCGGTCGACGCAGGCATCCTTTCCCAGGCGCCTGCCCAGGGAGACTGCTTTCTCACCCGCTCGCAACGCCGCGCGAGGTTCGCCCGCCGCCAGCTGGGCGCTGGCCTCGGCGGCGAGAAGCAAACCTCGCGTCGAGTCCTCGACACCGTCGAGCTCGAGTGCGGTCCGCGTGTGTGCCAGCGCGGCCGCGGAGTGACCGCCGACTGCGAGGGCCTCGGCCGCTTCAAAGTGCATCTGCGCCTGGACCTCGTTGGGCAGCCCGGTTTGCAGGGCTGTCTCGGCGAGCGGCCATCCCTCGTCGCTGCGGCCCGCCCGGTGCAGCAGGCCGATCGTCTCCGCCACGCGTTGCGGTCGGTCGGCGTCGGTATGCGGTATCAGATCCACGGCCTGCAGCCGCAGATCCGCCGCGTTGTCGGGCGCCGTGGATGCCGCCTCGTCCGATGCCCGGATGAGGATGGCGACGGAGTGGGCGTCGCCCACGTCGGTACCTTTCACCACATGCGCAGCCGCCGCGTCCGTGGATCCACCGACTGCTAGCAAGGCATCCG
>JAOPXC010000015.1 GCA_025965335.1 Nocardioides sp. | reverse complement strand
TCATCGACCGGGTCGGCGCGCGCCGGGTGAGCATCTCCTGCGACGTCGCGAGCGTGCTCGTCGTGGGCGCGATCCCGCTGCTGTATGCCCTGGACCTGCTGCCCTTCTCGCTCTTCCTCGTGTTCGTGGCGTTGGCCGGCGCACTGCGCGGCCCGGGCGACGGCGCCAAACAGGCGCTGGTGCCCACGCTGGCGGCCCAGGCCGACGTTCCCCTCGAGCGAGTCACCGGCCTGCACTCCACGGTCGAGCGCACCGCCGGCATGCTGGGCGCCGCGTTCGCCGGCGGGCTGGTCGCACTGATCGGCCCCACCAACGCCCTCGTCGTGGACGCCGCCAGCTTCGGTGTCTCTGCCCTGGTGCTCGCCTGGGCGACCACGTCCCTGGTCACCGAGCAGGTCCCGACAGGTTCGACCCTCGATGCCGTCGAGACCCCTCCGGTGGTCGAGCTCGTCGAGACCCCGGTGGTGGTCGAGCTCGTCGAGACCCCCGCAACCGCGCAGGGCGGCGACCGATCGTCGTACCTCCTCCAGCTCCGCGAGGGCTGGGACTACCTGCGCGGTGACCGCGTGATCTTCGCGATCGCGGTGATGGTCGCCCTCACCAACCTGCTGGACATCGCCTGGGCCACCGTCCAGGTGCCGGTGTGGGCCCAGGACTCCGGAGGCGGCGCGGGGGCGATCGGCCTGCTCTTCGCGGTGTTCGGTGGCGCGTCGGCGCTCGGCGCGATGTGCGCAGCGACGTGGGCGGCGCGGCTGCCGCGCTACAGGACCTATCTGCTGGCGTTCCTCATCTGTGGTGCCCCGCGGTTCGTGATCATGGCCATTGACAGCCCGCTGTGGGCGGTGCTGGCCGTCGCCGTGGCGAGCGGCTTCGCCTCCGGCTTCATCAACCCGGTGCTCGGGGCGGTCATCTACGAGCGGATCCCGGAGCACCTGATGGGCCGGGTGACCTCGTTGACGACCGCCATGTGCTTCGCCCTGATGCCGTTCGGCGGGTTGCTCGGCGGGCTGCTGATCTCCGGCTTCGGACTGGCGCCGTCGCTGCTGGTGTGCGGTGCGGCGTACTTCGTCGTGACGATGGTCCCCGCGGTCGACCCGCGCTGGCGCGAGATGGACCGGCGTCCCGAGCCGACATCGGGTCGTGTGCCTGAGCACGCCGCATAGGGCGTTCCCGGGCACACGACCCGTCGTCGGTCAGTAGCGGCTGCCGGCGACCTGGTCCGCGAGCCCGTCGAGGCGTGCCAGGTCGTCGTCGGTGAGGGCGAGGTCCGCGGCGGCGGCGTTCTGCTCGAGGTACGTCGGCCGCTTGGTGCCCGGGATCGGGACCACGTCGTCGCCTCGGGAATGCACCCACGCCAGCGCGACCTGGCCGGGCTCGACCCCGCGGCCGGCGGCGACCTCACGCACGACGTCGACGATCGCCTGGTTGACGGCGAGGTTCTCGTCGCTGAAGCGCGGCAGCGCCTTGCGGAAGTCGGCGCGGCCGAACTCGGTGCCCGTCGACACGGCGCCGGCCAGGAAGCCTCGGCCCAGGGGCGAGAACGGCACGATCCCGATGCCGAGTCGCCGGGCCGTCGGCAGCACCTCGTCCTCGATGCCGCGCGTCCACAGGGAGTACTCGCTCTGGACGGCGGTGATCGGGTGTACGGCGTTTGCTCGCTCGAGCTCGTCGGCAGTCACCTCGGAGAGGCCGAGGTAGCGGACCTTGCCGGCCGCCACCAACCCGGCCATCGCCCCGACCGTCTCCTCGATCGGCGTCTCGGGGTCGACGCGGTGCAGGTAGTAGAGGTCGATCCGGTCGGTCCGCAGCCGCCGTAGCGAGTCGTCGCAGGCCTGCGCGACGTACACCGGGGACGCGCCCAGCTGCAACGACGTCGAACCGCCGGCGGCGATGTCGTGGAGGCCGCACTTCGTGGCGAGGGTGACGTCGTCACGACGGCCGTCGAGGGCGTAGCCGAGCAGCTTCTCGTTGGCGCCGAAACCGTAGATCCCGGTGGTGCCGTAGACGTCGGCGGTGTCGAGGAACGTCACGCCGAGCTCCAAGGCCCGGTCGAGCGTGGCGATCGAGACGCTGTCGTCGGCCGTCCCGTAGGACTGGCTCATCCCCATGCAGCCGAGGCCCTGGGCGGACACGGTAAGCCCCTGGCTGCCTAGCTTCAAAGTGCGCATCCGACGACGCTAGCGCTTGGCGCACACTCCAGATCAGGGCCCAGACGCCGACTGGACGCGGGAAACCCGCACTGAGCACGGAGTATTCGCCGTGCCCAGAGCCAGTTTCACTGGTTAACCAGTGAAACTGCCCGCCCCCGAAACGCCTCCGCAAGCCGGATCAGCCGGTCGTTGGCCTCGACCTCCCCGATCGACACCCGGGCCCCCTCGCCGGCGAACGGCCGCACCACGATGCCGGCGTCGTCGGCGGCGGCCGCGAAGTCTGCGGTGCGCGGGCCCAGCTCGAACCAGACGAAGTTGCCCTGGGCCTCGGGCAGGTCCCAGCCGGAAGCCCGGACGCCCGCAACGACCCGGGCCCGCTCGAGCACCAGCGCTTCGACCCGCTCGAGCAGCTCGGGCTCCCGCTCCAATGACGCGATCGCGGCGGCCTGGGCCACGGCGGAGACGCCGAACGGCAGCGACACCGCGCGCAGGGCCGCGGCGATCGGCGCCGGCCCGACGGCGTACCCGACCCGGAAGCCGGCCAGCCCGTAGGCCTTGGAGAACGTCCGGGTCAGCACCACGTTCGCGTGGGCGCGGTACGTCGCGACGCCGTCCACCGCGTCGTCCATCCTCACGAACTCGACGTACGCCTCGTCCACGACCACCAGCACGTGCGAAGGCACCTTCGCCAGGAACGCGTCGAGCTCGGTCTGGGTGACCGCCGGCCCGGTGGGGTTGTTGGGCGTGCACACCAGCACGACCTTGGTGCGGTCGGTGATGGCGGCCGCCATCGCGTCCAGGTCGTGGCGCCCGTCGCGCAGCACCGGCACCTGGACACTCGTGGCCGCGGCCGCGGTGATCGCGATCGGGTAGGCCTCGAACGAGCGCCACGCGCAGACGACCTCGTCACCGGGGTCGCAGAACGCCTGCACCAACTGGTAGATCAGCCCGACGGAACCGGTCGCCACGGACAGGTGCTCCTCCGGGATGCCGAACCGCTCCGCCAGCGCGGCGTAGAGCGCCGAGCTCCCCATGTCGGGATAGCGGTTCATCCGGTCCACGGCCTCGTGCGCGGCCGCGATGACGCCCGGCAGCGGCGGGTAGGGGTTCTCGTTCGAGGAGAGCTTGTACGACGTCACTCCGGGCCGGACGGTCGCCGGCTTCCCCGGCACGTACGCCGGGATCGCGGACACGTTCGCGCGGGGCTGCGGGGTCGCCATGCTCGTCACCTTAGAGGGCCCACCGTCCGGTCCCGCCAGGGCCGGAACACCAGCGCCAGCACGATCCCGAGGCCGACGCCGAGCGCCGCGCCGGTGACGTTGTCGATGAAGTCGGTGACGTCGCACGCGCGGTCGATCCGGGCCAGCTCGAGCTGGGTCTTCTCGATCCCGGCGGAGTACGCCGCCAGCAGGAGCAGGCCGACCGGCACCAGCTTCCACGCGGCCCGCCACCGCGCGGCGGCCAGCACCAGGAACACGCCCGAGGGCACGAACACCACCGTGTTGAGCAACCGCTGGCCACCGGAGAAGATCCAGAAGCCGTTCGGCGCCGGCCCCCCGATGTCCCACGAGCACCCCGGCAGCCGCCCCTCGGCGGGCACGATGCCCGGCGCGCCGTTCGCCGGGATGAGCGTGATGCACCCGATCACCGCGACCGACCAGAGCAGACCGGCGAACGCGAGCGCGAACACCAGTCCGAACCTGCGGCGCAGGGCCATCGCGAGCAGCGCGCACAGGAGCCCGGACACCGCGGTGCCGAGCAGCATCACGCCCACGCCGCCTACCGGAAACACGTGCCGAGGCTACAGAGGGGCGGACGCCCGAAGCTCACGCCAGCGGCGGCAGGATCACCTCGCCGCCGGGCACCGACGGCAGGTCGCGGCCGATGGCGACGTCGACGGGGTTCGTCAGGCAGCGGATCGAGCCGCCGCCCTTGTGGAACTCCGAGACGTCGACGACCTCGACCGCGAAGCCCCATTCCTCCAGCTGTCCGCGCACGCGGTCTGGGCAGGCCGGCATCACGACCGTGCGACCGATGACGATCGAGTTGGCGCAGAACGTCGTCAGCGCCTCCTCCTCGGTCAGCACCAGCGGCTCGGGCACGAGCTCGAGCAGGGCGGCAGCAGACGCGCCGTCCAGGGCGGACGGGCAGACCAGGGCCCGACGCGAGTCGAGGGGGCAGAACGCCAGGTCGAGGTGGTACATGCCGGGGTGCGTGATCCGGAGGCCGCGGACCCGGATCCCCAGCTCGGTGGCCAGGTGCTTCAGGGCCAGCTTCTCGGTGCGCGGGCCGTAGCCGACCACCAGCGCGTCACCGAAGGCGAACGCGTCGCCGGCCTCGAGGTGGGCGCCGACGCCCTCCCGGCCGACGTACGAGGTGGTGAACCCGAGGCCGGCGAACCACGGCTGAGCCGTGTCGGTCTCCATCCGACGCTGCGGGTAGCGCATGTGCGAGACCACGACGTGCTGGTCGCCGCCGGGGCGGACCAGGCCGAGGCCGAGGTTCATCGCGTACACCATGTCGGGCGCGTCGGTGCGCTGCGGCAGGACGTCGACGGTGCCGCCGAGGCGCTCGATCGTGGCGACCAGGTGCTGCCACTGCTCGAGGGCGAGGACCGGGTCGGGCTGGTCGGCGAGATCCATGAACGGGTTGATGGCGTAGTCGATCCGGAAATGGTCCGGGCGGACCATCACGTAGCGACGACCCCACTCCAACTGCTGCACTTCTTCGCCTCCCTCGGCCGGACTCACTCAGATTGTCGGACAATCTGACAACGTCCCAAGTGTGCGGGCTGGGAGGCCCCCGGCGCAAGTCGACGGCGGGCGCCGAGCGGCCGCCGGCGTCCTGCACCACACTGGGGGCATGCCCGAGCAGTTCGGCTCCCTGCACCTGGAGCTCTCCTCCACCGTGGACCGGGTGGCGGACGAGCTGCGCCGGGCCGTCTTCGACGGTGAGCTCGAGTCCGGCACCCCGCTGCGCGAGATCGCCCTCGCCGCGTCGTTGGGCGTCTCCCGGCCGACGGTCCGCGAGGCGCTCGCGCTCCTGGTCGCCGAGGGACTCGCGACCCGTGCGCCCAACAAGGGCGTGTCGGTCGCCCAGCCCGACCCGGAGTCCGTTCGCGACGTCTGCCGAGCCCGCGCCGTCCTCGAGATCGCGGGGGTCTGGCGCTGGCACGAGGCGCTCGAGGAGGACCGCGAGGCGGTGCGCCGCGCCCTGGTCGCCTACACCAGTGCGGTCAACGCGGGAGCGTCGTACCAGGAGCTCAACGAGCGCCACCTGGCCGTCCACCGGTCACTGGTCGGCCTGACGGGATCCCCGCGACTGGTGGCGATGGCGGAGTCGCTGAGCGCCGAGCTCAAGCTCGCTCTCGCGCAGATCGACCGCGTCCGGCGCAACGCCCACGACCAGGCGGGGTCACACACCCACCTGGTCCGGCTGCTCGAGCGCGGCGACGTCGAGGCCGCCGCCGCCGACATCGAGCAGCACCTGGCCCGGGCGGAGGTCGACATCCTCGAGGCGTTCGGCACGGTCACCCGGGACTCCGCTCCGCGGCGCGACTGACAGACTGGGCGCGTGCGCTTCCTGTCCTGGCTGATCACCACCGCGATCGCCCTCGCCGTCGCGGCGTGGCTGATCGACGGGATCCGCTTCACCGGGCCGACCTCGGGGCTGGCCGAGATCAGGCACAAGCTCATCCCGCTGCTGGTCGTCGCGCTGATCCTCGGGATCGTCTCGTCGTTCGTGAAACCGGTGCTGACCCTGCTGTCGATCCCGTTCATCATCCTGACGCTCGGGCTGTTCCTGCTGGTGATCAACGCCGCGATGCTGATGCTCACCGGCTGGCTGGCCGAGCAGCTCGGCATCGGGTTCCGGGTCTCCGGGTTCTGGCCCGCGGTCGGCGGCGCCATCGTCATCACCGTCGTGACGTGGGTCGTGGACGGGCTGATCGGTCCCGACGCCCGCGAGCGATGATCGAGCTGCCCACGGCCCGTACGCCGGGCAGCTACCGGATCGCGCTGGTCTGCCTCGGCAACATCTGTCGCTCGCCGATGGCCGACGTGGTCCTCTCCGCCCGGATCGACGAGGCGGGCCTGTCCGGGCGGGTAGGCGTCGACAGCTGCGGCACCGGGGACTGGCACGTCGACGGCCCGATGGACGACCGGGCCGCGGCCACCCTGATCGCTGCCGGGTACGACGCGTCCAGGCACCGGGCGCGACAGTTCGCACGGACCTGGCTCGACGACCACGACCTGGTGCTGGCGATGGACGCCCAGAACCTCGCCGACATCGGCGGCCGCACCGGCGACGGACGGGTGCGCCTCTTCCGCGACCTGGACCCCGTCGAACCGGGTGGCGACGTGCCCGATCCGTACTACGGTGGGGACGCCGGTTTCGAGGAGGTGCTCGCCATGGTCGAGCGCACGGCGGCGGCCATCGTCGCCGCACTGCACCGTGAGTCCACATCGGGGTGGACCACGTCGTGACGCCCTCATGACGCGCCAGCCCCTGGTCGCCCGACGGGCCGAGGAGCTCCTCGGCTCCGCCGTCGTGGCCACGGCTCCCATCGCCGGCGGCGACATCTGCACCGCCACCAAGCTGCGCCTCAGCGACGGCGGCACCGTGCTGATGAAGACCCTGCCGCACGCTCCCGAGCACTTCTTCGAGACCGAGGCGGCCGGGCTGCGCTGGCTCGCCGAGGCGGGTGGCGTGCGGGTCCCCGACGTCCTGGCCGCCGACCACGAGTGCCTGATCGTCCGCTGGGTGGAGCCCGGCAAGAACAACCCCGACGCCGCGGCCGGGTTCGGGCGCGCGCTCGCGTCGACGCATGCGGCCGGCGCCGCGTCCTACGGGCTCGACCACGACGGCTTCATCGGCCGGCTCCCGCTCCCCAACAAACCCTGCGACACCTGGGCGGAGTTCTACGCCGTACGTCGCGTGCTCCCCTACCTCAAGCTGGCCCGCGACCGCGGCCACGTCACCGAGGACGAGGCTTCGGCCCTCGAGTCGCTCGTCGGTCGACTGACCGCGCTGCTGCCCGAGGAGCCGCCGTCCCGCCTGCACGGCGACCTCTGGAACGGCAACGTCCTGTGGGGCCTCGAGGGGCAGGTCTGGGTGGTCGACCCGGCGGCGTACGGCGGGCATCGCGAGCTCGACCTCGCCATGCTCACGCTGTTCGGGCTGCCCCACCTGCCGCGGGCCCTGGACGCGTACGCCGAGGCGGCACCGCTCACCGAAGGCTGGGAGGAGCGCGTCGCCCTGCACCAGGTCTTCCCGCTGCTCGTCCACGCCTGCCTGTTCGGCGGGGGCTACGGTGCCCGGGCCGCGGGTGCGGCGCGGCGCTACCTGTAGGGAGCGGCTCTCAGTCATGGCTCAGGCTCTGCTGGCAGAGTAGGAGCGTGAGCACCACCGCCCCCAAGCCACGCGTCCTCGTCGTCGACGACGACAAGGCCGTGCGCGAGTCCCTGCGGAGATCGCTGGAGTTCAACGGCTACGACGTGTCGCTGGCCTCGGACGGGGCCGAGGCGCTCGCCGGGATCGGCGGCCTGGTGCCCGACGTCGTCGTCATGGACGTGATGATGCCGCGGCTCGACGGGATCGAGACGACCCGTGCGCTGCGCACCGCCGGGCACGACCTGCCCATCCTGGTGCTGACCGCCCGCGACGCCGTGGGCGACCGGGTCGACGGCCTCGACGCGGGCGCCGACGACTACCTCACCAAGCCGTTCGCCCTGCAGGAGCTGCTCGCGCGGCTGCGAGCCCTGCTCCGCCGGGTCGTCCCGCGGGAGGACATGCCCGACGAGACGCTCACGTTCGCCGACCTCTCGATGGACATCGCCACCCGGGAGGTGCGGCGCGGCGACCGGACGATGGAGCTGACCCGCACCGAGTTCACGCTGCTCGAGATGTTCCTGCGACGCCCGCGGCGGGTGCTGGAGCGCTCCTTCATCCTCGAGGAGGTGTGGGGCTACGACTTCCCCACGACCGCCAACTCGCTCGAGGTCTACGTCGGCTACCTGCGCCGCAAGACCGAGGCCACGGATGAGCCCCGGCTGATCCACACGGTCCGCGGCGTGGGTTACGTGCTGAAGGAATCGTGATCCCCGCGCCATGACCGGGTGCTACAGCCCCTGGACCATGGCCGAGGGCGGGCGCTGGCACTACCGACGATCGCTCGCGAGCCGGGTCACGCTCCTCACCACCATGGCCGTGGGCCTCGCGGTGGCCTTCGTCGCCCTGGGCGCCTACGTCACCGTGCGGATGCAGCTGCAGTCCAGCCTCGACGAATCCCTGCTGGACCGCGCCCGGCAGACGGCCGAGGCCCCCAACGTCTTCAACACCCAGACCGGCGCCGAGGTCCCCGCCTGGGCCCTGGTCGCGACCGACGTCCGGATCGCGCTGGTCTCGGCCGACGGCACGATCTTCAAGCTGCCCGAGCAGCTCGCAGACTCACCCCAGATCGGCGCCCCCGAGACCGCGGTCGCGGCCGGGAAGGCGAGCTCGAGCATCCGCACCGTCAGGGCGAACGGCCGCGACTACCGCATGGTCGCGGTGCCGTACGGCGACGGCAAGGCGGTGGTCCTCGCCCAGTCGCTCGAGGACCAGGACCAGGTGCTCGGCAGGCTCGGCTTCGTGATGCTGGTCTTCGGCCTGGCCGGCGTGATCGCCGCCGCCCTGGCCGGCTGGGCCGTCGCCCGGAACGGGCTGCGGCCGGTACGACGCCTGACGGTCGCGGTGGAGGAGATCGCCCGCACCGAGGACCTGCGGCCGATGCCGGTCGAGGGCGACGACGAGATCGCGCGACTGACCACCGCGTTCAACGAGATGCTCACCGCGCTCGGCGCCTCGCGGGACCGGCAGCGCCAGCTGGTGGCCGATGCCGGGCACGAGCTCCGCACCCCCCTGACGGCGCTGCGCACCAACCTGGACCTGCTCGCGCAGGTGGACGCCGTGGCCGGCGGCGGCCTGCCGCCGATGGCGCGTGCCGAGCTCCTCGAGGACGTCCGGGCCCAGATCGAGGAGCTGACGAACCTGATCGGCGACCTCGTCGAGCTCGCACGCGACGAACCACTCGCCCACGTGGTGGAGCCGGTCGAGCTGCCGGAGGTGCTCGACCAGGCCGTCGCACGGGTACGCCGTCGCGCGCCCGGCCTGAGGTTCGAGGTCGAGGCGGAGCCGTGGTGGGTCGTCGGGGAGGCGGGTGGGCTGGAGCGGGCCCTGACGAACCTCCTCGACAACGCCGCGAAGTGGAGCAAGCCCGGGGGCGTGGTGACCGTGCGCCTGGCCGGCGGCGTGCTGACCGTGGACGACCAGGGCTCCGGCATCGCGGCCGCCGACATCCCGCACGTGTTCGACCGGTTCTACCGCTCCGACGACTCGCGTTCGATGCCCGGCTCGGGCCTCGGGCTCTCGATCGTCCGCCAGGTGGCCGAGCGTCACTCCGGCACCGTCGAGGCCGGCGTCTCCCCGTCGGGCGGAGCCCGACTGACCCTCCGGCTGCCCGGCTCCTCGGAACCGGTTCCCCACGGATCGCCCCAGGTCGCGGGGCAGGGTTCTTGAGCCGTCTCCCGCTGACCGCCGTGCTCACGGCGGGGCTGGTGCTCGCCTCCGGCTGCTCGTCCGGCGACACGCCGCCCGTGCACACGCCCACGCCCACGGTGGCCGTCGACGTGTGGAACCCCTGCGACGGACTCGAGGCCGCCCGGGTCGGGAGGGCGTTGGGGGTCGAGGTGCGCAAGAGGACCGGAACCCCCGACGCAACTCGTTGTGCGTTCATCCCGGTCCTCAAGGGCGATGCGGCCATCACCGTGACCTACCAGCTGTTCGCGGGCGGGCTCGACGCGGCCTGGGCCACGATGGGCCACCTCGACGGCACCGTCTCCCGGCCGAGGGTCCCGGGCTCCGACGACGCCCGGCTGGTCGTCAACTCCCGGCGCCAGGCGGTGGCCGTCACCGGATTCGTCCAGAACGGCGACCTGATCCAGGTCGTCAACGTCGTGAACCCGCGCCCCTACGACCGGGACGCGGCCGTGGCCGCCGGCACGCTGGTGATGAGGGACCTGTCCGCGCACGCGGACGACGCCGGCGTGGCGTGAGGGTCGATGACCCCCTCGTCGGCTACTGCGCGAGCTTGTTGGGGTCCCGCCAGGAACGCTCGAACGGCAGCCGCCAGGCTTGCGGCGCGATCAGCTGGTGGATCGCGTTGGGGCCCCAGCTGCCGGGTGCGTAGGCCCGCACCGGAGGCGGGTCCGTCAACAGCGGCCGGGAGAGGTCCCAGAGCGTCTCGATGCCGTCCGCCGACGTGAACAGCGTGTGGTCGCCACGCATCGCGTCGTGGATCAACCGCTCGTACGCCTCGAGCACCGAGCTCGACGTCGCGGTGTCGTGGGTCGCGAACTGCATGGAGAGCTTCTCGAGCTTCATGCCGGGGCCCGGCCGCTTCCCGTAGAACGACAGCGACATCTTCGACTGGTCGGCCAGGTCGAACGTGAGGTGGTCCGGGCCCTGGGTGCCGACGTTGGACCCGGCCGGGAACATCGTCAGCGGCGGCTCCTTGAACGCGATCGAGATGATCCGCGCGCCTTCCGCCAGCTTCTTGCCGGTCCGCATGAAGAACGGCACCCCGGCCCAGCGCCAGTTGTCGATCTCGACCTTCAGCGCGACGAACGTCTCGGTGTCGGAGTCGTCCGCGGCCTCGGGATGGTCGCGGTAGCCGTCGTACTGGCCGCGCACCACGTTGTGCGGCTCGATCGCCCGCATCGAGCGGAACACCTTGAGCTTCTCGTCGCTGATCGGCCCGGGGGCCAGCGAGGTGGGCGGCTCCATCGCCATGAACGCCACCACCTGCATCAGGTGGGTGACGACCATGTCGCGGTAGGCGCCGGTGCCCTCGTAGAACCGGGTGCGGCCTTCCAGCCCCAGCGTCTCCGGCACGTCGATCTGCACGTGGTCGATGAAGTTGCGGTTCCAGATCGGTTCGAAGAGGCCGTTGGCGAAACGGAACGCCAGGATGTTCTGGGCCGCCTCCTTGCCCAGGAAGTGGTCGATCCGGAAGATCTGGGCCTCGTCGAAGACCTCGTGCAGCCGGCCGTTCAGGATCTTGGCCGAGGCCAGGTCGGTGCCGAACGGCTTCTCCATGATGATCCGCGACCGCTCGACCAGTCCGGCCTCGTCGAGCTGGCGGACCACGTCGAGCGCCGCCGTCGGGGGCACGCTCAGGTAGTGGAGCCGACGTACCTCCTCGCCGTCCGCGGCCAGGTCGGTCTCGGCGGCTCGTACGGCGTCGGCGATCGCGGCCGGCCCGGCGCTCTGCGGTACGTAGGTGAGCATCGCGGCGAACGGTCCCCAGCGCGCCTCGTCGAGGGTCCCCTTGCCGAACTCGTCGATGGCCTCGCGGGCGAACTTGACGAAGAGCTCGGTGTCGACTTCCTCCAGGGACGTGCCCACGATCGACGACTGACCGAGCAGGCCGGCCTCGAACAGGTTCATCAGGCCGGGCAACAGCTTGCGCCGGGCGAGGTCGCCCATTGCGCCGAACAGCACGATGACGTGCGGTTGGTCCATGCCAACGAGCGTACGCAGCGCATGCTGCCGGGGCGACTACGACTCGAACACCCCGCGCAGGCGTTCGGCCTTCCACAGTGACTCGGCGTACTCATCGGCGACGTCGGAGTGGACGGTGATGCCGCCGCCGGTGCCGAGCACGTAGGTGCCGTCCCCGGTCGACATGAGCGAGCGGATGACCACGCCGAGGTCGGCGCGACCGTCCGCCGACACCCAGCCGAACGCTCCCGCATAGACACCGCGCGGCGTCTCCTCGACGTCCTCGATGATCGCCATCGTCCGCAGCTTCGGGGCACCGGTCATCGAGCCGGCGGGGAAGAGCGCGCGCAGCGCGGCCATCGTCGACACGTCGTCGCGGAGGTGCCCGCGAACGGTCGACACGAGCTGGTGGACGGTCTCGTACGACTCGACGTCCATGAGCACCGGGACCTCGACCGACCCGGGGTCGC
>JAOPXC010000010.1 GCA_025965335.1 Nocardioides sp. | reverse complement strand
CGACCTGCCCTGGACCTCCATGACGATCCTCCCCGGCCTGGTGGCGTCGGGAGGTGCACTCCTGTTCGGCGTCAACGCGTGGTGCCTCGAGGGTCGCGGCGGCCTGTGGCGCGAGAGCCTCCCGGTCGAACCGTCCCTGGTGTTCGCCGCTCGGTCCTGGGTCCTCGCGGAGTTCCTGCTGGTGGCCTCGGCGGTCACGGTCGCCCTGGCGACCATCCGGGCGGGCGTCCCGAACGCGGCTGAGCTCACCGCGCTGGCCTGCACCGTCGTGGTCGTGACCGTGCAGGTCGTCGCCGCAGCGATGCGGTGGTCGGCGCAGCGGCCGTACGCCGTCGACCTGCGCGCCGCACGCGCCACCCCGGCTCCGCCGGTCGTCATGGTCGGCTACTCGAGCCGGCTCGCGGTGAGCACCACGGTGACGGGCCTGGTCTTCTCGGGCCTGGCCCGGGTGCCGGACTGGCAGTTCTCGGTCCTCGTCGCGGTCCCGTTCCTCTGCTGGTCGCTGACGCGGCTGCTGCGCACCAGGGCCGGGTGGGTCGATCCCGTGGAGCGCGCCCGGATCACCACCACGGTCGCCGTCTGACGGTTGTCCTCAGGCAGCCCGCCCGGCGCACGTCTGCTGGGCCTTGCCGAGCCGCGTGACGTCGGCGCCGTTCCAGTCGCCGGTGAGGGTGCCGACGACGGCCGCGCGCAACAGCTCGGGGGACAGCAGGTCCCGCAGGCAGTCGGCGTACACCCGTGCGTCGATGGTGCCGTGGCTGGCCTGGAGCTGCGCGCGGGCCGACGCCTCGACGAAGTCGGCGCACGCGAACTGGGCGTCCACCCACAGCCCGGCCAGCTGCTCCGACAGCTCGGGCAGCTCGGCGACCACGCCCCAGTCGGCGTCGAGCACGCCGCCGTCCCGGAGCTGCTGCGGGGTGGCCCTGACGACGAGCTGGCCCGCGAAGCAGCGGCCGTCGCGACGGTCCTCCGCGGTGGCGTGGTCGCCGGCGTAGAGGGCGGCGAGCCCGGCCCGGATGGCCCGCTGGTCGGGTTGCCGGGCCCCGGGCTCGGCGTCACAACCGCTGGCGACGACCACCAGGACGAGCAGGGACACGACGAACGCACGGATCACACGGAACTCCTCGGGCATCCAGGACCGCACCGATCCTGACACGCCCTAGTGTCGGGGCCATGGATTTCTCTCCGTCACCCCGCGCCGCGGACCTAACCGCCCGTGTCGCGGCGTTCATCGCCGAGGAGATCGAGCCGGTCGAGCCCGGCTACCACGAGGATCTCGCCGAGCTCCGTCGCAGCGGCGATGCGTGGCAGCCGCTCCCGGTCCTCGAGGAGCTGAAGGCCAAGGCGCGCAAGCTCGGGCTCTGGAACCTCTTCCTTCCCCACGAGCACGCAGGGGAGTACGCCGCGCGGTTCGGCACCGACGGCGGCGAGGGGCTCACCAACGTCGACTACGCGCCGATCGCCGAGCTGACCGGACGCTCGGCGATCGCGCCGCTGGTCCTCAACTGCAACGCCCCGGACACGGGGAACATGGAGGTGTTGCTTCGGTACGGCACCGACGAGCAGAAGGCGACCTGGCTGGAGCCGTTGCTCGACGGACGGATCCGGTCGGCGTTCACGATGACGGAGCCCGACGTCGCGTCGTCCGACGCGACCAACATGCAGGCGACCGCCGTCGTCGACGGCGACGAGATGGTGATCAACGGGCGCAAGTGGTGGTCGACCGGAGTCGGTCACCCGGACTGCAAGATCCTCGTGTTCATGGGGCTCACCGACCCGGACGCCGACCGTCATCACCGGCACTCGATGGTGCTGGTGCCCCGGGACGCACCCGGCGTGCGGGTCGAGCGGCTGCTCAACACGATGGGTCTGTACGACGAACCCCTCGGCCACGGCGAGGTGTCGTTCACCGACGTGCGCGTCCCGCTGACCAACGTGATCAGCGGTCCCGGGCAGGCCTTCGCCATCGCCCAGGGCCGGCTCGGTCCCGGCCGCGTCCACCACTGCATGCGGCTGATCGGGCTCGCCGAGCTGGCCCTCGAGCTGGCCTGCAAGCGGGCGCTGGCGCGCACGGCGTTCGGTAAGCCGATCGCCAACCTCGGAGGCAACCGCGAGCGGATCGCGGACGCCCGGATCGCCATCGACCAGGCCCGGCTGCTCGTGCTGAACGCGGCCTGGAAGCTCGACGTCGGTGGCTCCCTCAACGCGCTCTCCGAGGTGTCCCAGATCAAGGTCGCGGTCCCGAACATGGCCCAGCAGGTCGTCGACATGGCGATGCAGATCCACGGCGGCGGTGGCCTCTCCGACGACTTCCCCCTGGCCGGGGCCTGGACGTCCGCGCGCGCCCTGCGCCTGGCCGACGGGCCGGACGAGGTGCACCGCGGCGTCGTCGCTCGGCTGGAGCTCGGCAAGTACGGGGCCGCCCGATGACTCCCCCCAGTCGTGTGCCTGAGACCGACCCAGGGGGCGTCCTGGGACACACGACCCGAAGGGTCCTGATCACCGGCGCCGCTTCGGGGCTGGGCGCCGCGCTCGCGCTCGCGTTCGAGGCCCGGGGCGACGAGGTCCTGCGCACGGACATCGGTGAGTTCCCGACGGAGGTCTCGACAAGCTCGACCGGCGTCTCGACGTTGAAGCTCGACATCAGGAGCGACCACGACTGGGCGGCGGCGCTGGCCCAGGTCGAGGCGACCTGGGGCGGGCTGGACGTCCTGGTAAACAACGCCGGCGTCGCGGGTGGCGGGCGTCTCGACGTCGCGACGCTCGACGAGTGGCAGTGGATCACCGACGTCAACCTCTTCGGCGTGGTGCGTGGGATCCGCACGTTCGTGCCGATGTTCAAGCGCCAGGGCTCGGGCGCGATCGTCAACGTCGCATCGCTCGCGGGGCTCGTGCACCCGGCGGGCATGGCGTCGTACAACGCGGTCAAGGCCGCCGTCGTTGCCCTGACCGAGACGACCGGCCACGAGCTCGCGGCGTACGGCATCACCGCCCACGTGGTGTGCCCGTCGTACTTCCGGAGCAACCTGATGGCGTCGATGGGTGGCGCCGATGTGGACCTCGGCGCGATCATCGCCGGCCTCGTCGAGGGTTCCTCCATCAGCGCGGACGACATCGCGGC
The DNA here is from genome assembly GCA_025965335.1 of Nocardioides sp. GTDB lineage: Bacteria > Actinomycetota > Actinomycetes > Propionibacteriales > Nocardioidaceae > Nocardioides. The sequence continues at coordinate 10,396 of JAOPXC010000010.1, read as the reverse complement.
TGCCGTGCTCGAGGGGCTGGACCGCGGCGACGAGATCATCGTGCCGGACCAGCCGGCCCGCGACGCCTACGGGCTCAAGCAGCACGATCGGGCGACCTACGACGCGATCATGCGGGCCCAGGCGACCAAGCTGCGGAAGGGGATCTGATGGTCTCGACCAGTGACGAGCCGCGCTCGACCAGCGATGCCGGCAACCCGGCCCGACCGGTGCGCGACGAGGACGCGTTCGACGTCGAGGCCGTGGCGGCCTGGCTGAGTGCGAACGCGACGACCCTCCCCGATGGGTGGCGCCGGGACGACCTGCTCGGCACCCCCGACGTGCGGCAGTTCCGGGGCGGCGCCTCGAACCTGACCTACCTGCTGCGCTACTCCCCGCCGAACCGGGCACCGCGCGACCTGATCCTGCGCCGGCCACCGGCCGGCGTGAAGGCCGCGAGTGCCCACGACATGGGCCGCGAGTTCCGCATCCAGTCGGCGCTGGCGCCGGCCTTCCCGTACGTCCCCACGATGGTCGGGTTCTGCCAGGACGAGTCGGTGATCGGCTCCGACTTCTACGTGATGGAGAAGCTCGACGGCACGATCGTGCGTCGCGACCTCCCCTGGGACCTCTCCGCGGACGACGCGTCGACGCTGTGTCGCAACGCGTTCGAGGTGCTCATCGCCTTGCACTCGGTAGACGTCGACAGCTTGCCCGAACTCACCACGCTCGGCCGTGGCGATGGCTACGTCGCACGCCAGGTCGCGGGCTGGACGCACCGCTTCGAGAAGGCCCGGACCGATGACACGGGCGACTGGAGCGACACCGTGGCCTGGCTCGAGGCCCGGCAGCCCGCCGACGTGGGACAGCGACTCATCCACAACGACTTCCGCCTCGACAACCTCGTGCTGGCAGCGGACGACCCGTTGCGGGTCGTCGGCGTACTGGACTGGGAGATGGCCACGGTCGGCGACCCGCTGATGGACCTCGGCGGCTCCATGGCCTACTGGATCGAAGCGGGCGACGACGATTTCTTCCAGATGTTCCGTCGCCAGCCGTCCTCGGCTCCTGGCATGTGGACCCGCGCCCAGATCGTCGAGCGCTACTGCGACCGGATGGGCTACTCGGTCACTCCCGAGCAATGGCGGTTCTACGAGGTGTTCGGCTTGTTCCGGCTGGCCGTGATCGCCCAGCAGATCTGGTACCGCTACTTCCACAAGCAGACCACCAACGAGGCGTACGCCGTGTTCGGTCCCGCGGTCGGCTACCTCGAGACCCGCTGCCGACAGCTGCTGACCGCGGACCCGAGCGGCTCCTGATGGGCGTTGTGCTGCTGGTCCGGCACGGGCAGGCCTCGTTCGGAGCCGAGGACTACGACGTTCTCTCGGAGACCGGTTGGGAGCAGAGCCGTCGGCTCGGACGCTGGTTGTCCGAGCGGGACGTCCGGCCCGACGTCATCCTGCGTGGCGACATGAAGCGGCATCGCGACACCGTCGAGGGCATGCAGACAGGTGCTGCCTGGGTCTCGAGCTCCGAGGTCGACGCAGGTTGGAACGAGTTCGACCACCTCGGTGTGGTCTCGGCGTACAGCCGATCCGGGGCCGACCTCCCCCAGGGCCGGAACCTCGGCCGGCGCGAGTTCCAGCAGGTCTTCGAGCTCGCCACCCAGCGCTGGACGGGAGGCGGGTTCGACGCCGACTACCCCGAGACGTACGTCGCGTTCCGGGCCCGGGTCGCCGGCTCCGTGGAACGGGCGAACGCGGCCGCCGGTCCGGGCGGCACCGTGGCGGTGGTCAGCTCCGGCGGCCCGATCGCCGCGGTCTGCGCCATGCTCGTCGATCCGACCGGGGACGATCCCGCGACGTTCGCCCGGCTCTGGAGCCGCTTCAACACCGTGTGCGTGAACACGGGGGTGACCCGGGTGGTGGTCGGCTCGACCGGAGCCCGGATGTTGACGTTCAACGAACACCAGCACCTCGACGGCGACCTGGTGACCTACCGCTGAGCGTTGTGTTGGGCTCGCCGCGCGGACGCGCCGGCGTACGGCCCAACTCAACAGAGGGCGGGCGGTCACATCAGCTTCTTTAACAACCCGAGCGGCGCGTGCTTCATGACCAGGGACAGGGGCGCCCAGGGCAGGGCGGGCACGCAGGCCGAGTCGACCTCCTTCTCGATGGCCGCGACCATCGAGCGCACGCCCTTCTCGGTCGACACCATCAGCTTCTGCTCGGAGGCGACGTGCTCGTTCATCTCCGAGGCGATGTAGCCCGGGTAGAGCACGGTCACCTTGATCGGCTTGCCGTGGAACTCGTTGCGCAGTCCTTCGGCCAGGTGCGCGACGCCGGCCTTGGTGGCGGCGTACGTCGTCATCGCCTTGGGCATGCCGCGCATCGCGGACATCGAGGACACCATCACCAGGTGCCCGGCGTTCTGGGCGCGGAAGATCTCCAGCGCGCCCTCAGCCTGGGTGAGGGCGCCGACGAAGTTGGTCATCGCGGTCTCCTTGTTGGCCGCGAAGCCACCGGTGCCGAGCGGCGCGCCCTTGCCGAGCCCGGCGTTGATGACGACGCGGTCGATGGTGCCGAACGCCTTGGCGAAGCTCCGGAAACCCTCGAAGACCTGCTCGTCGTCGTTGACGTCCATCGCCAGCACCTCGACCCGGCGCTGCGGATGCGTAGCGCCGATCTCGGCGCGCAGCTCCTCGAGCCGTTCGACCCGCCGCGCGCAGAGAGCGAGGTCGTTGCCCCTCGCGGCGAGCTGGCGGGCCATCTCCGCGCCCAGTCCGGAGGAGGCGCCGGTGATCAGGATCGTCTTCGCTGGAGGGTTTGTCATGGGCGCATTCTGGCAGCGGCTCTTGCGCCTGCCCGGCAGGCGTGCGATAACCGACGTACTCGGCAGCGGTACGCCAAGGTCTTCCGGGGCCACGAACACATCACGAAACGATTTCCCGTGTGGGGGTGCTTGACGCGGCGCAGGCGGTGACCTTGGGTTAGGCCAGTTCACTGACGTCGACGACCCGTCGACGGCAAACGTTCACTCGGTAGGGGAGACAAATTCGTGTTAGTTCCCAAGTCCGGCTCGACGGCCCGTCGGCGCCGCCTCGGCCTCTTCTCGGCAGGGGTGGTCGTAGCCGGCCTGCTCGCCGGAATCCCCGTCGCCACCGCGGCGGATGCATCCTCGAGCGCGACGGCTGGCACCACCCCGTCGACCGCCACCCGCCTCACGGCCGGTCGCTACGTCGTCCTGCTGCGCGAGCCCAGCGCGACCGGCTACAACGGCAGCAACCCGCGCTTCGCCGCCACCCGTAGCAAGGGCCAGCAGTTCCGGGCGGACTCCGCCCGGGTGCGTGCCTACAGCGCCCACCTGCGTGCCACCCACGCGAGCATCGCCCGCGAGATCGGCACCGACAAGGTGGCCGACTACACGATCGCGGCCAACGGTTTCGCCGCCCGGCTCACCGCCGCGCAGGCGCTCGACCTCTCCTCGGACCGCCGCGTCCTGCTGGTGCAGAAGGACGTCGCCCGCCACGCCGATACCTGGAACACCCCGAGCTTTCTCGGCCTGAGCGGCCCGAAGGGCTCCTGGACCACGCACGGCGGCCAGGACAACGCCGGTGACGGCATCGTCGTCGCCGACCTCGACACCGGCATCTGGCCCGAGTCCAAGTCGTTCACCGGCCAGCCGCTGACCGAGGCCCCCAAGACCAAGTGGGACATCTCGCGCACCGGCACCGCGACCCGGATGGAGAAGGCCGACGGCGGCGTCTTCAACGGCGAGTGCGAGCTCGGTGACCAGTGGACCGCCGACCAGTGCAGCACCAAGATCATCGGTGCCCGCTACTACCCCGACGCCTTCGTCGACACCGTTCCCCCTGAGGACTGGTCGCCGACCGAAGTGATCTCCACCCGCGACGGCGACGGCCACGGCACGCACACCGCGAGCACGGCCGCCGGCAACGTCAAGGGCAACGTGAGCACCGAGGGTGTCAAGTTCGGTGAGGTGTCCGGCATGGCGCCGGCCGCCAGGCTGGCCGTCTACAAAGTGTGCTTCGACGACACCGACCCCGACACCGGGGGTTGCTACAACAGCTCGATCCTGTCCGCGATCGACGACGCGGTCGCCGACGGCGTCGACGTCATCAACTTCTCGATCTCGGGTGCGACCGACACGGTCATCGACGCCACGGAGCTGGCGTTCGAGGGCGCGGCCGAGGCAGGGGTCTTCGTCTCGACCTCCGCCGGCAACAGCGGGCCCACGCCCGGCACCGTGGCCCACAACAGCCCGTGGCTGGTGTCGGTGGCTGCTACCACCCACTACAACTTCGAGAACACCCTGGTCCTGGGCAATGGCAAGAAGATCGTGGGTGCCTCGATCGCCAACAAGCCGCTCGGCTCGAAGAAGCTGGTCGACGCCGGTGCGAGCGTGGTCGCCGGTGGCGACGCCGCCGATGCCGCGCTCTGTGGTCCCGACACGCTCGACCCCGCGAAGGTGACCGGCACGATCGTGGTCTGCCTTCGCGGTGTCTACGCCCGGGTCGACAAGAGTGCCGAGGTCAAGCGGGCCGGTGGTGTCGGCATGGTGCTGGCCAATCCGTCCGAGAACAGCCTGGACGCCGACTTCCACGCGGTGCCGACGATCCACATCAGCGACACCGACGCCCCGAAGGTCTTCGCCTACATCAACGCCCAGGGCGCTGCTGCCACCGCGTCCTTCGCGGTCGGCAACATCACCCACAAGGTGACGCCGCTGCCGCAGGTGGCCGGGTTCTCCTCGCGCGGCCCCGCCGTCGCGAACGACTCGGACATCCTCAAGCCCGACATCAGTGCTCCCGGTGCCAGCGTGCTGGCCGCGGTGGCGCCTCCGTCGAACTCCGGACGTCGCTACGACCTCTACTCCGGTACGTCGATGGCGGCTCCGCACATCACCGGTCTCGCCGCATTCATGCTGAGCAGGTACCCGAACTGGACCCCGCAGCACATCCAGTCGGCGATGATGATGACCGCCAAGCGGGTGAAGAACGCGGCGGGCCATCTCTCGAAGGACGCGTTCGCCCAGGGCGCCGGCAACGTGAACCCGAGGAAGTTCTTCGACCCGGGTCTGCTGGTGATGTCAACGCCGCGCGAGTGGCGCGGCTTCATCACCGGCCAGGGGCTCGACACCGGAGTCCCGGCGCTCGCGGCCAAGGACGTCAACCTGCCGTCGATGGCCCAGGGCCAGGTGACGGCCGCGACCACCTTCACGCGTCAGTTCGTCTCGACGATGAAGGGCACCTGGAAGGTGTCGGTCGACGTCCCGGGATTCTCCGGAACACCGAACGTCACCAAGCTCGTGTCGAAGCGTCCCGGAGACATCCAGGACATCACCTTCGACTTCGCCCGCACGACGGCTCAGCTGGGCGCGTTCTCGATGGGCTACGTCACGCTCACGGGTCCGACCACGGTGAAGCTGCCGGTGGCCCTGCGTCCGGTGTCGGTCAAGGCACCGGCTTCGGTCGAGGGCTCGGGGGTCTCGGGGTCGATCACGGTCCCGATCACGGCCGGATTCACCGGCACCCTGCCGATCGCCGTCACGGGCCTCGCCAAGGCCGACTCGGTGGCGAGCTCGGTCGCCGCGGGTGACGCCGAGCTCCAGTGCGTCACGGTCACCGACGGCACCAAGCTGGCCCGGTTCGACGTCGATGCGGCGGACAACTCGGCCGACCTGGACATGTTCGTCTACGCGTCCGACACGTGTGACCCGGCTACCGCCTTCGCCCTCGCGGGCCAGTCGGCCACCGGATCGGCCGACGAGTCGGTGACCCTCACCGCTCCCGACCCCGGGACGTACCTCGTCGAGGTCGACGGCTTCAGTGCCGGCACGGCGGGTAGTCCGATGGACTACCGGTTCGACTTCTACGACGTCGATGCCACGGCGACGCTGGGCGGCCTGACCGCCACGCCGAACCCGGTACCGGTGGTCAATCAGCAGGAGACGTCGTTCGACGTGACCTGGACCGGGCTCGACCCGGCCGGCCACTACCTCGGCATCCTCGAGTACGAAGGGGCGCTGGCTCCGACGTACGTCTTCGTGACGAGCTGAGCCCGCACGACTGACCGGCTCGCCGGTCAGCGCAGTACAGCCCGACGCCCGGAGTCCGCTGACTCCGGGCGTCGGGTGATTTTCCGGGGCGGTGAGGCAACGCAGGGCGGTGCCCCCGGTGGTCGAGCTTGTCGAGACCCGGGGAGGCAACGCAATGCGATTAAAAGGCAGGCTTGACTGTTTGTTGCTGGGGCGGCAGGCTGGGGCTGTGACCAGCCAGACCGCGACGGCGCGCGTGCCCCAGGAGGAGCGCAGCCGGGTGATGCGGGCCAGGCTGCTGGAGGCGACCGTCGACTGCCTGGTCGAGCGGGGCTTCAGCGGCACGTCGACGACACTGGTCAGCGAACGCGCCGGCGTGAGTCGCGGCGCCCAGCTGCACCACTTCCCCACCAAGAACGACCTGGTAGTGGCCGCGGTCGAGCATCTCACCGAGCTGCGGGGCGCCGACTTCGCGGCGGCCGCGGCGGCGCTGCCCGAGGGCCCCCGCCGGACCAGAGCGGTCCTGCAGATGCTCGCCGACCATTTCACCTCGCCGGTCTTCACGGCCGCGCTGGAGCTGTGGGTCGCGGCCCGCACCGACCCCGCCCTGCTCGCCGCGGTCGAGCCGCTCGAGCAGCGGGTCGGACGCGAGGTGCACCGGCTGACCGTCGAGCTCCTCGGCGCCGAGGAGACGGCGCCCGGTGTCCGCGAGCTCGTCCAGGCAACGCTCGACCTGGTGCGTGGGCTCGGTCTCGCCAACGTCGTCACCAACGATGCCCGGCGTCGCGGCCGGATCCTCGATCGCTGGGCTCTGACCCTGGATGCCGCGCTCGCCGCGTGCGACAAGGAGCGACAGTGAGCGGTCTTCTCGAGGCCCTGCTGGCCGACCTCAAGGCAGAGGGCGACCTGCTGTGGACCGCCGTGGCCGGCCTCGACGAGGACGGCTGGCGTACGCCGACCCCGGCGGCCGGCTGGGACGTCTCGACCCAGGTGGCGCACCTGCTGTGGACCGACGAGGTCGCGGCGACCGCGGCCACCGACCGGGAGGCCTGGGAGGCCATCGTGCTCCAGGCGATCGCCGACCCGCAGGGGTACGTGGACGCGGGCGCACGCGAGGTGGCGCGGCTGACCCCGCAGGCACTGCTCGCCCGCTGGGGCACGGCGCGCGACGGGTTGGTCGCCGCCCTGCGCGGGTTCCCCGCCGGCGAGAAGATGCCGTGGTTCGGCCCGCCGATGTCACCGGCGTCCATGGCGACCGCGCGTTTCATGGAGACCTGGGCGCACTCGCTCGACGTCTACGAGGCGCTGGGGATCGAGCCCGAGGTGAGCGACCGGATCCGCCACGTCGCCCACCTCGGCGTGCGCACCCGCGACTTCGCGTTCTCGGTGCACGGGCTCGAGGCCCCCGCCGAGGAGTTCCGGATCGAGCTGACCGCACCCTCGGGCGAGCTCTGGACGTGGGGTTCCGAGGACGCGACGCAGCGGGTGACCGGATCGGCGTACGACTTCTGCCTGTTGGCCACCCAACGGGTACACCGTGACGACACCGGCCTGGTGTCCGTCGGCGCCGACGCCGACCAGTGGCTGAACATCGCCCAGTGCTTCGCGGGTCCCCCCGGCGAGGGGAGGTCACCGCGATGACCGACGTGCTGCGGATCGGCAACTGCTCGGGCTTCTACGGCGACCGGCTGACCGCGATGCGGGAGATGCTCGAAGGCGGTCCCCTGGATGTCCTGACCGGCGACTACCTGGCCGAGCTCACCATGCTGATCCTCGGCAAGGACTCGATGCGCGACCCGTCCCTGGGCTACGCCCGCACCTTCGTCCGGCAGGTCGAGGACACCCTCGGCCTGGCTCTCGAGCGGGGCGTGAAGATCGTCAGCAACGCCGGTGGCCTGAACCCCGCGGGCCTGGCCGACAAGCTGCGCGAGGTCGCCACCGGACTCGGGCTGAGCCCGCAGATCGCCCACGTCGAGGGGGACGACCTCCGGCCCGTCGCCGGGCAGGTCGGCATCAGCTCCGACGCCCTGACGGCGAACGCCTATCTCGGCGGCTTCGGCATCGCCGCGGCGCTCGGCGGGGGCGCCGACGTCGTGGTCACCGGACGCGTGACCGACGCCTCGCTGGTGGTCGGCCCGGCGGTCGCGCACTTCAGCTGGACGCCCACGTCGTACGCCGAGCTGGCGGGCGCTGTGGTCGTCGGCCACGTCCTCGAGTGCGGCACCCAGGCCACCGGCGGCAACTTCTCGGGTTTCCGGACCCTGCGGCACACCGGCCGGCCGCTCGGGTTCCCGCTGGCCGAGATCTCCGCCGACGGCACGAGCGTGATCACCAAGCACGTCGACACCGGCGGCGCCGTGAGCGTCGACACGGTCACGGCGCAGCTGGTCTACGAGATCCAGACGACCCGCTACCTGGGGCCCGACGTGACCACGCTGCTCGACTCGATCCGGCTCGAGGAGGTCGGCCCGGACCGGGTCGCCATTAACGGTGTGCGCGGCGAGGCCCCGCCCGAACGGCTCAAGGTGTGCGTCAACGAGCTGGGCGGCTTCCGCAACACCGTCGAGCTGGTGCTGACCGGGCTCGACATCGACGCCAAGGCCGACTGGGTCCGCGAGCAGCTCACCCCGGTGCTCACCGCGAAGACCGTGAGCTGGACCCGCACCGCGCTGCCGCCGACCGACGCGGACACCGAGGAGGGCGCCTCCTGCCTGCTCCGCTGCACGGTCATGGACGCCGACGCCGACGCGGTCGGCAAGGCCTTCACGGGACCGGCGGTCGAGCTCGCGCTGGCGTCGTACCCCGGCTTCACCATGACCGCCCCACCCGGTCGGCCCACGCCGTACGGCATCTACCGGCCCGAGTACGTCGACCGCTCCTCGGTCACCCACACGGTCGTCCACGCCGACGGTTCGCGCGAGGTCGTGCCGGACCCGACGCGGTTCGCCGACGTCTCGCTCCGTTCCGGGATGCGGCCCTCCCCGTTCCCGGCACCTCCCGACTCGCTCACCCGCCGCGCGCCGCTGGGCACGTTCATCCATGCCCGGTCCGGCGACAAGGGCGGCGACGCCAACCTCGGCCTGTGGGTCGCCCACGACGGCTCCGAGAAGTACGCCGCCCGGGTGACCTGGCTGTCCAAGCTGATCACGCCGAGGAAGGTCCGCGAGCTGATCCCGGAGGCCGCCAACCTCGAGGTCGAGGTCTACGTGCTGCCCAACCTCGGTGGGGTGAATGTGCTGATCCGCGGGCTGCTCGGCGAGGGCGTCGCGGCGTCCACGCGCTTCGACCCGCAGGCCAAGGGCCTCGGTGAGTGGGTCCGCTCGCGCGTCGTACACATCCAGGAGGACCTGCTGTGACCGAGCAGGAGACCGCGAGGAACGAGCGGGCTTCGTCGCGAGGGCAGGTAGAGCAAGCCCCGCGACCGAGGGACGAGGTCGGGACGGTCGGGTCGAAACCAGACGAGCGCGCCGCGCTGCGCGCAACCGCGGCCGAGTTCGTACGCCGCGAGGTCGCGCCGCAGCTGCAGGACTGGGAGGACGCGCAGACGATCCCGCGCGAGCTGCACCGCGCCGCGGCCAAGCAGGGCCTGCTCGGTGTCTCGTTCCCGGAGTCGGTCGGCGGCCAGGGTGGGGACCTGCTCGACTCGATCGCCCTCCAGGAGGCGATGTTCGGGGCCGGTGCCTCCAGCGGCCTGATGGCCGGACTGTTCACCGGTGGGATCGCGCTGCCCCACATCGCAGCCCATGGCTCGGCCCACCTGGTCGACCGGTTCGTCCGGCCGACGCTGGCCGGGGAGACGATCGGCTCGCTCGCCGTCACCGAGCCCGGTGGTGGCTCCGACGTCGCGGGGATCCGCACCACCGCCGTCCGGGTCTCGACGGGCTCGACCACCGAGGACCACTACGTCGTCAACGGCGCCAAGACGTTCATCACCAGCGGCGTCCGCGCCGACTTCGTCACCACCGCGGTCCGCACCGGCGGCCCTGGGCACGCCGGTGTCAGCCTGCTCGTCATCGAGAAGGGCAGCCCGGGGTTCACCGTCGACCGCGCGCTCACCAAGATGGGCTGGCACTGCTCCGACACCGCCGAGCTGTCCTTCGTCGACGTCCGCGTGCCCGTCGGCAACCTGGTGGGCGAGGAGCACTCCGGTTTCTACCTGATCGCCGAGCAGTTCGTCGTCGAGCGGATCGCGCTGGCGGTCCACGCCTACGGGATCGCAGCACGATCCCTGGCGCTGACCGCCGCCTACTGTCGCGAGCGGGAGACGTTCGGCAAACCCCTGATCGCCAACCAGGTGGTGCGCCACAAGCTCGTCGAGATGCACCGCCAGGTCGAGGTCGCCCGCACCTACACGCACGCCGT
>JAOPXC010000417.1 GCA_025965335.1 Nocardioides sp. | reverse complement strand
CTGCGGCGGGCCCACTCGATCGAGGCCGACAGGTAGCCCACGACCGCGTCGAACCACACGTAGAGCTTCTTGGTCGGGTTGTCGCGCCAGCCGTCGAGCGGCACCGCGATGCCCCAGTCGATGTCGCGGGTCATCGCCCGCGGCCGGATCTCCTTGAGGATGTTCTGGCTGAAGCGGATCACGTTGGGGCGCCACAGGCCGGTGGCCTCCCGCTCGTCGAGCCACTTCCCCAGTGCCCCGGCGAGCGCCGGCAGGTCGAGGAAGAAGTGCTGGGTCTCGATGAACTCCGGGGTCTCACCATTGATCTTCGACCGGGGCTTGATCAGGTCGTGGGGATCGAGCTGGTTGCCGCAGTTGTCGCACTGGTCACCCCGCGCGCTGTCGTAGCCACAGATCGGGCAGGTGCCCTCGATGTAGCGGTCCGGCAGCGTGCGGCCGGTCGACGGCGAGATGGCGCCGTACGTCGTCTGCTCGACGAAGTAGCCGTTCTCGTAGACACCGAGGAACAGCTCCTGGACGACCGCGTGGTGGTTGCGCGTGGTCGTGCGCGTGTAGAGGTCGTAGCTGACCCCGAGCGCGCAGAGGTCCTCGGCGATCACGCGGTGGTACTTGTCGGCGAGCTCCTGCGGCGTCACGCCGGCCTCGTCCGCGGCGATCAGGATCGGCGTGCCGTGCTCGTCGGTGCCCGACACCATGAGTACGTCGTGCCCGGCCATCCGCATGTAGCGGCTGAAGACGTCGGAGGGCACACCGAAACCGGCCACGTGGCCGATGTGGCGCGGGCCGTTGGCGTACGGCCAGGCGACCGCGGACAGGACTTTGCTCATGCGGTGATCCTAGGAGTCGGTGGCGACCCCTTTCCCGGCGGACCGGTGCGGGGGATGCTGTTGAGATGGCGGACCTCGACGACGTACGCCGCGTCGCCCGCCCGAGGTGCCGGTGCCCGACCCGGACCCGGACGACCCGTTCGGATCAGAGGTCGCGCGCGAAGCAGACCGAGAGCTCCCCGCCGACGTACGGGCCGAAGTTGGGGATGCTCGTGTAGCCCTCGCGCTCGTAGAACCGGATGGCGTCCGGCTGAGCGGGGCCGGTCTCGAGCAGCAGCCGGGAGATGGACCGATCGCGGGCGAGCGACTCGAGCTTGCGCAGGACCGCGGTCGCGACTCCCGAGCCGCGGGAGAACGGCTCGACATACATCCGCTTGATCTCGGCCGCGCCCACCTCGAGCAGCCGCAGCCCCCCACAGCCGACGGCAATCCCGTCGACGTGCGCGAGCACGAAGACGTCGATGTCCGCCGCGCTGGGCGGCGTGCCCGGCTCGTGGTCGTCGGTGCCGTAGCGCTCGTCGAGCTCGACGCGCTGGGCTGCCCGCAACCGCGCGGCGTCGGCATCGTCCCAGGGCGTCACCGACACGACGACGCCCGCAGTGCCCGGCACGTCAGTCGAAGTTGAGCGGCTGGTTGCGGCTGCGCTTCAACTCGAAGAAGTAGGGATACGACGCGAGTGCGACGGCACCGTCCCAGATCTTGCCCGCCTCCTCACCCCTCGGGATCGAGCTCAGGACCGGGCCGAAGAACGCGGTGCCCTCGATCGCGATCGTGGGCGTGCCCACCTCGTCGCCGACCTGGTCCATGCCGAGGTGGTGGGACTTGATGATCGCCTCGTCGTACGACTGGTCGTCCATCGCGTCGGCCAGCTCGACCGGGAGGCCGGCGTCCTCGAGCGACCCCACGATCATCGCGCGGTCCATCTCCTGCTGCCCGTTGTGCCTACGGGTGCCCATCGCCGTGTACAGCGGGAGGAGGACCTCCTTGCCGAGCTTCTGCTCGGCAGCCATCACGACGCGGACCGGCTGCCACGCGGTCTCGAGGAACGCGCGGTACTCCTCGGGGATGTCCTTGTCCTGATTGAGGTAGGCGAGGCTCATGACGTGCCAGGTCACCTCGATGTCGCGGACCTTCTCGACCTCGAGGATCCAGCGGGACGTGATCCAGGCGAACGGACAGGCAGGGTCGAACCAGAACTCGGCTTTGGCTTTGGTCATGACACCAGTCAACAACCGGACCGGAGTTCGGATTCCCGCAGGGCCCTTAGATGAGACTGAGAGCCAGCCCGGCCAGGGCACAGACGCCGAGCGTCCGCAGCACCGACCAGCGCAGCTTGAAGATCAGCACCAGAGCCAGCGCAGTCACCACGAATGCTTCCCAGACGTACGACGACCACGTCGGCACGAGTAGCCCGAAGTGGTCCCAGCCCACCATCGAGGTGCGGGAGAAGAGGGTGTGCACGGCGAAGAACAGGGCCAGGTTCGCGATCACCCCGACCACCGCAGCCGTGACCCCGGTCAGGGCGGACGAGAGCGCCGCGCTGCCACGGAGCCGCTCGACGTAGGGCGCCCCCAGGAGGATGAACAGGAAGCACGGCACGAACGTCACCCAGACGGTCAGCAGCGAGGCCAGGACCGCGGCCACCCACGGGTCGAGGCCGCCCGGGTCCCGGTAAGCACCGAGGAACGCTACGAACTGCACGACCATGATCAACGGCCCGGGAGTGGTCTCGGCGAGCGCCAGCCCGCGCACCATCTCGTTGGCCGACAGCCAGCCGTAGTGCGTGACGGCGGCCTGGGCCACGTAGGACAGCACCGCGTAGGCGCCGCCGAATGACACCAGCGACATCCCGCCGAAGAATAGCGCCTGGTCGGTGAAGACGTTGCTTGACCCGGACGACAGCGCGACCGCCAGCCCGACCGGTGCCACCCAGAGCGCCACACCGATGCAGAGGATCGTCAGGTTGCGACGCCAGGACGGCCGGGCGTGGTGGAGCGCCTCGTCGGGAATCAGGGGCGGGTCCTCGCCCTCCTTGTCGGCCGTGACCGCACCGGCCATCACCTCGGGCCACCTGCGACCGATCAGCCAGCCGACGGCTCCCGAGCCGAGCACCACGAGAGGGAACGGGAGCCCGAGCACGGCGAGGCTGAGGAACGCCGCGACGGCGAGCCAGACCAGCACCGGGTGGCGCAGCGCCCGGCCGCCGATCCGGATCACCGCCTGGATCACGATCGCGACGACGGCGGGCGCCAGCCCGAGGAAGATCCCGGCCACGACGGTGGTGTCACCCTGGGCGACGTACAACCAGGACAACGCGAGCAGCGCGACCACGCCCGGGATCACGAACAGCACCCCGGCGATCAGTCCCCCGATCCAGCCGTTGAGCAGCCAGCCGGTGTAGATCGCGAGCTGCTGCGCCTCGGGACCGGGCAGGAGCATGCAGTAGCTCAGCGCGTGCAGGAACCGGCGCTCGCCGATCCAACGGCGCTCGTCGACCAGGGTGCGCTGCATGACCGCGATCTGGCCCGCGGGTCCGCCGAAGGTCTGCAGCGAGATCAGGAACCACGCCTTGGTGGATTCCCGCAGCGGAACGACGCCGCGGCGGGTTTCGGTCACGGACTCATCATGGTGCAAAGTGAACCCTGACGGCGCACTTGGGGCCCATCTAACGACCGACAACCGCGTGGCAGCCGTCGCGAGCCGGGTGGCAGGATGCAACGCATGCCTGGAACCAACCTCCACCGGGATGAGGCCGCCACCCGGGCCGCCACCCTCGCCGTCGAGTCCTACACCATTGACCTCGACCTCACCGTGTCCGACAAGGTCTTCGAGAGCACCACCGTGATCCGGTTCAGGTGCTCGGAGCCCGGCGCCGCGACCTTTGCCGACCTGGTCGGCGGGATCATCCACGAGATCACCCTCAACGGTCGCAGGCTCGACCCGTTCGAGGTCTACCGCGACTCCCGGATCGCCCTCGAGGAACTCGAGGCCGAGAACGAGCTCCGGGTCTTCTGCGAGCTGCCCTACAGCCACACCGGTGAGGGCCTGCACCGCTTCGTCGACCCGGTCGACAACCGCGTCTACCTCTACTCGCAGTTCGAGGTGCCGGACGCCCGGCGCGTGTTCACCACCTTCGAGCAGCCCGACCTCAAGGCGCCGTTCACGTTCAGCGTGACCGCGCCGACCGGCTGGAAGGTCGTCTCGGTCTCCCCCACCCCCGAGCCGCAGGACCTCGGCGAGGGTCGCTCGCTGTGGAGCTTCGCCCAGACGAAACGGATGTCGACGTACGTGACCGCACTCGTCGCCGGGGAGTACCACGAGGTCCAGCACGTCTACAACGGCAAGTACGGCGACATCCCGCTCGGCCACTACTGCCGCCAGTCCCTCGCGGAGCACCTCGATGTCGAGGAGCTCGTGAAGATCACCGAGCAGGGCTTTGCCTTCTTCGAGGACGCCTTCGACTATCCCTACCCGTTCGGGAAGTACGACCAGCTGTACGTGCCGGAGTACAACATGGGCGCGATGGAGAACGTCGCCTGCGTGACGCTGCGCGACGAGTACCTCCCGCGCAGCCGCCAGGAACGCTCGTTCTACGAGTTCCGTGCCGAGGTGATCCTTCACGAAATGGCGCACATGTGGTTCGGCGACCTCGTGACCATGAGGTGGTGGGACGACCTGTGGCTCAACGAGTCGTTCGCCGAGTGGGCCTGCTACCACGCGGCCGTGCAGGTGACCGAGTTCGACGAGGCCTGGACCGGCTTCACCAACGCCCGCAAGAACTGGGCCTACCGCCAGGACCAGCTGC
>JAOPXC010000415.1 GCA_025965335.1 Nocardioides sp. | reverse complement strand
CCCCCCAGCCCGGCTCCGCGACCCCTGACCTCAACGACGCCGCGTTCACGGCCGCCACGGACAGGAAGTCGTTCTCGGACGCGTCGGCCAGTCCGCACGTGGACAACTACAGCGACCCGTCCAGCGCGTCAGCGAACTGGGAGTTCGCCTACAGCTGCCTCGGTTTCGACGTGCTCTCGATGACTGGCAACGCGGATGGCCCGCCGACGTCCGACGGCGACCTGACCGGCAACGTGAAGTTCACGATGGGCACCGGATGCGGCACGTTCGACTACGGGTACACACCCACGACCGGAACGCCGAACACGGACCCGACGGCCAAGGCCAAGGCCACGCCCACCTCGGCGGGCATCGGCGAGACGGTCGCGTTCAGCGGCACCGGCAGCGACGACGCCGAGACCCCGGACGACCTGGACTACACCTGGGACTTCGACAACGGCGGCGCGGCCAAGGACGCCTCCGGTGAGAACGTCTCGCACGCCTTCCACAACGAGGGGACGTACGACGTCAAGCTCACCGTCACGGATCCCCAGGGCGGGTCCGCCACCGACACGGTGACGGTGATCGTCGCGGGCGAGGCCCCCGGCAACCAGGCGCCGACGGCGAAGGCCGAGATCAAGCCGCGCTCGCCGTACACCCAGCAGCGGGTGAAGCTGTCGGGGGCGGGCTCTAGCGATGCCGAGACCAGCTCTGGAGCCCTCGTCTACCAGTGGAACTTCGGGGACGGCGGCGCAAGGGTCGACGCCGTCGGCCAGGTGGTCAGGACCCGCTTCACCCGGGCCGGCTACCGCACCGTCTCGCTCACGGTCATCGATGCCGGTGGCAAGCGCTCGACCGTCGACAACCGGGTGCTCGTGCAGCGCGAGGTGGCGTGTGGCGCGCGCCGCGTCAGCGTGGACGGCAGCTGGCGCCGGGTCCAGGACGATCGGGCCCGGGGTGGTAGCTACTGCGACAACGCCGGGACGGGCAGCGGGCGCGACTCCCTGGCCCTGAAGTTCCAGGGTCGGCAGATCGACGTCTGGTTCGGCCGCGCTGCCAACGGTGGTGTGGCGAAGATCGTGATCGACGGCAAGACCGTCGGTGCGATCTCCTTCAAGGGTTCCAGCACCGGCCCGAAGCTCACCGCCCACCGCAGCTTCACGGGTCTGGACAAGGGCAGGCACCGGATCAAGCTGGTCGTGACCAGCGGCCGGGCCTACGTCGAAGGCTTCGGCATCACCCGCTGACCGTCCTCCGACGCCCCTAGCACTGACCCGCCCGAGTGCGGGCGAGCCTGCGAGCTCGCCACGCAACGCCTCGGGCGGGTCAGTGTCGTTGCGGTGCGTGCGAGCGGGTCAGCGCTCGGCCTCGGCCTTGATCCGCTCCAGGGTCTGGCGCATGCCCTCGCCGAGCTCGTCGGTGAACTTCGAGATGCCGCCGAGCACGGTCTTCGTCAGGGACAACGACACGTTGGAGATGCCCTCGGGCGTCTCACGGCGCTGGGTGACCCGGGTGCCGCCGTCGGCGGTGCGCTCGAGCGCGAACGACCAGATGGTGTGGTTCTCCCTGATCCGGAACGCGAAGTCGGAGTGTGGCTCGAAGCGGACCACCATCGACTGGGTCGGCCAGAAGAGCGGGCCGCGGCGGTTCACGTTGAAGAACTTGGTGCCGTTCGCGACCGGTCCACCACCGCGGACCACGGTCTTGACGACCTGGGGGCTCCACGAGGCCATCCGCTTCACGTCGGTCACCAGGGACCAGACCTTCGCGGGGGGCGCGGCGATCTCGATGGTCGCCTCGAGCTGGGCGGGCGTCTGTGTCGTCATGAGCGGAAACTACCCGTGGGTAGCCACCGGCGTCTGTGTGATGCCCGCCACGTGGCGCGGATCAGCCGGTCCGCTGTGCCCACCACGCGAGCAGCTCGGCACGGGCCTCGGCCTCGGTCATCGGGCCCCGGTCCATGCGGAGCTCGAGGAGGTACCGGTAGGCCTCGCCGACCTCGCGGCCGGGCCCGACGCCCAGGATCTTCATGATCTGGTCGCCGTCCAGGTCGGGCCGGATCGAGGCCAGCTCCTCCTGCTCGGACAACTTCGCGATGCGCTCCTCGAGCTCGTCGTAGGTGCGCCGCAGTCGGTCGGCCTTGCGCGCGTTGCGGGTGGTGCAGTCCGCACGCGTCAGCACGTGCAGGCGCTCCAGCTGGTCCCCGGCGTCGCGCACGTAGCGGCGTACGGCGGAGTCGGTCCATTCCCCTGAGCCGTAGCCGTGGAATCGCAGGTGCAGCTCGACCAGCTTCGTCACCGCGTCGATCTCGTCGTTGGAGAACCGCAGCTCCTTCATCCGGCGACGGGTGATCTTCGCGCCCACCACGTCGTGGTGGTGGAACGTGACGGTCCCGTCGTCGACGAAGCGACGGGTACGGGGCTTGCCCACGTCGTGCATCAACGCCGCGAACCGCGAGACGAAGTCGGGGCCGCCGCCGGGCAGCCTCGGCTCGAGGTCGATGGCCTGTTCCAGGACGGTCAGCGTGTGCTCGTAGACGTCCTTGTGCCGGTGGTGCTCGTCGCGTTCCAGCGCCAGCGCGGGAAGCTCGGGCAGCACCCGCTGGGCCAGGCCGGTCTCGACGAGCAGCGCCAGGCCGAGGCGGGGGTACGGCGCACTCACCAGCTTGACGAGCTCGTCGCGGACCCGCTCGGCCGAGATGATCTCGATCCGCTCCGACATCTCGGACATCGCGGCGACCACGGCCGGGTCCACCGAGAAGCCGAGCTGGGCGGCGAACCGGGCGGCTCGCATCATCCGCAGCGGGTCGTCAGAGAAGGAGTCCTCCGGCCGGCCCGGGGTCTTCAGCACCCGGTGCGCGAGGTCGATCACCCCACCGTAGGGATCCTCGAGCTCGCGCCCGGGCAGGAGCACCGCCATCGCGTTCACCGTGAAGTCCCGGCGGCCGAGGTCTCCGACGAGGCTGTCGCCGAAGTCGACGTCGGGTTTGCGCGAGGACGGGTCGTACGACTCCGACCGGTACGTCGTGATCTCCACCTGGAAGTCGCCCCTGCGGCTCCCGATGGTTCCGAACGCCCGCCCCATGTCCCAGATGGCGTCGGCCCAACCCTTGAGCAGCCGCTCGGTCTCGTCCGGACGGGCCGAGGTGGTGAAGTCGAGGTCGTTGTGCCGGCGGCCGAGCATCGCGTCGCGGACCGGCCCGCCGACCAGGGCCAGCTCGTGGCCGGCCGCCAGGAAGCGGCCGCCGAGGTCGTCGATCACCGGGGCGATCCGGTCCAGCTCCACCGCGACCGAGCGTTCGACGTCGGTCAGCTTGAGGGGAGGGAGCGGGGCGTCGGACACGGGCCACGAGTGTATCCGGGATGGGACGTTGTGCCGCCCCGGGAGGTGCTTGCCCGGCCGATACAGTCAGGGGGTGGCCCGCCCCCCGTCGTTTTCGCCTGCCCTCGGGGCGGCGCTGGCGACCCTCGTGGCGGCCCTGGCGATGGTCGTCGGAACGGGCTCAGCGGCCTCCGCGCGCGTCGCGGTGATCGACGGCGGGACGATCGCGGCGAAGGTGCCGGTGGCAGCCCCCAGGCCGGCCCGCTCCCGACCCGCCGACGCCCCGCCGCTGTCGGTGACCATCGACTCGCTGAGTCCGTCGTACATCCCGAAGCACGGCGTGATCAGGGTCACCGGCTCCGTCACCAACAACGACGCCGCGACGTGGTCCAGCATCAACGTCTACCCCTTCGCCTCCGCGACTCCGATGACCACGGAGGCCGAGCTGGTCGACGCCGCGGCGAGCGACCCGGCCCTGCCGGTCGGCAACCGGGTCACCGCTCGCGGCTACTACGACACGATCAACAAGCTCGCGCCCGGCGGCTCCGAGCAGTTCTCGGTCAAGGTGCCGAGGTCGGCGCTGGTCACGGCGAACGGGGTGCCCCTCCAGGAGCCCGGCGTCTACTGGTTCGGCATCCACGCACTCGGGCAGGGCGACGAGGGCCGCGACACCAACGCCGACGGTCGCGCCCGCACGTTCCTGCCGTTGGTGCCGAACGGCATCCATCGGTCCATGGACACCGCGCTGGTGATTCCGCTGCGGCGCAACGTGAAGTACGCGGGGACCGGCACCCTCGAGCACGTCGGCGACTGGACCCGGACGCTCAGCCCCGAGGGGAAGCTGCGCTCCCTGGTGGACTTCGGGGCGGCGGCCGGCTCGCGCCCTGTCACCTGGCTGCTCGACCCGGCCCTCCCGGACGCGGTCCGCCAGCTGGTGGCGGGCAACCCGGCCCGCTACCTCGGCCCGACCGTCACGGACGGGTCCAACAGCAGCGACTCCGCATCGCCGAGCGCGACCACCGGACCGGCGCCCTCCGCGAGCCCCACCGAGAGTGGCGGCGCGAACGCACCCCAGACCGATCCCGCACTCGTCTCGGCGGTGGAGGCCGGGACCGCCTGGCTCGACCGGTTGCACGAGGCGCTGGGTCAGAGCCAGAGCCAGATCCTGGCCCTGCCGTACGGCGACCTCGATGTGGCTGCGGCCGCCGAGCACGAGCCCGGGCTGATCGACCGGGCCAAGACCCGCAGCGGCAGCATCCTCGAGCCCTGGGGCCTGCGGATGTCGCCGGCCGTGGCCTCCCCCACCGGCTATCTGGACGCGGCGGGCATCCAGGCTGTCGGCCCCGACACGACCGTCCTGGCAACCGACCGGATGTTCGGTGCCGACCCGCCCGGCGTCGCCGGCACCGCCGGCCACAAGCTGGTGGTGACATCGTCCGGCGCTGCCTCCGGTGGCCCGGGTCCCGGCAACCGCATGTCCACGGTGTCGTTGCGGCAGCGCATCCTGAGCGAGGCGGCAGTGCGCCTGCTGCATCCCGGTGGCGGGCCGCTCGTCGTCGTGCTCCCCTCCAGCTGGACTCCACGCGACAGCAGCGGCTTCTTCGAGGGCCTGGACGTCGACTGGATTCACCTCATGAGCGTGGCGAACGCCACCGCCCGCACGCCCACCCCGTTCGACATCGGCAAGCTCGACTACCCGCGCCGACAGGCTGACCGCGAGCTCGACGCCGCGAACTTCAGTGCCGTGGAGGCCCTCATCCGGGCCGGCGATGCCCTGCAGAACGTGCTGACCCGCAACGACCGGATCGCCTCCGTCGTCACCGACCAGGCGCTCACCGCCGCGTCGTACGCCAGCCGCGCCCACCCCGACGCTGCCAGGGTCCGGACCGACCGTTCTCGACAATGGATCGACGACCAGCTGAGCCTGATCGACATCAGCGCCCCTCGCGGCGTGACGCTCTCCGGCTCCAGCGGCAAGTTCGCCACGACGATCACGAATGGTCTCGACCAGCCCGTGACGGTGCGCATCGAGGCCCAGACCCCGGGCGACAGGGTGCAGATCAGGGGCCCGGTCAGGGTGCCCGTCCCCGCCAACGGGCGCACCACTGTCCTCCTCACGGCGGACACGACGTTCCCAGGCGTCCACAACGTGAGGCTCGTCCTCACCGACTGCCCGGAGGACCCCGCCGACCCGACCAACTGCAAGGGGCTGGTGACGCCCATCGGTTCCACGGACGAGCTGTCGATCCGGTCCGCCCAGGTGAGCAAGGTGATCTGGCTGATCATCGGAACCGGTGCCGCCATGCTCTTCGGCGCGATCCTCGTACGGCTGGTACGACGGGTCCGTCGCGCCCGGCGGAGCCCGCCGGACCCGGATCCCGCCACCGAGATCGACCGCGAGCTCACGAGATGACGGCCGCGGAACCGACCGACGACGAGCGGGTTCTCGCCAACAGCGCCGTCATGGCGGCAGGCACGGTCGTGTCGCGGCTGAGCGGCTTCGTCCGTGCGGCCCTGCTCGCGGCGGCCCTCGGCATCCAGCTCCACGCCGACCTGTTCAACATCGCCAACACGATCCCGAACATGCTCTACATCCTGCTGGCCGGCGGGGTGTTCAACGCGGTGCTCGTGCCGCAACTGGTCCGCGCCATGCGCGACGACGACGGGGGTGAGGCGTACACCAACCGGGTGGTCACCCTGGCCGCCCTGTTCCTGGCCGGCGTCACGGTCCTGCTGGTGGTCGCGGCCCCCCTCGTGATGGACCTCGTTCTCAGCTCGAGGTACGACGACCCGGACCGCGCCGCCCAGCGCGAGTCGGCCATCGACTTCGCCCGCTACTGCCTGCCCCAGGTCTTCTTCTACGGCATGTTCGTGCTGGTCGGCCAGATCCTGAACTCCCGCCGCCGCTTCGGGCCGATGATGTGGGCGCCGATCGCGAACAACGTGATCTCCATAGCCGTCCTGGTGGCCTACCTGGTCGCCTACGGCAAGGCCCACGGCGCGGAGGTGAACGGACCCTTCACGTCGTCACAGGAACTGTTGCTCGGCCTCGGCTCCACGCTCGGGATCGCAGTCCAGCTGGCGATCCTGGTGCCGTACCTCAGGGCCGCCGGCTTCACGTACCGTCCCCGTTTCGACTTCCGCGGCACCGGCCTCGGGCACACGCTCCGGCTGGGCGTCTGGACGGTCCTGTTCGTCATCGTCAACCAGGTTGCCTATGTCATCGTGGTGCGGCTCGCGTCCAGCGGTGTCGCCAACGGCGCCGAGGGCACCGGTTATTCGGTGTATTCCCTCGCGTTCCTGATCGTGATGGTGCCGCACTCCGTGATCACGGTGTCGCTGGCGACGGCGATCCTTCCGCAACTGTCGGCGCGCGCGGCCGAGGCCGACCTCCGTGGGCTGGGCCGCACCCTTACCAGTGCGCTGCGCAGCGCGTTGGTGATCCTGCTGCCGTTCGCCGCACTGCTGCCGCTGATCGCACCCGGCCTGGCCCGCGTCCTGCTGCACGGGGCCGCGGCCGGCGACGTGAACCTCTACGCGCCGACCCTCGCCCTGTTCGGGCCGGGCGTGCTGTTCTTCACCTTCCAGTACGTGATGCTGCGCGGGTTCTACGCCCTGGAGCTGACCCGGACGGTCTTCTGGAACCAGTGCTGGGTCGCGGCGACCAACATCGTCGTGGCCGTGGTCCTGGTGCGGAACACCAGTGACGAGCACACCGCCCCGGCGCTCGCCGTTGCCTACGCGGTGTCGTACCTCGTCGGCTGCGTGCTGTCCTACGTCGTGCTCCGGCGGCGGCTCGGCGGCCTGGACGGGGCCCGGCTGACGCGGTTCCTTCTCCGCCTCGGCATCGCGACCGCGATCTCGACCGGTGTCGCCGGCGCGTTGGCGCTCCTCCTGCACGACATCTCCGCCGACCCGGCCTGGCCGGTTGCCGCGGTGCAGGCCCTCGCGATCACCGGGGTCGACGTTCTCGTCTTCCTCGGGCTGGCCCGAGTCATGCGGCTGGACGAGGTGACCTCGGTGATCCGGACGATCACCCGTCGGGTTCCGGCCGCGGGACCCCGCTGACTCGTCCTAACATGACCAGACACCTGCAGCCGGGCCGACGGAGGGGATTGGGCGTCATGCCGCACTCGAGTCGTCCCGGAGACGTCCTCGCCAACCGCTACCGCCTGATCGACCTGCTCGCGGAGAGCGAGGGCGGCCTCTTCTGGCGGGCCCACGACCGGATTCTCGAGCGCCATGTCGCCCTGCACGTGATCGACGCCGACGACGAGCGCGCCGAGCTCCTGCTCGACGCCGCCCGTCGCTCGGCCACCGTGCTCGACCGGCGCATCCTGCGGGTGCTGGACGCCGAGAAGGCCGACGGGCTCTGTTACGTCGTCAACGAATGGGGCTCCGGCACCTCGCTGGACATCCTGCTCGCCAACAGCGGCCCGCTGAGCCCCCGTAAGGCGGCCTGGCTCGTGGCCGAGGTGGCCGACTCCATCGCCGTTGCGCACGCCGCGGGGGTCGCCCACGGGCGGCTGGTGCCCGAGAACGTCCTCATCGACCGGACCGGGGCGGTCAAGGTGATCGGCTTCGCCGTCGACGCGGCCCTCTTCGGGCTGGGGCCCGACCGGATGGCCCCGGACCTCACCGACCTTGCCGCCCTTCTCTACTGCTCGCTCACGTCCAAGTGGGCGGGCGCCTCGCCCTCCGGGCTGCCCAGAGCGCCCCAGGAGCACGGCCGGGTGCTGCGGCCACGGCAGGTGCGTGCCGGTGTGCCGCGCCTGCTCGACGCGCTGTGCGACGACGTCCTGAACCCCTACGCAGGTGGCCGGGGTCGGGACCCGCGCGAGGAGCTGACCGCGCGATCGATGGCCGACACGCTCGAGGAGTTCGTGGGCGACCCGGCCGGCATGACCGAGGCCATGGCGGTGCTGAACACCGTCCGACGGGAGGAGACGGTCGTCCTGCCCCCGGTGCCGGAGATCCTCGTGCGGGATCCGGACGAACTGGTGGACGACGGCCCCGCCGACCCGGTGGGGCCCGAGCCGGGGCCCCCGACGTCGGTCGAGCTGCCCACCCAGGCCGGGCTCCCGATCTTCGACGACGACACCGACGACGTCTCCTGGCTGGCCGCCCGGACCACGCCGCCTCCGCCGCCGCCGCCGTTCGAGCCACCGCCCGAGCGGCCGTTGTTCGCGCCCGAGCCCGAGGGGGGCGCCCCGGTGCGCAGGCCCCGACCCGGTAGCACCCATGCGTCGGGCGGCACCGGCCCGGAGTTCTGGCCGTGGGACACCGGCACCGGCCGGGGGGCCGGGACCGGGACCGGCCCGACCGGCGTGGTCGAGGACGAGGAGGTCCCGGGGCGGAACTGGCTGCGGCTGGCCGCGGGCATCGCGGTCGGCCTGCTGCTCCTCGTCGCCATCGTGGTCGTCTACAACCTGGGCCGCGGCAAGACCCCACTCGGCGCGGAGCCCAACGACAACCCGACGAGCTCGAGCCCGGGCTCGACCACCTCGGCGACCGCCGCCCCCCTGACCGGCCTGGTCGCGACCGACTTCGACCCGCAGGGCCAGCCGCAGGCCGAGTACCCCGACCTCGCGCATCTCGCCGTCGACGGCAACCCGGCGACGTCGTGGCACACCGAGACCTACCTGCAGCAGTTCGGCCCGGCGGGCCTCAAGACCGGGGTCGGCCTCAGGATCGACCTGGGCGCGGTGCACGACGTGTCCGAGGTCGACCTGACCATGTCCGGCGGCACCGGCGTCCAGCTCTTCGTCACCGACACCGCACCCACGTCCCTGCGCGGACTCACCCCGGTGGCGAGCCTCACCGCCGGGCCGCAGGAGAACGTCACGCTCGACCAACCGGCCACCGGCCGGTACCTCGTCGTCTGGCTCACCTCCCTGCCCGCCGTCAGCGGCGGGTTCCGCGGCGAGGTCGCCGAGGTCGGGGTCCGCGGGTGAGCGGCGGGTCGGACGGCGACCCGGACCGCACCGACGCCGACCTGCTCCAGGCTCACATCGACGGCGACCCGGAGGCCTTCGGGGTGCTCTTCGGGCGGCACCGCGACCGGCTCTGGGCGGTGGCGCTGCGCACCATGGGCAACCCCGAGGACGCCGCCGACGGCCTCCAGGACGGCCTGATCGCGGCGTATCGCCGGGCCGCCTCCTTCCGGGGCGAGGCCGCGGTCACCACGTGGCTGCACCGCGTCGTCGTCAACGCCTGCCTCGACCGCATCCGGGCCGCGCGCGTGCGGCGCACCGAGACGCTGCCGGACGACCTCGAGGAGTACGGCGACCGGGGTTCCCGGATCTCGGCCACGCTGGCGACCGAGGACCCGGCGGTGCTCGCGGTGCGCGACGAGCGCCGCCAACTGGTGCTGGACGCGCTCGCCCAGCTGCCGGCCGAGCAGCGGGCGGCGCTGGTGCTCGTGGACATGGAGGGCTACCCCGTCGCGGAGGTGGCCCAGATTCTGGACTGCGCGGTGGGGACGGTGAAGTCGCGTTGCTCGCGCGGCCGGGTCCGCCTCGCGGAGCTGCTCGGCGTCCTGCGGCCGGGCAGTGACGCGGACCACCCGGAGCCCGGGAACCCGGACCCCGCGGAGTCCGTCCGATCCTCGAGTGCCCCGCGGGCACCACCCCCCGACGGGTGACCAGCACCATCACGTAGTTTCTCGACCGACCGATGAAGGAGCCGACGTGTCCGACGACGCGAATCTCACCCCGGAGCAGGAAGCGGACCTCCGCCGCCTGCTCGCGGAGGCGCGTCACGACGACCCGGTGCCCGACGACGTCGCCGCCCGCCTCGACCGGGTCCTGGCCCAGCTCGCCGCGGCCGACTCGGAGCTCGACCCGGAGCGTGTGGTCGAGCTCGCGTCCAGGCGTCGACGCAACGCCGCGACCCTGCTCGTCGCCGCCGCCGCGATCATCGCCGCCGGACTGGGCATCAGCCGGGTCATCCCGAGCGGAGGCGAGGCCCGGCAGTCCGACACCGCGTCCAGCGCCGCGACGGCTCGCGGCGGTAGCGGTCCCGAGGCTCCGACCGACCAGCTGGAGGCCATGGCGCCCGGCAAGATCAGGCCGGCGCCCGTCCCCAGGTCGGTGCTGAACAGGGTCAGCTCCAACCACTTCACCACCGATGTTCGTCGGGTCGGTTTCGTGGCCGCCTTCGGCCGTCGCTCGATGGCCTACGGCGAGGCCTTCGCCAGCACACCGCACACCCAGGACGCGCCCAAGCCCTCCTCCCCGGTCGACCGAAACAGCCTGGACGCGGCGGGATCCGACGGCTCGACCGAATTGTCGGGCCAGCCGGGCACCGTCACGGCGGACGGGGCGAATCTCAGGTCCCTCTACGACTGCGCACCCGCCGCATGGGGCCGGGGACGCCTGGCGCCGGTCCTGTACGACGGTGAGCCCGCGGTGCTGGCGTTCCGCAAGCCGATGGGCGATTCCCGGGTCGTCGACCTGCTCGAGTGCGGCACCGGTGACATCCTGCGCTCGGTCACGCTCCCCCGCCCGTGACTCCGGAGGCTTCCGGGCTCCCGCCGGGACCGCCTCGGCGGGGGACTCTTCCTCGCCTACGATCGGTTGAGGCAGACAGCCATCCCGCTGCCTGCGCAGCCATCGATCGAGGAGAGTTGGCCTCAATGTCCGACACCCGCAACGTCATCGTCATCGGCTCCGGCCCGGCCGGGTACACCGCGGCCCTCTATGCGGCGCGAGCGAGCCTGAAGCCCCTGGTCTTCGAGGGCTCGGTGACGGCCGGTGGGGCACTGATGACCACGACCGAGGTGGAGAACTACCCCGGCTTCCGCGACGGCATCATGGGGCCGGTGCTGATGGACGAGATGCGCGTCCAGGCCGAGCGTTTCGGCGCCGATCTGGTCGCCGACGACGTCGTCGAAGTCGACCTGACCGGCGACATCAAGATCGTGAAGACCGCCACCGACACCCACACCGCCCGCGCCGTCGTGCTCGCGACCGGCTCGGGCTACCGCAAGCTGGGGCTGCCCCGCGAGGAGGAGCTCTCCGGGCGCGGCGTGTCGTGGTGTGCCACCTGTGACGGCTTCTTCTTCCGCGACCAGCACATCGCGGTCATCGGTGGTGGTGACTCCGCGGTCGAGGAGGCCACCTTCCTGTCCCGGTTCGGCTCCAAGGTGTCGTTGATCGTGCGACGCGACGAGCTCCGGGCCTCCAGGATCATGCAGGAGCGCGCATTCGCCGACCCGAAGATCGAGATCATCTGGAACTCGGTGGTCGAGGAGATCACCGGCGAGGACCGACTCGAGTCGGTGACCCTCGCGAACGCGGTCACCGGCGAGAGCCGCATCCTGGACGCGACCGGTCTGTTCATCGCGATCGGCCACGACCCGCGTTCGGAGCTGTTGACCGGTCAGGTCGACCTGGACGACGACGGCTACGTGCTGGTGTCCCACCCGTCCACGGCCACCAACCTGCCCGGCGTCTTCGCCGCGGGCGACTTGGTGGACCACAACTACCGGCAGGCCGTCACCGCCGCGGGCACGGGCTGCGCCGCCGCGCTCGACGCGGAGCGCTACATCGCCACCCTCGACCACGCGGCCGCGACCGCTCCGGAGGCGCAGGCCGCGGTGGCGAGCGAGGGCGTCTCCGAGGCCGTCCAGACCGCCGGACTCTGACCCTCCGACCACCCCGTGTCGGGGAACATCCGGCTCCCGCCCGGTGTT
>JAOPXC010000408.1 GCA_025965335.1 Nocardioides sp. | reverse complement strand
TGATCCGCTGCTCGAGCAGCTCGACCTCGAACGACAGCGCGGCGAACCGCTCGGTGAAGAAGCCCAGCGCCTCCTCGGGACTGCCCTCGGGGTACTGCCCGACCGATCGTTCGCCGTCGGCGGTCCGCACGTAGACGGTCCCGTCGTCGTCGACTCGACCCCACTGATCGCTCGTCACAGCTGTTCCCTCTTCGCTCGGTGCAGGCGCAGGGCCACATGCTAGATGAGTGAGGCCACGGGTTCGCACGCTGCGCTCACACCGATGCGGCGCGAGCCCCGGGCGGTCGATAGTGTGGCGAAGAGTTGATCGCCGGTTTCCCCGCGGGTCCCTGGGGCACGAACTGCTACGTCGCCGCCTCCGGACCGGGCAGCGAATGCGTCGTGATCGACCCCGGCAAGGACGCCGCCGACGGCGTCGCCGAGGTGGTCCGTGAGCACAGGCTCAAGCCTGTAGCGGTCCTGGTGACCCACGGTCACGTCGACCACATGTGGTGCGTGGCGCCGGTCGCAGGCACGTACGACGCCACGGCCTGGATCCACCCCAGCGACCGGCACCTGCTGGCCAACCCGATGGCCGGGATGTCCCGCGAGACGTCCCAGATGCTGCTCGGGGGCGCCTACGAGTGGGCCGAGCCGGACGACGTGCAGGAGCTGAGCGACCTGCAGCGGCTCGAGCTTGCCGGCCTGACCTTCGTCGTCGACCACACCCCGGGACACACCGAGGGGTCGGTCACCTTCCGGACGCCGTGGGTCTCGACAAGCTCGACCGGCGAGGGGGGCGGCTCGATCAACGATGCCGACATCTCCGAGGTGATGTTCTCCGGAGACCTGCTCTTCGCGGGCTCCATCGGCCGCACCGACCTGCCGGGTGGTGACCACGCCACCATGCTGCGCAGCCTCACCCACAAGGTGCTCCCGCTCGCCGACGACATCGTCGTGCTTCCCGGCCACGGCGAGCAGACGTCCATCGGTCGCGAGCGCGCGACCAACCCGTTCCTGCTGGACCTCGTCACGGATGGTTCGGCGGGTCCAGCAACCCGAGGTCTCTGACACACCATGAACGCCAAACCCACCCCGCTGAGCGGGTTCCCTGAGCTGCTGCCCGAGCAGCGCTTCGTCGAGCAGCAGGTGATCGACACGCTGCGCCGCGTCTTCGAGCTGCACGGCTTCGCGGGCATCGAGACACGCGCCACCGAGCCCCTCGACCAGCTGCTGCGCAAGGGTGAGACCTCCAAGGAGGTCTATGTCCTGCGCCGGTTGCAGGAGGCCGACGCCGCGAGCGACTCGGGCATGGGGCTGCACTTCGACCTGACCGTGCCCTTCGCGCGCTACGTGCTGGAGAACGCCGGCAAGCTCGAGTTCCCCTTCCGCCGCTACCAGATCCAGAAGGCCTGGCGCGGCGAGCGGCCCCAGGAGGGTCGCTACCGGGAGTTCACCCAGGCCGACATCGACGTGGTGATGAGGGACGACCTGCCCTTCCACTTCGACGTCGAGGTGGCCCGGGTGATGGCCGAGGCGCTCTCCGCCTTACCCCTCCCGCCGCTGCGGCTCCGGGTCAACAACCGCAAGCTCATCGAGGGCTTCTACCGCGGCATCGGGGCATCGGACCCGCAAGCCGTCATTACCATCATCGACAAGCTCGACAAGCTGGCCGGCGACCAGGTGGCCGCCCAGCTGGTCTCCGACGCGGGGCTCTCCGAGGCCCAGGCCAAGCAGTGCCTCGAGCTGGCGTCCATCACCGCCAACGACACCTCCTTCGTCGAACGCGTCCGGGCCCTGGGCGTGGAGCACGAGCTGCTGGACACCGGCCTCGCCGAGCTGGCAGCGGTCATCGATGGCTGTGCCTCCCTCCGCTCCGGGCGCTTCGAGGTCGAGGCCAGCCTCAGCCTGGCGCGCGGCCTCGACTACTACACCGGCACGGTCTTCGAGATCTACATGGTCGGTTTCGAGTTCCTCAAGTCCGTGGGGGGCGGCGGCCGGTACGACGCCCTGGCGACCGACGGTCGCACGACCTACCCCGGGGTGGGCATCTCCTTCGGGATCTCCCGCTCGCTCGTGCCGCTGATGAGCAGGGGAGTGCTCGGCAGCGACCGCAAGGTGCCCAGCGTCGTCCTGGTGGCCCTGGTCGACGAGGAGTCGCGCGCCGCGAGTGACGCCATCGCCACCGCTCTCCGGGCCCGAGACATCCCGTGTGAGGTGGCCGCGAGCGCGCAGAAGTTCGGCAAGCAGATCCGCTACGCCGAGCGGCGCGGCATTCCCTACGTCTGGTTCACCCAGACATCCGAAACCGGCGAGGTCGCCCACGAGGTGAAGGACATCCGCTCGGGTGACCAGGTCCCGGCCGATCCGGTGACCTGGACACCACCCATCGAGGACCTGCGCCCGCGGGTGGTCTCGACAAGCTCGACCCCCGGAGACAGTTCGACCACCGAAGACAGCTCGACCAACGAACAGGACAAGACACCGTGATCCGCACCCATGACGCCGGCGCCCTGCGCGCCGAGCACGTCGGCCAGACCGTGACGCTCGCCGGGTGGGTGGCCCGTCGGCGCGACCACGGTGGGGTCGCGTTCCTCGACCTGCGCGAGGCGAGCGGCGTGGTGCAGGTCGTCGTCCGCGACGAGGCGGTCGCGCACAGCCTGCGCAGCGAGTACTGCATCAAGGTCACCGGTCAGGTCGGCCTGCGCCCGGAGGGCAATGCCAACCCCAACCTGCCGTCCGGCGAGATCGAGGTGGTCGCCGACCAGCTCGAGGTGCTCAGCGCCGCCGCGCCGCTCCCCTTCCCGATCGACGACCACATCGACGTGGGGGAGGAGGCGCGGCTCAAGCACCGCTACCTCGACCTGCGGCGCTCGGGCCCCAACGCCGCGCTGCGGCTGCGCAGCAAGGTCAACAGGGCCGCGCGCGAGGTCCTCGACCGCCACGACTTCGTGGAGATCGAGACGCCCACGCTGACGCGGTCCACCCCCGAGGGCGCCCGGGACTTCCTAGTGCCCGCGCGCCTCCAGCCCGGCAGCTGGTACGCCCTGCCCCAGAGCCCGCAGCTGTTCAAGCAGCTGCTGATGGTCGCGGGCATGGAGCGGTACTTCCAGATCGCCCGTTGCTACCGCGACGAGGACTTCCGCGCCGACCGGCAGCCGGAGTTCACCCAGCTCGACATCGAGATGAGCTTCGTCGAGCAGGAGGACGTCCTGGCCGTGGCCGAGGAGATCCTGGTCGCGCTCTGGAAGCTGGTCGGGTACGACGTCCCGACGCCGCTGCCCCGGATGACCTACGCCGAGTCCATGGCCCGCTACGGCACCGACAAGCCGGACCTGCGGATGGGCCTGGAGCTGGTCGAGTGCACCGATTTCTTCAAGGACACGCCCTTCCGCGTGTTCTCCCCGGACAACGCGCCGTATGTCGGGGCCGTGGTCATGCCCGGGGGCGCCAGCCAGCCCCGCAAGCAGCTCGACGCCTGGCAGGAGTGGGCCAAGCAGCGCGGCGCGCGCGGCCTCGCCTACGTCCTGGTCCAGGAGGACGGCGAGCTCGGCGGGCCCGTCGCCAAGAACCTCTCCGAGGAGGAGCGGGCCGGGATCGCCACCCACGTCGCTGCCCAGCCGGGTGACTGCATCTTCTTCGCGGCCGGCCCCGTCAAGTCGAGCCGGGCGCTGCTCGGCGCCGCCCGGCTCGAGATCGGCCGACGCGGGGGGCTCATCGACGAGAGCGCGTGGAGCTTCCTGTGGGTCGTCGACGCGCCGCTCTTCGAGCCGGCCGACGAGGCGACGGCCGCCGGCGACGTCGCGGTGGGCAGTGGGGCCTGGACCGCCGTGCACCACGCGTTCACCTCGCCCCAGGACCTCGACGCGTTCGACAGCGACCCGGGCAATGCCCTGGCCTGGGCCTACGACATCGTCTGCAACGGCAACGAGATCGGCGGCGGGTCGATCCGTATCCACCGCGAGGACATCCAGCGGCGGGTGTTCGCGCTGATGGGTCTCGAGGAGGACGAGGCGCAGGAGAAGTTCGGCTTCCTCCTCGACGCCTTCAAGTACGGCGCGCCCCCGCACGGCGGGATTGCGTTCGGCTGGGACCGGATCGTCGCGCTGCTCGCCCGGACGGACTCGATCCGCGACGTCATTGCCTTCCCCAAGTCCGGTGGCGGCTTCGACCCGCTCACCGGGGCCCCTGCGCCGATCACGCCGGAACAGCGCAAGGAGGCCGGTGTGGACGCCCGTCCCGCGAAGGATTTTGCCCCGGGACACTGATCGGCCGTACAAATAACCTGTTGACGCCGAGACCAGATCGTTACGCCAGGGTGATCGCGGGGGTCGCGTGTGTCACATAGAGTCACTGGTCGGCGGGGCACGAACCTAGGTCGGGAGAGACCCGGCCCCTGATTGCGATGGGGTGAGTATGTCGGCACAGACAGCCGGGCCCGAGACTCTGGGGCACCTGAGCGATCCACCGCCGACCCAAGACCCCAACAGCAAGAAGGCCAAGGCGATCACCGGCAAGTCGCCGATGCGGATCGCGATGGGGCGTCTGGCCCGCGACAAGATCGCCATGGTCTGTCTGGCCGTCGTCATCTTCTTCATCCTGGTCGCGGTGTTCGCCGGGGTCATCTGCAGCATCTTCGGCGTCAACACCGACACCGTGATCGCCACCACGCGCGTCGACGGGCTCAACGGCGGCTTGCCGAAGACCGGCCCGCCGCTGTACCCCTTCGACCCCAACCACCCGTTCGGTATCGCTCCCCGCAGCGGTGACGACAACCTCGCCTGGTGGGTCTACGGCTGCCGCACCTCGCTGCTGATCGCCAGCATCGCGACGCTCTTCGCCTCCGTGCTCGGCGTGGTCCTCGGGCTGCTCGCCGGCTTCCTCGGCGGCCTGGCCGACAAGACAATCTCCTTCTTCACCGACTTCTTCCTGACCGTCCCGTTCCTGCTCGCGGCCCTCACCCTGGCCCCGATCATCAACGAGCGCTTCTCGACGTCGCCCAACTACAAGACCATTCAGTTGGTCAACCTGATCTGCGTGCTGGCGTTCTTCGGCTGGATGGGGGTGGCCCGCCTGATCCGCGGCGAGGTGCTCTCCCTGCGGGAGCGGGAGTTCGTCCAGGCGGCGCGGGTGATCGGCATGCCGACCCGTCGGATCCTGGTGCGGGAGCTGCTGCCCAACCTCGCGGCCCCCATCGTGGTCAGCGTCTCGCTGATGTTGCCGGCGTTCGTGGCCGCGGAGGCGGGCCTCGCCTACCTCGGCATCGGCGTGACGTCGAGCCCGTCGTGGGGCCAGACGATCAACAAGGCCGTCGACTTCTTCGAGACCTACCCGCTGTTCCTCTGGGAACCCGTGCTCGGGATCGTCGCGCTGGTGCTGGCGCTGAACCTCCTCGGCGACGCGGTGCGGGACGCGCTCGACCCCAAGACCCGTCGCTGACGGGCACAGACGTCGCCCCGATTCTCCTCGGGGCGCGAACTCAGAAAGAAAGGCTGGACAATGAGACGGA
>JAOPXC010000385.1 GCA_025965335.1 Nocardioides sp. | reverse complement strand
TGACCGTAGGGGCGCGACAGCCAGTCGATGGCGTTGTTGAGCACGGCGGGCATGGTGCCGTTGTACTCGGGGGTGACGACGAGGACCCGGTCGGCGGAGCCGACCTTCTCGCGCACGGAGGCAACCGCCGCGGGAGTGTTCGCGCCGTCGATGTCCTCGTTGTAGAAGGGCAGCCGGTCGAGGCCGTCGACGATCTCGATGCTGACGCCCTCGGGCGACGTGTCGCGAAGTGACTCGGCGATCTTGCGGTTCAGGGAGTCGGCGCGCAGGCTACCGACCAGGACGATGACGCGGGTGTCCGACATGTGCTGCTCCTGGAGGTGAGGTTGAATTCGGCGCTTCACCCAAGCAAACGGACTACGGTCCGTTTTCTATTCCCGACCCGTTGCCCGATTTCCCGGGCGGCCGGTCCGGACAGGCTCCTAGAGTGAGCGGACCATGTCCGAGCCTCGCCTGCTACCGCTGCTCGGCGCTCCCCCAGCCGAGCGCCGGGACGCGGCGCGCAACCGCGAGGCCCTGCTCCACGCGGCCGAGCGGCTCATCGACCACTGCGGGCTCCAGGCCGTCACGATGGACGCGGTCGCCGCCGAGGCCGGGGTCGGCAAGGGCACCGTGTTCCGGCGCTTCGAGTCGCGCGAGGGTCTGATGGGCGCGATCCTGAACCACTCCGAGACCGAGTGGCAGGCGGCCGTCATGTCGGGTGCCCCGCCCCTCGGCCCCGGCGCCCCGCCGATGGAGCGACTGTTCGCCTTCGGGCGCTCGCGCCTCGAGATCACCCTCAAGCACGCCGAGCTGATCCGCCACGCCGGACGGTCGGGGGCGCGGTCCTACGCGGCGTACTCGTTCACCGCGATGCACGTACGGATCCTGCTCGCGGAGATCGGCGTCACCGGCGACCTGCCGCTGCTGTCCGTGGCCCTGCTCGCACCCCTCGAGGCACCGATCCTCCAGCAGCAGATCGACATCGACGGGTTCCCGGTCGAGCGGGTCCACGACGGGTGGGCCGACCTGGTGCGTCGGATCGTCGCCCAGCCAGCTTGAGTCGGGTCGGTCAGGAGTGCTGGCGGCGCAGGCCGAACGTCAGCCCGTCCACCAGGGCCCCCCAGGACGCCTCGATGACGTTGTGGCCGACGCCGACCGTCACCCAGGACGACTCACCGTCGGTGGTCTCGATCAGCACCCGGGTGATCGCGTCGGTGCCGTGACCCTGGTCGAGGATGCGCACCTTGTAGTCGATCAGCTCGAACTTCGCGACCTCGGGATAGGCCTGGCCGATCGCGGTCCGCAGCGCCGCATCGAGGGCGTTGACGGGGCCGTTGCCCTCGCCGGTGACGACGTAGCGCACCTCGTCGGCCTTCAGCTTCACCGTCGCCTCGGACACCGCCTCGACCCCGGGCCCGGAGTCCGGGATCGTCTCGGTGATCACCCGCCAGGACTCGACCTGGAAGTACGCCGGCCGCGCGCCCTCGACCTCCTCGACCAGCAACAGCTCGAAGGACGCGTCCGCGGCCTCGAACGTGAATCCGCGTGACTCGAGCACCTACACCCGGTCGGTGATCCGGCCCACGAGGTCCTTGTCACCGGACAGGTCGAAGCCGAGCTCCCGGCCCTTCAGCTCGATCGAGGCGCGGCCGGCCATGTCGGAGACCAGCAGCCGCATGTCGTTGCCGACGCCCACCGGGTCCATGTGCTGGTAGAGGTTCGGGTCGACCTTGATCGCGCTGGCGTGCAGTCCGGCCTTGTGCGTGAACGCCGACGTGCCGACGTACGGCTGACGCGAGGCCGGCGGGAAGTTGGTGACCTCGGCGACCGCGTGGGCGATCCGGGTGGCGTCCTTGAGCAGCCCCTGGGGCAGCACCTGGCGGTCCAGCTTGAGCTCGAGGTTGGCCACGACCGAGACGAGGTCGGCGTTGCCGGTGCGCTCGCCGTACCCGTTGATCGTGCCCTGCACGTGGGTCGCGCCGGCGGCGACAGCGGCGAGCGTGTTGGCAACCGCACAGCCGGTGTCGTTGTGGCAGTGGATGCCGACCCGCACACCTGTCGTCTCGACGACGTCATGCACGACGTCGGAGATCCAGTCCGGGAGCATCCCCCCGTTGGTGTCGCACAGCGCGACCACGTCGGCGCCGGCGTCGTACGCCGTGCGCAGCACCTCGAGGGCGTAGTCGCGGTTGGCGCGGTAGCCGTCGAAGAAGTGCTCCGCGTCGAGGAACACCTGCTGCCCCTCGGCCCGCAGGTGCGAGACGGTGTCGCGGATCATGGCGAGGTTCTCCTCGAGCGTGGTCCGCAGGGCGAGGTCGACGTGCCGGTCGTGCGACTTCGCGACCAGGGTCACCACGCTCGCGCCGCTGTCCCGCAGCGCGGCGATGCCCGGGTCGTCGGCCGCCCGCGCGCCCGCGCGGCGGGTCGCGCCGAATGCGGCGAGCCTGGCGTTGCGGAGGTCCAGCTCCTGGCTCGCGCGGCGGAAGAACTCGGTGTCCTTGGGGTTGGCCCCGGGCCAGCCGCCCTCGATGTAGCCGACGCCCAGCCCGTCGAGCTGGCGCGCGATGCTCAGCTTGTCGGCGACGGAGAGGTTGAGGCCCTCCTGCTGCGCGCCGTCGCGCAGCGTCGTGTCGTAGACGTGGAAGGCGCCGTGCAGGTCCATCGTTGAGTTCCTGTTCAAGGTTTGCTGTTTCACGGGTTGCTGTTCAAGATTTCTCGACAGCAGCGCTCGTTCCTCGCGCTGCTGTCTCGGGCACAAAAAAACCTCTCGGGGGACGAGAGGTCGGCGCGTCGGTCTCCGCGGTGACGGAGGGCGACGCGCTAGCAAATGATGATGATGCGGTGCTGCATGGGTTTCATGGTGCCACGACTCGCCCGGTCACGGCAGCGGGATCCCGGGATACGGATGGCGGGCAGCGTCAACCGCGTCCGGCGCCGCGCTGCGAGCTGAACGGGCGGTCCTGCTGAGGGGTCCAGCTCGTGCCGGAGGCGGAGACCCACAGGCCGGCGCCCGCGGCGACGACCAGGACGACGGCGACCGTGCCCAGCCAGGTGCGCCCGCTGCGGGACAACGGGTTCACCACACGGGACAGGGGCGAGCGGACTCGCGAGCCACCGGGGCCGGTCCAGACCGAGGCGGCGAACACGACCCCGCTGACGAAGAGGGTGGTCGAGATGCTCGCGGCGACCGCGTAGCAGATCAGCGCCCCGGCCGTCGCGAGGCCGAGCGCCCACAGCTGCAGCATCACCGTGCTGCCGATGGACCGGACCAGGTGCCAGGGCGCCGCGAGCAGGAACCGCGCGCCGTCGTACCACTTGCGGCCGCGCACCCGCCGTCGGTCGCCTGCTGCGCTGGCCGCCAGCGACCCGCTGCGGAGCAGCCAGACCAGGAGCAGCAGCACGCCCGCCGCCGGCCAGGGGAGCGCAGCGACCAGTCCGCCCACCGCCACCGCCGCGGACGAGAGGAGGGTCCCGCGCCGGAGCCGCTCGGCCAGCGGTGGGCGCGGTTCGACGTACGGCGCGTCCCAGGCCTGCTCGACACGGGTCGGATCCTCGCCGCTGGGATCGAACCGCGTCGGCATCGCGAACGTGGGTGGTGCGGCGGGCGCGGCGCCCAGTTGCTCGGTCACGTCGTGCTGGCTCGCCTGGGCGGCGAGAGCGAGCGGCAGCGTGAAGAGGTCCTCCGGGCCGGTCGGGACAGGGGGTACGACGGGGCGGCCGGCCGTGACCTGGGGGCGGAGCCAGCCGAGGATCGCGTCGAGCGTGGGTCGGCGCCGCGGGTCGGGCTCGAGGGCGGCGGCCACGAGGCGTCCGAGCTGGTGCGGCAGCCCGGTGAGGTCGTGCTCGCCGCGACGGACCCGGTCCATGATCGCCATCGACGGACCGCGACCGAACGGGGGATTCCCGGTGCCCGCGTACGCGACGGTGGCCGCCCACGAGTGCACGTCGGAGGCCGGGGTGGCGTCGTCGCCGTGCAGGATCTCGGGAGCCAGGTAGCCCGGGGTGCCGAGCAGCCAGCCGGTGTGGGTGAGCTTGGGGTCGTCCGCCACCCGGGCCAGCCCGAAGTCGATCAGGATGGGCGTGCGGCCCTCCATGAGGACGTTGGACGGCTTCACGTCGCGGTGCAGCACCCCGACGGAGTGCACCGAGGCGACGCCCTCGGCCAGGCTTGCGGCGAACCAGATGAGGTCGGCGCCTTCGACGGGTCCCTCCTCGAGCACGAAGTCGTGCAGGGACAGGCCTGGCACGTAGCGCGTGGCGACGAACGGGATGACCGCCCACGGATCCGCGTCGACGATCTCTGCGACCCAGCGGCTGCGAATGCGACGCAGCGACCCGACCTCGCGGGCCAGCCGGGCGCGCGCCTCCTGGTCACCGACGATGTGCGGGCGGAGGACCTTGAGCGCAACCCGGTCCCCACCCGGCTTGCGGGCAAGGTGCACGACCCCCATGCCGCCCTCCCCGATCCGGGAGAGCAGCGTGTAGTCGCCGACCGTGGCCGGCCCCGACGCGGGCGACCCGGGCGGCCCTGCCTGCACAGTCACGGGAGCAGGCTACCGAGCCCCCCGAGCCGGGGGCGCGGCAACGCGCTGCTGCGCCACCGGGGTAGGGCGCTCAGACGATGCGGTGCATCCAGCCGAAGGTGTCCTCGGCCCGGCCGAACTGGACGTCGACGAGGGCCGAGCGGATCATCATCGTCACGTCGCCGGCCTCGTGGGCCGCCGGCACCTCGCCGCCGGCCCACTTGAGGGCTCCGACGGGGGTGACGACCGCGGCGGTGCCGCAGGCGAAGATCTCGACGATCCGGCCACTGGTCACGCCGTCACGCCACTCGTCGATCGTGATCTTGCGCTCCTCGACCTGGTGGCCGAGCTTGCCGGCCAGCTCGATGATGCTGCCGCGGGTGATGCCCTCGAGGATCGTGTCGGATTCGGGCGTGACGATGCGCCCGTCGTCGTACACGAAGTACATGTTCATGCCGCCGAGCTCCTCGATGTACTTCCCCTCCTGGCCATCGAGGAAGACGACCTGGTCGCATCCGTGCCCGGAGGCTTCCTGCTGCGCGATCAGGGAGCTGGCGTAGTTGCCGCCGGTCTTCGCGGCGCCCATGCCGCCACGCCCGGCGCGGGTGTACTCCTCGGTCAGCCAGAGGTCGACCGGCTTCACACCACCCCTGAAGTAGGCCCCGGCAGGGCTGGCAATCACCATGAAGGTGACGTGCTGCGCGGGGCGGACGCCGAGGAACGCCTCTGAGGCGAACATGAAGGGCCTGATGTACAGGCTCTTCTCCCCCGCCTGGTCCGGCACCCACCGCTGGTCGACCTTGACGAGCTCGTCGACGGCCTGCACGAAGTCCGGCACCTCGAGGGCCGGCAGCGCCAGCCGATGGTTGGAGCGCACCATCCGGGCGGCGTTCTCCTCCGGCCGGAACGACCAGATCGAACCGTCCTCGTGGCGGTAGGCCTTCATCCCCTCGAAGGTCTCCTGTGCGTAGTGCAGGACTGCGGTGGCCGGGTCGAGGCTCAGTGGTCCGTAGGGCTCGATCCGCGCGTCGTGCCAGCCCTCGTCCGGTGTCCACTCGATGCGGAGCATGTGGTCGGTGAAATGCTTGCCGAAGCCCGGGTTGCCGAGGATCTCGGTGAGGCGCTCGTCGCTGACCGGGTTGCCCGAGGGAATGGTGCTGATCTCCATGGGTAGCAATTTAGTCGACCTTCCTAGTAAATGCAGACGCGGCCGGGCACGCAGTGTGCGTGCCCGGCCGTGGAAGAGGGGTGGGGCAGCGGTCAGCCGGCTACTCGCGCGACGATGGCGTCGCCGACCTCGGACGTACGACGGGTGGCACCCGGCTGCCGGTCGGCCAGGTCGGCGATGACCGCGGCCTCGATGGCCGCCGCGGCACCGGGATGACCGAGGTGGTCGAGCATGAGCGAGACCGAGAGGATGGCGGCGGTGGGGTCGGCCTTCTGCTGGCCCGCGATGTCGGGCGCGGAGCCGTGCACGGGCTCGAACATGCTGGGCGCGGTGCGGTCCGGGTTGATGTTCCCGGATGCCGCGAGGCCGATGCCGCCGCTGATCGCGCCGGCCAGGTCGGTGATGATGTCGCCGAAGAGGTTGTCGGTGACGATCACGTCGAAGCGTGCCGGGTCGGTCGTCATGAAGATCATCGCCGCGTCGATGTGCATGTAGTCGACGGCGACGTCGGGGAACTCCCGCGCCACCTCCTGGGTGAGCCGCCACCACACGGCCCCGGCGTTGACGAGCACGTTGGTCTTGTGGATCAGGGTGAGCCGCTTGCGCGGACGCCGCTGGGCGCGGGCGAAGGCGTCGCGGACGACGCGCTCGACACCGAAGGCGGTGTTGACCGACACCTCGGTGGCGATCTCGTGCGGGGTTCCGACGCGCAGCGCGCCACCGTTGCCGGTGTAGGGACCTTCGGTGCCTTCGCGGACCACCACGAAGTCCACCTCGCCCCGGCTGAGGACGCTGTCGGCCAGCGGGGACTTCACGCCCGGGAAGATCCGGGAAGGTCGCAGGTTGACGTAGTGGTCGAGCTCGAAGCGCAGCCGCAGCAGCAGCCCGCGCTCAAGGATCCCCGGGGGGAGGCTCGGGTCGTTTGGCTTGCCGCCCACCGCACCGAGCAGGATGGCGTCGTGCTCGCGGATCTCCCCGAGCACCGAGTCGGGCAGCACCTCTCCGGTGGCGAGGTAGCGCTCGGCCCCGAGGTCGTAGCGGGTGGGCTCGAACTTCA
Organism: Nocardioides sp.; assembly: GCA_025965335.1. Taxonomy (GTDB): domain Bacteria; phylum Actinomycetota; class Actinomycetes; order Propionibacteriales; family Nocardioidaceae; genus Nocardioides. Next base: position 1,249 of record JAOPXC010000385.1, on the reverse strand, counting down.
CCTCCGCCGGCGACGCCACCTCGAGGACCTTGAGGGCCTCCGCGGTGACCTCCTGGCCGATGCCGTCACCTGGGATGACGGCGAGCTTGAGGGTGCCGGATGCTCCGGTGCTGGTGGTGGTGACTGGGCTCGTCGGGGAGTTGCTCATGCGACAGAACGCTAGTTGTCGTCCGGGCGTTCGCCGCCATTGTCTCGCAGGTCAAGCGACTGCTGGACCGCTTCGTGGCTGCGCGGGTTCTCGGGGTGGTGGCTGGCCGGGCCCCAGTCGGGATACATGTCGTACATCGGTCTCTTCTCTCGGATTCCAGGTGCGTGCAGTCGATTTCGAAGACGCCCCGCGACGGGGACGGTCGACTCATGGATCGCATGAGAGCGGAACCTGCAGGGATGCGGATCGCGCACGTGCTGTGAGGGCGGACCCGCCGCGGAGGCGTCTTCGGATGGGTCGAGCTGTGAAGGCTGAGCTTCTTAAGACGTGAGACCGGTCAACGCCGAACACCGCGGCGAGGTGGCCTCACTCAACAGGCCTCGCCGCGGCGCACGATGAATACGTAGACGCTCCGCATGATGGGAACACCGTACGGCGCTCGCTTCCGGCGGGCCATGGCGTTTCGAAATCCGTCCGACAGTCGAGACAGACGTCCCAGGATGAAAGACTCGACACGATGAACACCGGAGAAGCATGAGCGCCCCACCCGACCTGCCCGACGTCGTCTCCCGCGCGTTCGCGGTCTCGCGGCGCGCCGGCTACGCGTCGTTCTGCCGAAACGAGACCGGGCGACTGCTGGCCGCGCTCGCGGCGACCCGGGCGGGCACGATGGCGGAGTTCGGCACGGGCTGCGGCGTCGGCACGGCCTGGCTGCGCTCCGGGGTGCGCGGCGACGTCCGCATCATCACCGCCGAGCTCGACCCCAAGCTGGCCACGGCGGCCGCCGAGATCTTCGTCGACGACCCGCAGGTCGAGGTCCTCGCGGCGGACTGGTCGACGCTGCTGGACAAGGGGCCGTTCTCGCTGCTGTTCCTCGACTCCGGTGAACCCACCGAGGTCGGTGTGGACGCGATCGCCGACCTGGTCGAGGACGGGGGCATCGTGGTGCTCGACGACTTCACACCGTGCGAGATGTGGCCGCCGATCACCGGTGGCCGCGTCGACACCCTCCGCGAGCAGTGGCTCACCGACCCCCGCTTCACCAGCGTCGAGGTGATGGTCGCGTCCGACGCGGCCGCGCTCATCGCCACCAAGCGCTGA
>JAOPXC010000347.1 GCA_025965335.1 Nocardioides sp. | reverse complement strand
CTACCAAGACGTCGACCCGGTGCTCTGGGGTGCCGCCGAGCTGTCGGTCCGTGCGCAGCTCGCCTACCTCGCCGAGCGTCATTAGCGCAGGCGCATCGGAGGCTGCTGTCCTGCCGTGATGCGGGGCGCCCGTCCTTCGGCGCAATCGCGCTGATTGGACAGGACCTGGTGCTCAGAACCCGTCACAACGGCGCAATTGCGCCGGTTGGATGTCCGGGGAGCTCCTCAGAAGTTCGCCTGTGGACAACAGCAACTCCCCCCGAGCGAGGGGAACGCTCACGCCATGTCTTCGTTTCCGCTGAATCTCCATCACCCGTTCACCAAGCGGCAATTTCTTGAGGCCGGCGGGGATCCCCGTGTCCTCCGGAGGAGGGCGTTCAAGCAGGTCCTGCGTGCTGTGTGGGTCCATCGCGACGGCATCGACGACGACACCGGGCTCCGTGCGGCCCTAGCCATCCATCCTGAGGGGGCGTTCGCGAGTCACTTCAGCGCCGCCCGCTTGTTACGCCTGCCGGTCCCGGAACACGCGTTCGAACACGTCACCGTTCTCCACCCCGACGACCGCCGCTATCGTCCCGAGATCAAGTCGCACGTTACGACGCGAGAGCGAGAGCCGATCGCGGTCAGGGGAATTCCGTCCACAGATCCCATCACGACCTTCATCCAGCTCGCAGGCGTCTTGTCGCTCCTCGACCTCGTCGTTCTGGGCGATGCGTTGGTGCGGAAGTGTCAGATAAGCCCGGGCCAGTTGCTGACTGCTTGTCGCGAGAGCCGCGAATACTACGTTGGTCTGGCCTGCCGAGGCGCCGAGTTGGTTCGCGAGGGAGTTGGCTCGGTGATGGAGACACGACTGAGGCTCTTGCTGGTGCTCGCCGGCCTGCCCGAACCTGAGGTCAACGTCATCGTGTACAACGAGGATGGGACGTGGAAGCGGCGTTTCGATCTCTGCTACCGGAAGATCAAACTCATCGTCGAGTACGACGGGCGTCACCATGCGGAGAGCGCCAGTCAGTGGAACTCGGACCTGGAGCGACGCGAGGAGTTCGACGACGAGGGCTACCGCATCCTGGTGGTCACGGCCAGAGGCTTGTTCGTGGAGCCTGGTCGCACGATCCAGCGCGTCCGACGCCAGCTCATTGTGCGCGGATGGGGCGACGTGCCGCCGGTTGACGACGCGTGGAAGACCTACTTCACCGCCTGAGCCTTCGACTGCTCAACCGGCGCGATTGCGCCAGTGGTACAGGTTCCCGGGGCGGAGACCCGTCGCAACGGCGCAATTGCGCCGCATGGACGGGACGGACCAGTAACAACAGCCCGGTGCGCCAAACTGGATTGGGCGCGGGGACCAACTCAACGACAGGTCAGCGGGCGCGGCGGGCCAGCCGCTCGACGTCCATGATCACGACCGAGCGCGGCTCGAGGCGCAGCCAGCCGCGGGAGGCGAAGTCGGCGAGGGCCTTGTTCACGGTCTCGCGGGAGGCGCCCACCAGCTGGGCGAGCTCCTCCTGGGTGAGGTCGTGGTGGACGTGGACGCCGTCGTCGGCGGTGCGGCCGAAGCGGTCGGCGAGGTCGAGCAGCGCCTTCGCCACGCGGCCCGGGACGTCGGAGAAGACGAGGTCGGCGACGACGTCGTTGGCCTTGCGCAGCCGGCCGGCGAGCTGGGTGAGCAGGCCCCGCGCGACGACCGGGCGGCCTTCCAGCCAGCGCAGCAGGTCCTCGTGGGAGAGCGAGGCGAACGTCGCGTCGGTGACCGCGGTGACCGTGGCGGACCGCGGGCCGGGATCGAAGAGGGACAGCTCGCCGAACATCTGGCCGGGTCCGAGGATCGCGAGGAGGTTCTCGCGTCCGTCGGAGGAGGTGCGGCCGAGCTTCACCTTGCCGTCGAGGACGACGTAGAGCTTGTCGCCCGAGTCTCCCTCGTGGAACAGCACGTCGCCGCGACGGATGCGGGTCTCGCCCATCGACCCCCGGAGTGCCGTGGCCGCCTCGTCATCCAGGGCGCTGAAGAGCGGGGCCTGACGAAGCACGTCGTTGTCCACGGGACCTCCTTGTAACATCCCCCGCGAACGCGAGGGCGGCACCGGAATCCTATCCAGTGGGATAGTTCACAGGAACCACCGACTCCGGCAATTCGGACCCTGATGCCTCGGCGGGCCGCGGTTGAACTTACCCATCTAGGCTGCATGCGTGCCCGCCGTCGAAACCCGCACCGGACTGGTCCGTCGTGCCCGGAAGATCGACCGGGTGCTCGCGGAGACGTACCCGGACGCCCGCTGCGAGCTCGACTTCGCGAACCCGTTCGAGCTGCTCGTGGTGACGGTGCTGTCCGCGCAGACCACCGACAAGCGGGTCAACGCCGTCCGGCCCACGCTCTTCGCTGCCTACCCCGATGCCCCCGCGATGGCGGCTGCCGAGCGCGAACGACTCGAGGCGATCATCGGGCCACTCGGCTTCTTCCGCGCCAAGACCGAGTCGCTGCTCAAGCTCAGTCAGGCCCTGGTCGAGAGGTACGACGGGCAGGTGCCGCCGCGCCTCGAGGATCTCGTGGCCCTGCCTGGCGTGGGCCGCAAGACCGCCAACGTCGTGCTCGGCAACGCCTTCGGCATCCCGGGCATCACCGTGGACACCCACTTCGGGCGCCTGGCCCGCCGGTTCGGCTGGACCGAGGAGACCGATCCCGTCAAGGTCGAGCACGCGGTCGGCGCCCTGATTCCGCGCCGCGACTGGACGATGCTCAGCCACCACCTGATCTGGCACGGGCGGCGCCGCTGCCATGCGCGCAACCCCGCATGCGGTGCCTGCCCGCTCGCGCGCCTGTGCCCGTCGTACGGCGAGGGCCCGACCGACCCCGTTGCGGCCGCGAAGCTCGTGAAGACCGAGGGCCGGGCGTGAGGAGCGCGCTGCTCGTCATGCTCGTCGCGGCGCTGCTGCCACTCACCGCGTGCAACCAGGGCGACCTGCCCGGCCCGGCCAAGATCGATGTCGACACGCCTGAGCTGCGGCTCATGAAGAAGAGCGCCGGCGTGGAGGACTGCGTCCCGGGCTCGGCCGGCCCCGTGGACGGCGGGCTTCCCCACCTCACCCTGCCCTGCCTCGGTGGCGGTCCCGACGTCGATACCTCCACGCTGCGGGGTCCGATGGTCGTCAACGTCTGGGCGTCCTGGTGCGGACCGTGCCGCACCGAGCTGCCGATCTACCAACACTTCTACGAGCAGTACGGCGACCAGGTTGCCGTCCTCGGCATCGACTGGCAGGACCCTCAACCCAAGGCCGCCCTGGAGCTGGCCGCCTCGTCCGGAGTCACGTATCCGCTCCTCGCCGACCCCCAGGACGACCTGAGCGGCGCGGCCCCCCTGCCCAACCTGCGCGGCCTCCCGTTCGTGGCGTTCGTCGATGCCGACGGCAAGGTCGTGCACCAGGAGTTCGTGGCGATCACCTCGGAGAAGCAGCTGGTCGACCTCGTGGCAAAGAACCTCCGGGTGGCCCTGTGACCGAGTCGTTGGCGCCCGGGCTGCCGGAATGGCTGCGACCCGTGGAGGCGGCCGCGCGGTCGATCACCGTGCACGACCTGACCAGGTTCATGCCCCCGAAGGGCACCGATGCCCGGCGTGGGGCGGTCCTGATGCTCTTCGGCGAGGGTCCCGCCGGGCCCGACCTGCTGCTCACCGAACGGGCCCACCACATGCGTTCCCACCCGGGGCAGGTGTCGTTTCCCGGCGGCTCGATCGACCCCGGAGAGTCGCCGCGGGAGGCCGCGCTGCGCGAGGCGCTGGAGGAGACCGGCCTCGACCCGACCGGCGTCGAGGTCTTCGCCGAGCTGCCCGAGCTCTGGCTCCCGCCGAGCAACTTCGCGGTCACGCCCATCCTCGGCTGGTGGCGCGAGCCCAGTCCGGTCGGAGCCGTGGATCCCGACGAGGTGCACGAGGTCTACCGCGTCCCCATCAGCGAGCTCGTCGACCCCACCCACCGCATCGGCGTACGCCATCCCTCCGGCTGGATCGGACCCGGCTTCTTCATCGGGGACGACAAGGACGTGATCCTCTGGGGTTTCACGGCCGGGATCATCGCGCGGCTCTTCGACTTCATGGGCTGGACCACCGAGGTCGCGGACCCACCGGTGGTCGAGCTGCCCGACTACATGCTCCAGGGACAGCCGACCCGCACCGACTTCGAGCCCAACACCGAGTTCGAGGAGCGACGCAAGTGAACGCTCTCGACTGGCTGCTGGTGCTGCTCGTGTTCGCCTATGCCCTCTCCGGCTATTGGCAGGGCTTCGTGACCGGCGCGTTCGCGACCGCCGGCCTGCTGCTGGGTGGGCTCTTCGGCGTCTGGCTGGCCCCCGTCGCCCTCGGCGACGCCACACCGTCCCTCCTCGTCTCGCTCGGGGCGCTGTTCATCGTGATCCTCACGGCCTCGCTGGGCCAGGCCGTCCTGCAGTACGCCGGGGCGAAGCTCCGTGACCGGATCACCTGGCGGCCGGCGCGGGCCCTCGACGCCGTGGGCGGAGCCGCGCTGAGCGCGGTGGCGGTGCTGCTCGTGGCCTGGGCGCTGGGCGTCGCGATCTCCGGTTCACGCATCAGCGGGGTGACGCCGCTGGTGCGCAACTCCGCCGTCCTCGACCGGGTCGATCGGGTGCTGCCCCAGTCCGCCGGCGGCGTGCTCCAGGCGTTCAACAACGTCGTCGGCACGAGCTTCTTCCCGCGCTACCTCGAACCGTTCGCGCCAGAGCGCATCGTGGCGGTCAGGCCCGGCGACAGGAGGATGCTGCAGGACCCCGACGTCCAGGACGCCGCCGCCAGCGTGTTGAAGATCCGCGGCACCAACGCCTGCGGCCGGGGCATCGAGGGATCGGGGTTCCTGTATGCCCCCAACCGCCTGATGACCAACGCCCACGTGGTCGCCGGCGTCGACGCGCCGGAGGTCGAGATCGACGGGGAGTCGCGGACGGCGCAGGTTGTCTACTACAACCCCGACCTCGACCTGGCGGTACTGAGCGTCGACAGTGGCAGCCTGGCGACTCTGGGCTTCGACACCACCGCAGGCGCCAACGACCCTGTTGCCGTGCTGGGGTACCCGCAGGACGGGCCGTACGACGTGGAGCCCGGTCGGATCAGGTCGGAGCAGAAGCTCAGGTCGCCCAACATCTACGGGAACGGCACCGTGATCCGCGAGGTGTACTCGCTGCGGTCCCTCGTCCGGCCCGGCAACTCCGGTGGCCCGATCGTCTCCGACGCGGGCGATGTCGTCGGCGTCGTGTTCGCTGCCTCGGTCACCGACAAGGAGACCGGCTACGCGCTCACCGCAGGTCAGGTGTCCGCGAGCGCGGGCTACGGCCGGGACGCCACCCAGGAGGTCTCCACCGGCGACTGTGCCGGCTGAGCGGGCCCCTCAGGCGTCGGTGTCGTCGACGAATCCGAGCCGCCGGTTCATCGCGATGGCAGAGCGCTCGTCGGTGGGCCTCCGAGTCCCCGAGCCCGGCGAACGTCGTGAAGTGGAGGACCGCAGCCCGGCACCGATCGACGTGCGCCGCGAACTTCGCCTTGTCGAACGCGGCGAGATCGAGTCTGAGTCGCACCCAGCCCCGAGCGGTCAGCTCTTGCCCTTGAGCGCCTGCGGGATCTTCTGCCCCTGCTCGATCGCCTTCTCCGGCGGGCCGACCTGCTTGACCTTCCGGATCCCGACGAACACCAACAGCCCGGCGAGGAGCAGGTAGAGGCCGAACACGATCAGGAACGCCCACTGCAGGCTGAGGCCCTTGCCGTTCCAGTTGATGAAGTAGGCGATCGCGACCGAGAGCATGATGACCGCGAGGACGGCGATGAAACCGGCGGCGGCGAAGAGAGCGATGCCGAGGCCGCCGGCCTTGACGCTGACCTTGAGCTCGGACTTGGCGAGCTCGATCTCCTTGGAGAGCAGGGTCGAGATGTCCCGGCTGGCGTCGGCGACGAGGCGTCCGATGGTGGGATCGCCAACAGCCGGATCAGCGGGCTTGACCGGATCGGTGGCCATGCGGTGTTCCCCCTGCGGGTCGGATGAGGCGTTCGCGGCGTTCTCGGTGCAGACCCTACAGAAAAGTCTTCGGCGGTTCGCGCCGGTAGGATCACCTCTCGGTGAGCCGGGAAGTCTGGTCGGCACGTCCCCCGTGACCGCGGGAGGCGTTTCTCATTCGACCGATCCGTCAGATTGGTGCCCGTGAACACGCCACGCCGCCGCAGTTTCTTCCCGGAGCCCGACCTCCGCGAGTCCAGTTACCTCGGCGACCTGCTCCGCCGTGAGGCCGTCGGCGGCACGATCGCGCTGGTGGCGGCCGTGGTCGCCGTGGTCTGGGCGAACTCGATGTGGGGGGCGTCGTACGACGACTTCCGCGGGCTCGAGGTGGGGCCTCTTGATCTGGAGCACTGGGCTGCCGACGGCGCGTTGACGCTGTTCTTCTTCGTGGCGGGACTCGAGCTGAAGCGAGAGTTCGTGGTGGGATCGTTGCGCAGGCCGGCCGACGCCGCCGTGCCGGTCGTCGCGGCGGCCTGCGGGGTGGCCGTGCCGGCGGTCGTCTACCTGGCGGCGAACACGTCGATGGCCGGTGGTCACCCGGACGGCTGGGCGATCCCCGCCGCGACCGACATCGCCTTCGCGCTGGCCGTGCTCGCCGTGGTCGGTTCGAACCTGCCGAGTGCGCTGCGGGCGTTCCTGCTCACGCTCGCGGTCGTGGACGACCTGATCGTCATCGTGATCATCGCGACGTTCTACACGTCCACGCTGCACCTGGTGCCGCTGGCTCTGGCTGGAGCGGCGCTGGTTGCCTGGGTGGTGCTGCAGCAGTTACGGGTCCGGACGCCCTTCCTCTACGTGCCGCTCGCCGTCGCGGCCTGGTGGTGCGTCCACGAGAGCGGGATCCACGCGACCATCGCCGGGGTGGCGCTCGGTTTGCTCACCCGCGTGCGACCGGACGAGGGCGAGGAGCGCAGCCCAGCCGAACGGCTGGAGCATCTGCTGTCCCCGCTGTCGTCGGCCGTGGCGGTGCCGTTCTTCGCGCTGCTGTCGGCGGGCGTCGTACTTTCCGGTGGGGGTGACCTCGCCCGCGACCCGGTCGTCATCGGTGTCGTGCTGGGTCTGGTGGTCGGCAAGCCGATCGGGGTGTTCGGGGGCACCTGGGTGCTCACCAGGGTGACCCGCGCGGAGCTGAACCCGGATCTCTCCTACCGCGACGTGGTCGGCGTGGCCGTGCTCGCCGGCATCGGCTTCACGGTCTCGCTGCTCGTCTCGGATCTGTCGTTCAGCGGTGCCGAACGCGACGCCGCCAAGACCGCCGTCCTCGTCGGGTCGGTCGTCTCGGCGGTCCTCGGTGCCCTCCTGCTCGGCCGCCGGGACCGAGGGTCGCGGCCTCCGCCGGGTGACGACCGACGACTGAACACGGGAAACCGGCGCTGAGCGCGGCGAATACTCCGGGCCCAGTGCCAGTTTCACTGGTTAACCAGTGAAACTGGCGCCCCAACCTCAGTCCTCGGCCTTGCCGGACGAAAGGCCCTCGGAGATCAGCGTCATGACCGAGGAGTCGGCCAGGGTGGTGACGTCGCCGACCTCGCGGTGCTCGGCGATGTCCTTGAGCAGGCGGCGCATGATCTTGCCCGAGCGGGTCTTGGGGAGCTCGGGGACGATCATGATCTGGCGGGGCTTGGCGATCGCCCCGATCTCCTTCTGCACGTGCCGGCGCAGCTCCTCGACGATGTCCGCGCCGCCGTCGCCGGCCGAGTCGCGCAGGATCACGAACGCGCACACGGCCTGGCCGGTGGTGTCGTCGGCGGCGCCGACCACGGCGGCCTCGGCGACCTTGGGGTGCGAGACCAGGGCGGACTCGATCTCGGTGGTGGACAGCCGGTGGCCGGAGACGTTCATGACGTCGTCGACCCGGCCGAGCAGCCAGATGTCGCCGTCGTCGTCCTTCTTGGCCCCGTCACCGGCGAAGTAGTAGCCCTGCTTGCGGAAGCGCGACCAGTAGGTGTCGACGAACCGTTCGTCGTCGCCCCAGATGGTGCGCAGCATCGCGGGCCACGGCCGTTTGACGACCAGGTAGCCGCCGGACCCGTTCGGCACCGACTCTCCGACCTCGTCGACGACGTCGGCCTCGATCCCGGGGAGCGGCCGCATCGCCGACCCGGGCTTGCCGGCGGTCACGCCCGGCAACGGCGAGATCATCATCGCGCCGGTCTCGGTCTGCCACCACGTGTCGACGATCGGGGCGCGCTCGCCACCGATGACCTCGCGGTACCACATGTAGGCCTCGGGGTTGATCGACTCACCCACCGAGCCGAGCAGCCGCAGCGAGGAGAGGTCGAACTTGTCGGGAATCTCGCGGCCCTGCTTCATGAAGGTCCGGATCGCGGTCGGTGCGGTGTAGAACAGCGTGACGCCGTAGTCCTGGATGATCTGCCACCAGCGGCCCTTCTCCGGGGCGTCGGGGGTGCCCTCGTACATCACCTGGGTCGCGCCGTTGGCGAGCGGTCCGTAGACGATGTAGCTGTGCCCGGTCACCCAGCCGATGTCCGCGGTGCACCAGTAGACGTCGGTGTCCGGCTTGAGGTCGAAGACGGCCCAGTGCGTGAACGACGTGCCGGTCAGGTAGCCGCCCGTCGTGTGCAGGATGCCCTTGGGCTTGCCGGTCGTGCCGGACGTGTACATGACGTAGAGCGGGTGCTCGGCGTCGAAGAACTCGCAGGCGTGCTCGGCAGACGCCGAGTCGACGACGTCGTGCCACCAGACGTCGACGGAGTCGTCCCAGTCGACCTCCTGCCCGGTGCGGCGTACGACGAGCACGTGCTCCACGTCGAAGCCGTCCTCGGAGGCCTTGGCGCGCGCATGGTCGACCGCGGGCTTCAGCGCGGACGCCGCCCCGCGCCGGTAGCCACCGTCGGACGTGATCACGACCTTCGCCTGGCAGTCGGCCAGCCGGGAGGCCAACGCGTCGGAGGAGAAGCCACCGAACACCACCGTGTGCGGTGCCCCGATCCGGGCGCAGGCCAGCATCGCGACCACGGCCTCGGGGATCATCGGCAGGTAGATCGCGACCCGGTCACCGGACTCGACGCCGAGCGCGGTCAGCGCGTTCGCGGCCTTGCAGACCTCGTCCTGCAGGTCGGCGTACGTGATCGTCCGAGTGTCGTCGAGGGGCTCGCCGACCCAGTGCAGGGCGACCTTGCCGCCGTTGCCGGCTTCGACGTGCCGGTCCACGCAGTTGTACGCCGCGTTCAGCCGGCCGCCGACGAACCACTTGGCGAACGGCGGGTTGTCCCAGTCCAGGACCCGGTCCCACTTCCGGTCCCAGTCGAGGCGCTCCGCCTGCTCGGCCCAGTACGCCTCGCGGTCCGGGGCCGCCCGTTCGTAGGCCTCCTCCTTGACGTTGGCGTGTGCGGCGAGCTCCGCCGGCGGCTCGAACGAACGGTCCTCGCGGGACAGGTTCGACAGGGTCTCTTCACTCACGGTCTCTCCCAGGTTGCTCGCAGTGGCTCCTCCACATTAGGGCGTGCCGCGGTGCCGACGTCCCGCGAGGCGGTCGATGGTTGCCCCGCGGGCCGGGTGGATCAGTGCACGAGCGGCTGCTCGGCTCCGGCGCCGGTCAGGGCCCGCACCTCGAGCTCGGTGAAGCGGTCCTCGGCCTCGGGCTCACGTCTGCTCATCGTGCCCAGGAACCCGAACAGGAAGCCCAGCGGGATCGACACGATGCCGGGATTCTCGAGCGGGAACCACGAGATGTCGATGCTCGTCGGCAGCAGGCTCTGGTTGACGCCCTCGACCTCGCCCTTGCCGGACATGACCGGCGAGAACAACACCAGTGTCAGCGACGAGACCAGGCCGCCGTAGATGCTCCAGGTCGCGCCGCGGGTGTTGAAGCGACGCCAGAACATGTTGTAGACGATCGCCGGCAGGTTGGCCGACGCGGCGACCGCGAACGCGAGCGCCACCAGGAACGCGATGTTGAGGTTCTGCGCCGGGATCGCGAGCAGGATGGCGATCAGGCCGATGGTGCCGGCGGCGATGCGGGTCACCCTGATCTCGTCCTTCTCGGTAGCCTGGCCCTTCTTGATCACGTTGTTGTAGATGTCATGCGCCACCGACGCCGACGACGTCAGCGTCAGTCCGGCCACCACCGCCAGGATGGTCGCGAACGCAACGGCGGCGATGACCGCGAGGAGTACGGCGCCGCCCGTCGAGCCGGCACCACCTCCGACGGCTTCGGCGAGCAGCGGCGAGGCCAGGTTGCCCTTGCTGGTGGCCACCTCAGCGGCCTTGTCGCCCTTGAGGAGCGCCGCGGCACCGAAGCCGAGGACCAGCGTGAACAGATAGAAGACCCCGATCAGGCCGATCGCCCACAGCACCGACTTCCGGGCGTCGCGTGACGTCGGCACCGTGTAGAACCGGATCAGGATGTGCGGCAGCCCGGCGGTGCCGAGCACCAGGGCGATGCCCAGCGAGAGGAAGTCGATCTTGCTCGTCGTGGAGACGCCGTACTTCAGTCCCGGCTCCAGGAAGGCCTGGCCCTTGCCCGAGTTGGTCGC
>JAOPXC010000271.1 GCA_025965335.1 Nocardioides sp. | reverse complement strand
GGGGCTCACAATCCGACCGGGGCCGATCGCCCCCACGTTCTTCGCCACCTCCCTCAACAACTCGTAGTACGGCGGAAGTGGGGCGTGGAGCAGGTCGAACAGATAAGGAAGGAACTGGACGGGACTGCTGATCGGCAGATCGCGGTGCGCGTTCCCCTGGCTCGACCACAGGAACAGTGGGGTGGAGTACCGGCTCAGACCTTCATTCTGCTGGAGGATGTCATCGTCGAAGATCCCGGGGAAGTGATCTCCGTAGAAGACGACCACCGTGTCTTCGTCCCTCGCCTGTAGGCGGGCCAGGAAGCTGTCCAGCGCCGCATCGCTGTACTCGATGCCTCGTGCGTATCCACCCACCCGCTCCGCCTCGCCGGAGTTGAGGTCTCCCGAGGCCGGGATCGGAGCGTCGGGCCAATCAGTCACCGGCACGTGATTCTGCATCGTGACCAGATTCACGAGAAGGGGTGAGGCGCTGGTGTCGAGCTGGTAGAGGACCTCGTCGAAGGCCGACTCGTCAGAGATGTAGCCATGCGTTCCCAGCTTGGAGGCGACTTGCATCGTGCTGTCATGGATGAAATTGGCAAATCCAAACGTCTCGTACACCGCGCGCCGCCTGTACATCTCCGTCGAGTACGGATGTATTGCGATGGACTTGTGCCCGTGGGCGTTGAACCATCCGACCGCAGACGGGTAGGAGTCATAGTTCGGCACGACCATCTGGTAGGGGCTGCTGATCTGAGGGTTGAAGAGGCCGACATTCTGACCGGTCAGCGCCTGAAACTCCATGCTTGACGTGCCGCCGCCGTAGAACGAGGCCAAGGTCTTTCCTGACCAGGAGTCGCGCATGATCCTCCTGGTCGAGGGCATCGGGTCGCGAGCCAGGTGTACGCCTGAAAGCTCGGCAGGGTCGGCGAAGGACTCGCTCAGGACGAGCACGACGTTGACATCATCGAGAGCGTGCGGATCCCGACCTGCATTGCGGACCGCGGCGGACGCGGAGTAGCGGTGAGCGATGTCGGCCATCGTCTGTTTGCCGTACCCCACCGGCCTGGCCATGGCCTCGATGGGCATGTTGTACAGGAAGCCGCCGACGAAGCCGTTGCGTGCGTAGTTCACGCTTTGCCCCCAGGCAATCCAGTCGACGCCTTGCGCCCCGTACACGCGGCGCCAGATGTTGCCCGGTTGATTGAAATTGACCGTGTCCAGCAAGAGCGTCGTCGCCAGGACCACGATCACGACCCGTCCGAGAAGAATGGATCGTCCTGCGCGACCAGCGTCGGCTTTCCCAATACGCGGGAACCGCCGGGCCATGACCTTTCCGACCCCCACGAAGACAACCATCGTTGCCGCTGCTCCGAGCGCCCCCAGCACGACGGACCTCAGGGGGACCATCGACATCAGGAAGCCGGGACTGGACAGAAAGGCAGTGTCTGAGGGAAAGAGGGGCTCCTGCAGGATCGACATCTTGACCGCGTTGATTGCTGCCACCGTGCAAGCACAGACGAGCAACAGACCCAAGCTCAACCAGAGTCGCCCAGTAATGCAGATGCCGATCACCAGGACCAGCCAGACCGCCAAGAGCCCGGCGGGCTGCGCGGCGCCTTGCACGATCAAGGTCGGTCGTGGCGCATGTCCCCACCACATCGACGCGTCGAGCACGGAGTTGCAGACGATCGCCCAGACCACTGTGCCAAGGAACCCCCACAACAGGGTCCACAACCGCCCCTGGGAATCACCAACGGGCTCCGGCACGGCTCCCTCGACGTGCTCAGCCACCGCAGCTGGAGTCCTTCTTCCCATGCCGAAAAGGGTAGGCATCGCGCGCCCCGCTCGGGCGCGAATCAAAGGGGGGACGTCCCTCTGCCTTCGCATCTCGGCGCCTCCGCGCTGTCGGTGGGTGCTCCGAGGCCCGCGGAACAGCGGTCTCGACAAGCTCGACGAGCTTCACCTCGCCGGTTGCTGGATAGTAGTGATGTCGCGCCGGTCGGCGAACGGCACCAGTGATCCGCGCGAGTCGCGGGCGGCGTCGTGCAGGGCGAGATGTCGGGTGGCGCCGGCCACCGGACAGCTCCACTCGCCCTCGACGTCGATGAGCCGGATGCCGGGCGACTCCAGCCAGCGGAGGACGCGCTCGGTCTCCTCGGCGGTTGCGGCAGGAACGGGGCCGGGCGCGAAGGTCACCGTCTCGGCAGAGACGCGCAGGCCGCCGACGAAGGCATGGGCGTCGGCTCCGTCGGGGATGATGCCGGCCGCAGCCAGTCGCCCGAAGCGCACCACGTGGACCGCCCAGCGCCCGTCGTCCTCGCGTCGGGCCGCAACGACCTCGGGGCACCGGGTGAGGGCCGAGAGGCGTTGGGTGCGCGCGGCCGCGCGGATGAACGCCGCCAGCCGGTCCCGGTGGACGCCGGCCTCCTCGAAGCGTTCGTCGTCGGCGAGGGCCGTCATCCGGACGTTGATCGCCTCGACCACCTCGTCCGGGCGCCGCAGCAGGGTCTCGCGCAGTTGGCGCACGACGGCGGCGTAGGTGTCGGTGTCGACGCTGCCATCGCAGGGCGACAGGCACCGGCCGAGCTCGGCGAGGACGCACGGTGCGCGAGCCGGGGTGCGTGCGAAGCGGTCGGAGCACTGGCGCAGCGGGAACGTGTCGTGCAGGGCGGCGAGGGACTTCTCGGCGACCTTGCGGGAGCCGAAGGGTCCGAGGTAGTCGGCCTCGTCGTCCAGCACCCGCTTGACCAGGGACAGCCGCGGCCATGGCTCCCGGGTCAGCTTGATGAAGTGCACCTTCTCCGGGAAGCGCGACCGGCGGTTGTAGCGAGGCTTGTGCTCGGCGATCAGGCGGAGCTCGCGAACCTCGGCCTCGAGCGGCGTCGCGCACTCGATGCCGGTGACCTGGGTCGCGAGCCCGACCATCTCACCCATCCGCGAGCGGGTCTCGGAGGCGGTGAAGTAGGAGCGCACCCGTGAGCGAAGATCGCGAGAGGTACCGACGTAGAGCACCCGCGAACGGTCGTCACGGAACAGGTAGACGCCGGGGGAGTGGGGCAGCCCCTCGGCCAGGTGACGCTTCTTGCGCTGGGCCGTGCTCACCCGGGCGGAGAACGTCTGGAGCTCCTCGAGGGTGTGCACCCCGAGCCCCCCGAGCCGCTCCATGAGGCCGTGCAGCACGTCGACCGTCGCCCGGGCGTCTGACAGAGCACGGTGGTTGGGTGTCGTCGTGGAGTTGAACGCCTTGGCCAGGGACGAGAGCTTGCAGTTCGGCGCGTCGTCGCGGGTGATCACCCGACGCGCGAGCTTGGCGGTGTCGAGCACCTCGAACGTCGGCCACGGGCGCCCCTGCTGCTTGGCGAAGTGACGGAGGAAGCCGACGTCGAAGGGCGCGTTGTGGGCCACGAGGACCGTGCCCGCGGCGAACTCGAGGAAGGCGGGAAGCGCCGACTCGATCGGGGGCGCGTCGACCACCATCGAGTTGCTGATGCCGGTGAGCACCGCGATGAACGGTGGGATCACCGTGTGTGGGTTGACCAGGGTCTGGAACTCCCCGAGGACCTCGCCGCCGCACACCTTCACGGCGCCGATCTCGGTGATCATCGAACCGCCCTCGGCCGACCCGCCGGTGGTCTCGAGGTCGACGACGCAGAACGTGATCGCGCGCAGTGGTCTGCCCAGCTCGTCGAAACTTCGTTGCGACTCCCATCGGGAGGGCGCACCCTGAACGACGCTGCTCATGGCTTCGAAGTTAGATCCGGGCGCCGACAATCGAGGTGCGGCGCGCGGAATAGGGTGTGACCAGTGGTCTCGACAGCTCGACCACCGAGTGCTCGCAACCGTAGGGGGACAGATGGCTGCTCAGCTGCCCGACGCCGGCCGCCGGTGGCGATGCGCCGGTTGCGGGAACCTCACCCGGTTCGACGTCACCCGGACCCGTCGCACCACGGAGTTCTGGCACTTCGACCTGGCGGGGGACCACGGGGTGGAGGAGACGGTCATCCGGGAGGAGACGGTCGACGGGGTCACCTGTCGCTGGTGCGGCCGGGCGGACGCCATCGAGCTGGTGTCCCGCACCGATGCGGCCGTCGCCGACGACCCGGCGGTCGGCTGACGGGGATCGCGATGAGCGACGAGCTTCTCGATCCAGACCTTGCCCGGCTGCCGGACGTCGTGCGCCTCCGCGTCCTGGCCCTGACCGCGGACGTCCTGCCCGACCTGGTGCGGTTGCCACCCGCGCTCCGCAGGGTCGCAGCCTTCGCGCCCACTCGGCGGGCGCGGCTCGGTGCCACCGCGATCGCGGCTGCGCTCGAAGGCGACGAGGACCTCCGCGAGCGGGTGGCCAGGCAGCTGGCCCTGAAGGGTCGTTCCGGTGTCGTCGACTCGTTGGCCCCGGCCGACCAGGGCGCCGGTGTCGCCGACGCGAGCGAGCGGGCAGCGCTCGCGTGGCTGGTGCGACCGGACGGCTGGCGTGAGCTGCTGTCGGCTGAGCTCCCTGGGATCTCCGACGCGCCCGCCTCCACGGGGCGTGGCGATGCGCGGGTCGCTCGCCTTCAGGGGAAGCTCGACGAGGTTGAGCAGGCCGTCCGCGAGCTGCGCGCTCGGCATCGCGCACAGGTCGACGAGTACAAGTCGGAGAACACCGCGCTCCGAAGGAAGCTGGGCGAGTCACGATCGGCCGAGCGCGCCGCGCGGGATGCGGTCGAGGACCGCACGAGCCAGGCAGAGGAGGCGCTCGGCGAGGCTCGAGCCGCACTCGCCGCTCAGGAGAAGGAGCTCCGTCGGCTGCGCACCCAGGTCGTGCAGTGGGAAGCCGAGGCGACGGCGGGTCGGCGGGCCGCTCGCTCCGACCGCGACGAGGCCAGCCTGCGGGCTCGCATCCTGCTCGACACCGTCATCGACGCCGCGAGCGGCCTGCGTCGCGAGCTGGCGCTGCCTGCCGTGCCGGGAGCGCCGGGGGACCGGGTCGAGAGCGAGCTCGCCGGCAACGAGGCTCGCGGGCCCGCCTCGTCGGCGACGCTCGGGACCGACAGCCCTGGCGTGGTCGAGCAGTACCTCGCCATGCCACGTGCGCGCCTCATCGTGGACGGCTACAACGTCAGCAAGACGGCGTGGGAGAGCTCGTCGCTCGAGGCGCAACGGCTTCGCCTGCTGGGCACGCTCGCCCCGCTCGTCGCCCGCACCGGTGCCGAGACGACGGTCGTCTTCGACGCGGCCGCCGCGTCGGCCCGCCCGGTCGTGAACGCCCCGCGCGGGGTGAAGGTCGTGTTCAGTCCGGAGGGAGTGATCGCGGACGACGTGATCAGGGACCTCGTGGCCGCCGAACCGGTGGGGCGGGTCGTGGTGGTGGTGACCAGCGACCAGGCGCTGATCAAGGATGTGGTCGCCGACGGCGCCCGGGCGGCGACGTCAGAGGCAATGCTCGGCTTACTGTCGCGCTGAGCCCCGGCTCACGCCTGGTGACGCAGGCGGTTGCTCGACACTCTATCGGTGGCACGCTGCAGCATCAGCCAGTACGGCAGGACAACGGTTTGGTACCGCTCCTCGGAAAGCACCGGGATCATTGCCCGGAGCGGGAGGCGAAGCGCCTTGTGCAAGGGGGGCATGAGCTTCCGCAGGTTCTCGACCTCGTCGGTCTTCGGGAGGCGGGCCGTCGCAGCCCCGGCCACAGCCCCGGCGCGAACCCCGGCGAAATAGAGGTCGAACGAGGTCGGCAGGTACCAGAACCGGAAGTCGCTGAACCACTCCTCGAGCGGCAGCGACTCCTCGAAGTCCCCGCGTGTGAGGTTTCGGTAGTAGTCGAGGTCCTCCGATTGGGTCCCCGGACTGTCCTGCGGTTTGGTGCGTTGGGTGCCGTGCTCGGGGCGCCCGACGGAGGCACAGGTGAAGACCACGAGCCCACCTGGTCGAGTCCCGCGCACCATGTTGGCAAAGGTGTCGCGCCAATGAAGGTCGTGCTCGAAGCACTCGCCCGAAAGGGTCACGTCGTACGCACCGTCCAAAAATGCGACCCGGTGCCCATAGGAGACAACGTCGACTCCGGGCCCCTCGACCAGATCAACCCCCGTGTACGAGCCGGCCGCGGCAAAAATGTGTCTGACGCTGCCGTTGACGTCGTACGCGCCGATCTCGAGGACGGACGCACCGCCGAGAAGTTCCTGGTTGGCATTGGCCACGCAACCAAAGAATCCCAGCTGTTCGGGATGGCTCACCAGACCATTGTGTCCTGTCCGGAAGCGGCACGGAGCCGTTCCAACACGTCGGCGAATGTCGCACGCAGCACGACTGTGTCTGTTGTCCGGTTGCCAGTCGAGGGGGTCGCCAAGGATGTGGTTGCCGACGGCGCCCGGGTGGCGACGTCAGCGGGGCTGCTCGGACTGCTTCGCTTGGGCCACGCTCTAGGGCTTGCGTGCGAGGAGCGTGAACTCGTTGTACGTGAAGATCCGGCCCAGGGCTCTGGGCGCCGGAAAGCTCTTCCACTTCGAGGGCACCAGCCCGGCCAGCGTCGCCAGGCGCTGCAGGTCCTGCCCGGTTGTCCAGGTCACGTGTGTGGAGTCAGACGCGTAGCCCTTCTCCTGGGGGCAGATGAAGAACACCCTCCCCCCGGGTCGCAGGGCGGGAAGGTACTCGACCACGAGGTCCGTGGCCTCGTCGAACGTCATGTGCTCGATGACGTGGGCCACCAACAGGCCATCGAATGCTGCGCTGTCGCGCAGGTCCGAGGTCCGCCACTGGTCGACCGTCATGGCCTCGAGCCCCGACGACCGCGCCACCTCGACGGAGGTCTGGTTGTGGTCGACCCCCACGGATCCGGGAGCCAGTGCTCGGAGGTTCCGCCCGATGCCACATCCGATGTCGACCGTCCGTCCCAGGTGCTGGCGACGCAGGTTCCACTGGTAGGGCGCCTGGACGTTCAGGATCCGCTTCCACGGCGCCTGGCTCTTGTTCGTGAGTCGGGCGGTGTAGTCCGGGCTCGAGGTGTCCTCCATGCGCCGAGCCTACGTTCGGATGCGCCGGGGGAGTCCATTCGCCTCGCAACTCAAGACTGTCGGCGGCCCCTGTCACGCTCGTTTCCATGACGACGCGAATCGACTGCGACACCTGTGTGGTCCGCGGACTGGCCTGCCACGACTGCGTGGTCACAGTCCTGCTGGGTCCACCGCCCGAGCTGACATTCGACGACGACGAGCGCCGCGCGCTCGACGTCCTTGCCGAGGGCGGGCTGGTGCCGCCGCTCCGACTGGTGCAGCCGCTGAGCAGCATCGAGGTCGAGTCGGCGTGACGCCTGGGGCTGGTGTGACTACTCAAAGCAAAGTCTTACGCTCGCGACGAGAAACACCTCGCCACGACTGTTGAAAGTTGGTCATCCCAGCGGGACGTGGCTAACCTGACTCACTCAGGTGCCCGTGGAAGTGGATCAGTCAGGTCCGCGCGGGCACCGCGTCGAGTCCCGGACCGCTTCGGCGGTCGGGGAGCCGGGGAACCAACCCATCTGGGGTGAATCGCTCGCAAGGCGGCGACACGCTCGTGTCGCCGAGGAGCGGGAGTAGGGACCGTCGTGCCCGAACCCGTCAGCTCACCCGGTAGGCGTACGACACGCAAGGAGAGCGCCCGCACGTGCTGAACGGTCGGAAGCGAGTTTTGACTCGCCCCATGAAGACAGTTGTAGCCATCCTGGCGCTCGTCGCCGCAGTCGGATTCCTCCCGTCGTCCCCGGCGCAGGCCAAGCCCGACATCGGCGACGTGCAGGCCCGAGTCGACCGGCTCTACCACGAGGCGGAGCAGGCCTCCGAGCGCTACAACAGCGCCAAGCTCGAGCTCGCCGAGCTCAACAAGGACCTCGGGTCGCTCAAGGCGGACCAGTCGCGTCAGGACGACCGACTGTCGCTCGTGCAGGAACAGGTCAAGGACTCCGTGATCCGCCAGTACGAGGGCCAGGGCCTCTCGGCTGTCGGCCAGGTGATCGTCTCGGACGACCCCGCCGCCTTCCTCGGACAGTTGTCGACGATGTCGGCCTACAACGACCTCCAGGGCCAGATGTTCGACAGCTACGCCACCGAGCTCAAGGCGCTGGACATCCGCCGCCGGGCCACGGAGCAGCGCGCCGCCGACGTCGCGGCCACCGAGAAGCAGCTCGCCGCCGACAAGGCGACCATCGACAAGAAGCTCGCCGAGGCCAAGTCGCTCCTGGGCGACCTCAAGGCCGCGGAGCGCCAGCAGCTCCTGTCCCGGGGCAGTGTCCGGGTGCCCTCCTCGGTCCCCGCGTCGGGCCGCGCCGCCGCCGCCGTGCAGTACGCGATGGCGCAGGTCGGCAACGCCTATGTCTACGGCGCCGCCGGCCCGAGCGCGTTCGACTGCTCCGGTCTGACGATGATGGCCTGGGCCCAGGCCGGCGTCGCCCTGCCGCACTCCTCGAGCGCGCAGTACAGCACCGGTGCACACATCGCCGCCAGCGATCTGCGTCCCGGCGACCTGGTCTTCTATTACAGCCCGATCAGCCACGTCGGCATGTACATCGGCAACGGCATGATCGTGAATGCCCTGAACCCGGGCGCCGGCGTCCGGGTCAGCAGCCTCTACTCCATGCCGTACGTCGGCGCGGTCCGCCCTGGCTGACCCCCCGACCACGAAGGCCGGTCGCCCACGTTGGTGGGTGGCCGGCCTTTCGCTGTTCCTGCTGGTCGTCGTCGGGACCGTCACCTGGGCGGCGCTCCGCCCGGACACCTACACCGCCGACCCCAGGCAGAGCCCGGGCACCCCGACGGTGCAGCCCGCGCTGGCGGCCCGGGCCCTGCACCGCCTCGAGGACGCCGTGGTCGCGCGCGACCCGGGCGCCGCGGCCGCCCTGGCAGCCGACGACGACGTCGCCTCCGCCCGGCTGCTCTCCGCGATCGTGGACAACGCCCGGGCCCTGAAGGTCCGTGACTTCACCCTTCGGTACGTCGACGAGACGGGTGCGGTCTCGGCCGACGGTGCGTGGGAGGCGGCGGTCGACGCGACGTGGCGGTTCGCCGGGTTCGACCGCGCACCCGCGCGTGCCGAGGTCCGGTTCGGGTTCGCGCAGGTCGGTGGCCGGGTGGCGCTGGTGTCCGTCGGTGGAGGAGACCGGCGTACGCCGCTGTGGATGACCGGCCCGATGCAGGTACGGCGCACCGCCACCACCCTGGTGCTGGCCGCCTCCAAGGTCGACGCGGACCGCTACGCCGCGCGCGCGACCGCAGCCGTGCCCGTGGTGCGTGCGGTCGTGACCGGGTGGCGTCCGAGGCTCGTGGTGGAGGTCCCGGGATCGATCCGCGGTCTCGACCGGGCCCTGGCCGCCGATCCGGGGACCTACGACAACATCGCCGCGGTGACCACGAGCGTCGACGGGACCCTGGCACCGGGCTCACCGGTCCACGTCTTCGTGAACCCGGAGGTGCTCGGCCGGCTGCGGCCGGCCGGCGCCCAGGTCGTGATGAGCCACGAGGCCACCCACGTCGCAACCGACGCGGCCCGCAGCGTGATGCCCATCTGGCTGGTCGAGGGCTTCGCCGACTACGTCGCTCTGCGCGACGTCCATCTGCCGATCACCACCACGGCGGGGCAGATCATCGACCAGGTACGCCGCCACGGTCCACCTCGAGCGCTGCCGGGTGCCGTCGAGTTCGACACCTCGACCTCCCACCTGGGCGCGGCCTACGAGAGTGCGTGGCTGGTCTGCCGGGTGCTCGCCGACCGGGGTGGTGAGCGCGCGCTGGTCCGGCTCTATCGCCAGGTGGACGGCGGCCAGGCACTCGGGGCCGCCCTGACCACGGACTTCGACTGGAACGTGCGTCAGCTGACGCAGGCCTGGCGGGCCCGGCTGGCAGGCTTGGTCTCGTGAGCATCCAGGGGCACCGTCGGGCCGCGTGGGTCGTGACGGCGGGGGGTGGGGTGCTCTTCGTGGTCCTTGCGGCCTGGCTGGTGCCCTGGCAGCCCGTGCCGGGCGGCTCCCTCGCGCCGGTCCCGGCGACCTCGGTCTTCAGCGACGCCCAGATCCAGCGTGCGGAGGACTTCTCGCGATGGGCGCGGGTCTGGAGCTGGGGATCGTTGCTGCTCTCCCTCGCGGTCGCCTGCTGGTTCGGCTTCACGCGCCACGGTCGGGCTCTCGTCGCCCGGATGCCCGGTCCCTGGTGGCTGCAGGTGCTGGAAACGGTGGCTGCGCTCGAGATCATCGGGCGCGTCCTGACCCTTCCGTTCGCCGTTCTCATGCGTCGCCACCTGCTCGACTACGGGCTGACGAACCAGTCCTGGACGGGGTTCGCGGTCGACCTGGTCAAGGGTGAGGTGCTCACGATCGTGGTCGTCTCGATCGGGGTCATCGCCCTGGTCGGATGCGCCCGGCGATGGACGCGGGCCTGGCCCGCCGTGGCCGGCGCGGTGCTGGG
>JAOPXC010000243.1 GCA_025965335.1 Nocardioides sp. | reverse complement strand
CGCGCAGCTGCTCCTCGCTCAGGCCGAGGGCGTGCCCGACCTCGTGGCCGAGGACCTTCAACACCCGCGGCGCGACCTCGTCGGCGTCGCGACAGACCGCGAGGATCGGCAGCCGGAACAGCGTGATGAGGTCGGGCAACGTCCCGGGCACTCGGCCGCCGGCCCGGGTATGAGCGATGCCGCGGAACGTGCCGAGCAGCAGCTGTCCCGGCTCCCCCTCGTCCGGCTCTGGCTGCTCGCGCACGATCACCGCGATCTGGGCGACCAGTGCGGCCGCCTCGTCTGGGAGCTGGTCGAGGGCGTTGCGCACCAGCTCGTCGAAGGCGTCCGGAGGGATCACGTCGGGGTTCACACCCCGATCCTCCCCCGCCCTGGTCGGCGACCAGCATGCCCGGAGGGGGACCAGCAAAGCCATGTCCGAACTTGCCCCCGACCGCGGCACGCCGGAGACGTTCCGGTTACGACCAGGCGACGGTGGCTGTGTCGGGCCATCGACCTCTTCAACCGCCTGGGGTACGACGCCGCAACAGGTTGAGACCTGGATCGACTCCCCTTGTGAGCGCCATCCGGCAGCCGCGATCAGGCGCGTCAGCGAGGCGCAGGAGCCCTGGAGGGGGCCATGGACAGGGGAATGGGCCGGTGGTGTGATTGAAGCATGAGCCTGTGTGGCCGGAGGATCCGGACACCTGTGGCGGTCGCTGTTGCGGTGGCAACGATGCATCCCGTCGCCGGGTGTTCGGACGACACGGGCTCCTCCGACTCGGGGACAACATCCCCGGAGACGTCGGTTCGGACGAGTCCGTCGGCAGACCCCTTGGACGGATATTCACGCGCCGTCGACGTCGGCGGTCGCTCGTTGCACCTGACCTGCAGCGGCGAGGGTGCGCCCACGCTGGTGCTCGAGAGCGGTGAGGGCCAGCCTGGGGACTCCCTTGACGCGATCCGGACGGCGTACGAGGACGCCCATGTGGTCTGCAGCTATGACCGGGCCAACGTCGGCGCGAGCGACGCCGCGCCGACGCCGCGGAAAGCCGAGACGTTGACGAACGACTTGCACGAGCTCCTCCGAGAGGGCGACGTGCCGGGCGACTACGTGCTGGTCGGGCATTCCGCCGGCGGCCTCCTCGTGCAGGCCTACGCCCGCGCCCACCCAGATGAGGTTGCCGGCGTGGTCGCCCTCAACCCCGTGCCGCCATTGCCGGCTTGGTCCGCCCTCGGGTTTCGCGAGATGTCACCACCGGAACGAGCGGCCGAGAGAACTTACTACTCCGGCGACAACGGCGAGTCCTTGGACTATCGGGACGTGAGCGACGCGGTCGTCGGCTCGCCTGCTCCGCGTGGTGTCCCGTTCCACCTGGTGATCTCGACGATCGCGCAGTGCGCCAGCCCGGAAGACATATGCGGGCGGACCTACCCTGCCTACGAAGCGATCATGCGTGCGGTCAGTCGCCAGTGGCCGGGCGGCCGGTTCACCGAGGTCAAGTCTGGGCACGAGATCCATGTCAGCGACCTGTCTGCCGTCCAGGCAGCCGTGGATGATGTCCTCAGCCGCTGACCGACACACCTACACGTCGTGAGCCAACGTTGCGTCCAACACCGCCCGTGGCCAATGGTCGATGTCTCAATGACTCACTCGATCATTCTGTAGGGACGCCCAACGAGCATGAGTGCCCTCGTTCGATCGTTGCTTGTCGGCTTGTGCGCAACCTTGGCTTTCGTCGCCGCGCCACAGCCTGCTCAGGCAGTCCTATGAGGAAAGCAGTGGACTGTTCGTGGACAGCGCGAACGACGAATCCAGAGCGCCCCGAAGCTGGAGCGTGAAACTACGGCACGGGGCCTGAGGCGAGGGCTGGTCAGCACAAGCGCGACCATCCGGACCTCTACGCCGCTGTCCGCGCGGTCGTGTCGATGAGTGCGCAGGCGTCCCAGCACTCCGTACGTGCCGGACAAGCTGCACGGACGCATCCGGCGGCGAGGCAGATGTCGGCGTCGGGCCGGCGGGCGGCTGCCTATGATCGGAGGATGGCAAGGCCGCGGGGCGTCCCGGCGGATCTCGACGCCGACATGACGCTTCGGATCGTTCGGACGTTCCTCATCGTGCGGATGGTCCGGGGCAGCCTGATCCTGCTCTTCCTCGCAATCGCGTTGGTGGCCGTCGAGGTCAAGAGTTGGCCACGCGGCGTGGCTGTGGCGATAGCTTTCGCCATGGTCCTGCAGGTTGGCAGGCTCG
Organism: Nocardioides sp.; assembly: GCA_025965335.1. Taxonomy (GTDB): domain Bacteria; phylum Actinomycetota; class Actinomycetes; order Propionibacteriales; family Nocardioidaceae; genus Nocardioides. Next base: position 8,965 of record JAOPXC010000243.1, on the reverse strand, counting down.
GCGCGAGCTTCCTGCGCTACGCCCGAGACGCCCGAGACGCCAGCCAGGCACCGGGCGCCGCGGCGAGCCGACGGCCCCGCAGGTAGCAGATCGAGCCGTTCGGACAGAGTTCGGTGGGACGGACGCAGATCCGACACGTTGCTTCCGCCGACGGTCGGAGTCGGCCGTTCCCGCGACGACGGGGCGGCTCAGGCCACTCAACGCGGACATCTGCGGAGGTCCCAGGTGTCCCGAAGCCATGCAGTGGAGGGGGCCGGCCCGGCAGGCCAGTCCGAGCAACCGCGAGATGGTTGCGCACACACAAGAGGCCCTCACAGTCAGACTGTGAGGGCCTCTGCTCTGTAGCCGGGACCGCGCAGCCCTGCGCCAATCCCCCGCGGCGCAGGGCCATTGCCAGGCACTGTGCCACCCGTTGCTCATGGATGGATCGAGGCACACGACACGGACGGGCGTGGGCCCGTTGATCGTGGTCGGGAACGGTCACGCGACGTCAGCGACTGATCAGCTCCTCGGGCTCGGGAGCGGACAGGATTCCCGCGTCGTCGGTCGTGTTCACGAGCTTGTCGTGCGTCGCTTCGACGATGGCAGGTCCTTCGACACTCACCCGAGGCAGGACCCGGTCGAGCCAGGCAGGGAGCCACCAGTTGGCCTTGCCCAGGAGCGCCATGGTGGCCGGCACGAGCACCATCCGAACGATGGTGGCGTCGACAAGGATCGCTACGGCGAGACCGAGCCCGAGCATCTTCAGCGACGGGATCGGGCTGGCGACGAAGCTGAGGAAGACCGCGACCATGATGAGCGCCGCGGAGGTGACCACCCGGCCGGTTCCCGCAAGTCCGCGGGCGACCGACTCGGTGTTGTCGCCGGTGCGGACGTACTCCTCGCGGATCCGCGACAGGAGGAAGACCTCGTAGTCCATGGAGAGTCCGAACAGGATCGGGAACATGATGACGACGATGATCGAGGTGATCGGGGTGGGCCCCTCGAGGCCGACGAGGCTGCTGCCCCAGCCCCACTGGAACACCGCGACCAGGACCCCGTAGGCGGCGCCGATCGAGAGCAGGTTCATGGCGGCGGCCTTGAGCGGGACCGCGATGGAGCGGAAGACCAGCATCAGCAGGAGGAACGACACAGCGATCACGGCGCCTATGAACAGCGGCAGCTTCTTGGCCAGCTGGGCGTTGAGGTCGTCGGTGACCGCGGTGATGCCCGAGACGTAGACGTTGTCCGGGATCGCGTCGCGGACCTGGCCGATGGTGGTGGAGGTGTCGGGATCGGCGGGGCCAGTGGTGGGGATGGCGGTGAAGACAGCGGTGCTGCCGTCGGTTGAGGTCTGGGGGTCCCCGACCGAAGCGATGCCGGGGATGGAGGCGATGTCGCGGGTCAGAGCGGGCAGGTCAGGGGCGACGACGCCGGCTTTGTCGAGGTCGACCACGACCAGGAGCGGTGCGTTGATCCCGGTACCGAAGCCTTCGGCGAGCAGGTCGTACGCCTGCCGGTGGGTGGTCTCGGCGGGAGCGTCGCCGGCGGCAGGGAACGCGGTCTGCATCCAGAACGCGGGGGCCGCGATGGCGAGGAGCACGCCGACCGAGGCGAGCAGGTAGGGCCAGGGGCGGGCGGAGACGCGGTGGCCGAAGCGCCACCAGGCGGTGTCCTCGGCTGCCTTGCCCGGGCGGTGGCGGCGGACCAGGCGGCCGGTGTCGATGCGGTCGCCGAGGAGGCTGAGCAGGGCGGGCAGCAGGGTGACGGCTGCGGCGACTGCGAAGAACACCATGATCGAGGTGGCCAGGCCGATCGAGGTCAGGACGCCGACGCCGGTGATGGCCAGGGCCGCGGTGGCGATGACGACGGTGCCGCCGGCGAACACCACGGCAGCGCCAGAGGTTCCCATCGCGTCGGCCAGAGCCCTGGAGTTGTCCCGGCCGGCGGAGCGGTTCTCTCGATACCGGGCGACCACGAAGAGTGCGTAGTCGATGCCGACGCCGAGCCCGACCAGGCCGGCGACGGGAACGGCTGAGACCGACACCTCCATCGCCGCGGCCATCAGGGTGATGCCCCCGATACCGGCGCCGACCGCCACGATCGAGAGCCCGATCGGGATGACCGCCGACACGAGGGTGCCGAAGACGACGAGCAGGACGAGGAGCGCCACCAGGAGTCCGATGCCGACGTGACCGGAGCTGCTGTCCTCGGCGTTGAGGAACACGGCATCGCCGCCGAGCTCGACACGTAGGCCGGCGACGTCGGTGCCTGAGACGGCGTTCGAGAGCACGGTGAACGCCGGCTTGCCCATCTCCCGCTCGGGAATGTCGAGGGTCAGAACCGCGTAGCCGATGCGCCCGTCCTCGGAGATCGTGCCCGCCTCGAACGGGTCCGCGACCGACGCGACGTGGTCGAGGGCGTCGACGTCACTCAGGACGTCCGCTACCCGGCCACGCTGGTCGTCGAGCGTGCCGTCCTGGGTTTCGAAGACGACCAGGGCGGTGCCCTTGGCGGCGTCGGGGAAGTTCTCGTCGAGCAGCTCCATGGCACGTGCGCTTTGGCTGCCGGGTGACGAGAAGTCGTCGGTGAATGTTCCGCCGCCGCTGGCGGCGAGGAAGAACACAGCGCCCAGGACGAGGACCCAGCTCGTGATGGTGCGCCATGGGTGCCTCGCACTGACGACTGCGATGCCGCGGGTGAACCTGTCCATGGTCTTGCCTTTCGGGAATCGGGGTGCTGCTCCTTGACCGCGAAGCTAGGCAGCGATGTGGTGAGCGGTCGTCACCACACGTGGTGAGCGAGATGGTGACCTCGGTGCGACTCCGACTCCGACTCCGACTGCGCCGGGGCCCGGGTCGACCGGGGGCGTGGCTGTGCGGACACCGGGACAGCCGGCAGTGATCAGACGGGATGGATCAGCCGGTGGCGCGGCGCATGAGGACGTGAGCACGGATCTTGCGCAGGCGCGGCATCAGGCCGTAGATCACGATCGGTACGGCCACGGTGGCCAGGACGAACGTGCGGAGCACGCTCGGCAGGTCGGCGAGGGTGTCGCCGAACAGCAGGTTGAGCACCGTCAGGGTCGGGAAGACGGCGACCCAGATCATCAGCGCCAGCTGGTGCTTGGTGGGCGGCGGGATGGGGCTGGCACGGTGGGCGGTCTGTGGGTTGGGCATGGCGATGCTCCTCGGGTGTTGTGATGTGCGCGCGGCCGAAAGCCGCTCGGGGCGGTAGCGGGCGAGGCCCGCGGTGGGTCCGCCGCTGGGGCGGCGGTCAACAGGTCGTGCCTCTGGTGGGTCGCTGGACGGTCAGACCGGGAGGCCGAGGCGGAAGTTCGCGACCGCGATCGGCAGGTCCTCATCGACCAGGTCGTTGTTGATCGCGATCGCTGCCGCGGAGCCATCGCCGGCGGCAGTGATGACCTGGGCGCGCGGGTTGACGGCGTTCCCGGCGGCCCAGACGCCGGGCACACTGGTGCGGCCGACGGCGTCGGCGGCGACCCAGCCGTTGTCGTGAGTGGTGCACCCCAGGCGCACCAGCAGGTCGTCGTTGGGTACGAAGTGGGGTCGGACGAACATCGCGGCGCGTGGCACGACGTGGCCGGACTCGAGCTCGACCCCGGTCAGCTGGTCGTTCTCGACCACCAGTCGGGTGACGGGCCCGTCGACGACGCCGATGGCGCGGGCGACGAACCGCTCACGCTGGTCCACGGTCAGCGCGGCACCGTTGGTGAAGAACACGACGTCGGAGGACCACTCGCGGATCAGGTGCGCGTGGACGACGGCCTCGGGGGTGCCGCCGAGTACGCCGAGGGGCTGGTCGCGGACCTCCCAGCCGTGGCAGTACGGGCAGTGGAGCAGGTCGCGGCCCCAGCGCTCCCGTACGCCGGGGATGTCCGGGATCTCGTCCTGCAGGCCGGTCGTGACGAGGACACGCCTGGTGCGGAGGGTGCTGCCGTCCTCCAGCAGGACGTCGAACCAGAGCCGGTTGCCGTTGGCAGGTGACGTCGGACCGACGGGGGCGATGTCGGTGACCCGGCCCCGGATGAGGTCCCCTCCGTAGCCGGTGATCTCCTCGCGTCCTGCGTTCAGCAGGTCTGCGGGCGGGAGTCCGTCGGAGCCCAGGAAGCCGTGCATGTGCGCGGCCGGGGCGTTGCGCGGCTCGCCGGCGTCGACCACTGCGACGCGGCGGCGGGCGCGGCTGAGAACCAGGGCTGCTGAGAGGCCGGCGGCGCCTCCGCCGACCACCACCACGTCGTATTCGTTCATACCAAGAGAGTGACCGCGTAGGACCCTCGCGACAACGGTTGTTGCTGATTCTGGGAACAGCGCGGTGCAATGGGGCCATGGCAGCGCTTCGAAACACCTCAACCATCAACGTCCCCAGCGGCACGGACCCGGGCGGCCCGATTGCGGCGGCCCTTGACCTCGTTGGTCCCCGACTGCGGCGGGTGCGCGAGCAGCGTGGCGTCACCCTCACCGAGGTCGCGCACTTGACCGGCATCTCCAAGAGCACGTTGTCGCGGCTGGAGAACGGGCAGCGGCGACCGAGCCTGGAGCTGCTTTTGCCGCTCGCGCAGACGTACCGGGTGCCGATCGACGACCTCGTCGGTGCGCCGGAGGTCGGCGACCCGCGTATCCGCTTGAAGCCGCGGCGCGTCAACGGCCGCACCGTGCTGCCTCTGACTCGGCCCGGTGGCATCCAGGCGTGGAAGATCGTGATCCCGACGTCCCAGTCGGAACCGAAGCCGCGCACGCACGACGGGTTCGAGTGGCTCTACGTGCTGTCGGGCCGGATGCGCCTCGTGATGGGCGACCAGGACGTCGTCTTGGGCATCGGTGAAGCGGCCGAGTTCGACACCATGGTGCCGCACTGGTTCGGCAGCACCGGCGAAGGTCCCGCCGAGGTGCTCAGCATCTTCGGTCGCCCCGGAGAGCGGATGCACACGCACGCACAGCCTGGGACGTCCGAGTCGGTGCACTGAGCGCCGCGAGCGCTACTCGGGGCCCGACTGGTCCAGCTCGCGGCAGCTGGCTTCTGCCATAGGCTCGACCGGTCGAGTCCGACGCTAGGGAGGGAGCGCCGATGGCCGACCCGCTGGTGGAGACGAAACTTCTCCTGCCCAGGCCGCGCCGCGAGGTCGTGCTGCGCCCTCGGCTGGCCGATCTGCTGCGCCGCGGCTCGCATGGCCCGGTCACGCTGATCTCGGCGCCCGCGGGGTTCGGCAAGACGACACTGCTGGCCTCCTGGTTCGCCACCGCCCCGTCCACCCCAGACGACGACCATCTCGTTGCCTGGGTGTCCCTGGATGAGCGTGACCGCGAGGCCACGTCGTTCTGGACCTACGTCCTCCTGGCCCTCGACCGGGCCGTTCCGGGTTCGGGTGCCGCAGCACTCACTCTTCTGCAGTCTGGGCAGGCGCCGGTGGAGACCGTGCTCGCTGGAGTGGTGAACGAGCTCAGCGTGCATTCGGGTGAGGTCACGGTCGTCCTCGACGACTACCACCTCGCTGACGGTGTCGATGTCGCGGCCGGGATGACGTTCCTCGTCGACCACCAGCCGCCGCAGCTTCGGCTCGTCATCGGCACCCGGGCCGATCCTGCGCTGCCGCTCTCGCGGCTGAGGGCTCGCGGGGAGCTCGTCGAAATCCGCGCGACCGACCTTCGCTTCACGGTTGAGGAGGTGTCCAGCTACCTCAACGACCTCAACGGCTTTGACCTGACGGCGGCCGACCTCGCAGCACTCGAGGCCCGCACAGAGGGGTGGGTCGCCGCCCTCCAGTTGGCGGCGCTCTCGCTGCGCGACCGCGATGACCGCACAAGCTTCATCGCCGGGTTCGCTGGCGACGACCGGTTCGTCGTCGACTACCTCGCCGACGAGGTCCTCAGTCGGCAGCCCGACGACGTACGCCGCTTCCTGCTCGACACCTCGATCCTCGATCGGCTCACCGGGTCGCTGTGCGACGCGGTCAGCCCCCTCCCTGAGCGCGCTGGCGGCAGGAGTGGCAGAGCGATGCTCGAGGCCCTGGACAGGGCGAACCTGTTCCTCGTCCCGCTCGACGGCCACCGGAGTTGGTACCGCTACCACCACCTCTTCGGAGACGTCCTGCACGCGCACCTGCTCGAAGAACGACCGGGCGACGTCCCAGACCTGCATCGTCGAGCCGCCGGCTGGTACGCCGAAGCAGGGCAAACCGAGGCCGCGGTCCGGCATGCGCTGGCCGGCGGAGACGCGGAGCGGGCAGCTGACCTCGTCGAACTGACCTTCCGGACGCTGGGTCGTGAGCGACGCGAGGACCTCATCCGCCGATGGGCCCACGAGGTGCCCGACGAGATCGTGCGCGACCGACCCGTGCTCGCGATCGCGCTCATCGGCGGCCTGATGGCCAGCAACGAGTTCGACGGCGTGGACCTGCGCCTCGATCACGTCGAGCAGCTGTTGGCGAAGCCGGCCACGGACCTGGTGGTCGTGGACCGCGACGAGCTCCCTCGCGTGCCCGCGTCCGTCAAGATGTACCGGGCCGCACTCGCGCTCATCGGCGGCGACCCCGCCGATGCAATCACGCGGGCAGAGCAGGCCATCGAGGCAGCAGTCGACGGTGACGACCTGGTCACCGGCGCCGCAGCAGCGCTGTCCGGTCTGGCGTCCTGGACCACCGGAGACATCGCCTCGGCTCACGCCAGCTACACCACCTCCATCCCGGCTCTGACCCGCGCCGGGCACATCGCGGACGTGCTGGGCTGTTCGATCGCGATGGCCGACATGGAACTCAGGCTGGGCCAGCTACGCGAAGCCGAACGCACCTTCAGCCAAGCGCTCGAGCTCGCGGAGGCCAACGCGCCGGCCGGCTCGCGTGGCATGCGGGGCACTGCCGACATGCTCGTCGGCCTGAGCCGGACGGCCTGGTATCGCAACGACCTCGCCGCCGTGGCCGAGTACCTGCGCCGCTCCGACGAGCTCGGGGAGGCCGCATCGCTCCCGCAGAACCCGTACCGGTGGAGTGTCGGGATGGCCAGGCTACGGGCGGCAGAGGGCGATCTGTCGACCGCGCTTGAGCTCCTCGGCGAGGCCGAACGAGTGTACGTAGCCGACTACTCCCCAAACGTGCAACCAGTCCACGCAACCCGCGCCCGCGTGCTCGCCGCGCGCGGTGACCTCGCCGAGGCACGCGCCTGGGCACGCCAGCACCAGGTCGCGACCGACGACGAGCTGTCCTACCTGCGCGAGTACGAGCACATCACCCTCGCCCGAGTCCTGCTCGCGGAGCACGCTGCCACCGGTTCCAGGCAGACGCTGCAGGACGCTGCTGCCCTCCTGGACCGTCTGTTGGCCGCGGCCGAGGACGGTGGGCGCATGGGCACGATGATCGAGCTCGAGGTGCTCCGGGCCGTCGCCCACCACGCGGGCGGCGCACGGGGCGAGTCGCTCGAGGCGCTGGGGCACGCTGTGGAGCTCGCTCAAGCGGACGGCTGGGTCCGGGTCTTCGTCGACGCGGCCCCCGTCTTGACCGATCTGCTGCGGGAGCTCGCGACGAGCCAGCCGCAGTCCGGCTACGCGCGGGAACTGCTCGCAGCGGTGACCGCGGCCGGCAGCGCCGCCGGCGGGGCCGGCCCGGGAACGGCACCGGCACCCCGGCCGGTGGTGGGGCTGGTGGACCCGCTGAGCGACCGCGAGCTGGATGTGCTGCGGCTCCTCGGCTCGGATCTCGACGGTCCTGCCATCGCGCGTCGGCTCGTCGTGTCCCTGAACACGGTCCGGACCCATACCAAGCACATCTACACCAAGCTCGGCGTCAACAACCGGCGCGCGGCCATCAGCAAGGCACACCAGCTCGACCTCCTGTCCCGCTCGGGGAACCGCTGAGCATCGGGCCGCGCCCTCCTGGGCGTGAAGATCACCATGCCGCTCACCAGAAGATGTGACGACCTCTCACCGCATCCGCTCCTAGCTTGCAGGGACCAGGACGAACCCAGCCCCGTCGGCTGGACCGTCAGGACCAGGCAAGAGGAGCGCTCCCGTGAACACCCACCCCGCCGGCCGGCACGAGCCGGGCTGCTACGAGATCCGCCTGCAGGGGCGCCTCGACCAGCGGTGGTCGACCTGGTTCGACGGCATGACCCTCACCACCAGCCCCGATCCCGCCGGCGCCCTGACGATCCTTCGCGGCCACGTCGTGGACCAGGCCGCGCTGCACGGTCTGCTTGGCCGGCTCCGTGACATCGGGCTGCCCCTCATCTCGATCACGCGTGTCGAACCCGATGCGAACGACGGGCAGGACATCGCGGCCGAGGAGGACGACCGATGAGCCGGGTGCCCGCGAACGTTCGGAGCCCGACACGGGCCACCAGGGTGCGGCCGAAGGCAGGGTGGCCGGTCCCCGTGGCGCTCATTGCCCTCAGCGTCATCCCGCTCACCGCCGGAGCGCTCCGGCTACTCCAGCTGTCCGGCGGACCCGCGGTGATTCCGGCCGACGACCGGTTCGCCGGGTTCCCGGCCCCGCTGGTCGTGCACATCGTGGGGGCCGCGCTCTACGCCGTCGTCGGCGTTTTCCAGTTCGCGCCGACCTTCCGCCGCCGCCACCTCACCTGGCATCGGCGCACCGGACGTGTCTTGGCCGTCGCCGGCCTGCTCGTCGCTGGGTCTGCGCTGTGGATCACCGTCCAGTACGCGCAGAAGCCCGGCACCGGCGACCTGCTCTTCGCGCTACGGCTGGTGTTCGCCGCTGCGATGGCCGCGTGCCTTGTCCTCGGTATCAGCGCTGCCCGTACTCGCGACCTCCCTGCTCATCGCGCGTGGATGATCCGCGCCTACGCGATAGGCCTCGCGGCCGGCACCCAGGTGTTCACCGAACCCATCGGCGGTGTCCTGTTCGGCACCGGCGACGTCCGCAACGACCTCGCCAAGGGCGCCGGCTGGGTCCTGAACCTCGCGGTCGCCGAGTGGGCCATCCGGGGACGCCATCGCCCGAGAACTCCGGCGACGG
>JAOPXC010000232.1 GCA_025965335.1 Nocardioides sp. | reverse complement strand
GCTCGACCACCCGGTCGGGTCAGCGGATCGTGACCTGCCGGTTGGCCAGGCCGTTGCGTGCCGCGCGCTGCTCGGAGGTCAGGTCGGAGGTGTCGGCGAGCGCCTCGGCGAGGTCGTTGGCGAACCGGGATGCGGGCTCCTCGAGGACCCCCGCACCGGTGCCGAGCGGCAGGTCCCAGACGGGCGCGAGCAGCCCGTGCGCGCGGAACATGCCTACGAGCCGCGATCCGGTCGCGACGTCGTCCCGGCCCGCGGCATGCAGCCGCGCGAGGGCGTCCAGCAGCCGGTCCTCGGGCTCGGGCATCACCCACCGAAGGTGCTCCTTGGTGCCCACGTCCGTCCAGTACGCCGCGTCGACCGACGTGAGCCGCACGGTCGGGGTGGCCGCCTCGTTGGCGTTCTCGAGGGCGGCGGCCATGCCGTCGCGGTCGTCGAGGTCGGCGATCCAGAAGTCGAAGCCGTCGTGCACCGTCACGTCGAGCGTCGTCCCCGTCACCAGGTCCTGCAGCCGCGGGCCCGCACCGGGCGGGTCGGTGAGCCCGACGATGCCGGTCTCGGCGTCGAGCGCCTTCAGCAGCACCGCGGCCAGGTCGCGGGACGGGTCACCGAAGTTGTGCTGGACCTGCAGGCCCAGCCAGATCTCCCCGCTGTCGCGCACCATGGCCGGCGCAGCCATCGGCAGCAGCGAGCAGAGCTGAACCCTGCGGTCCCCGGCACCGGCAGTCTCGGCCAGCGACAACGGAGCCGTCGCGGCCGGCACCAGCTCGCGCATCGCGACCACGTCGCACTCCGACGGGAGGCCCTCGAACGGGCGGCCGACGTACGCGTCCGCCGCCCCGCCCGGAGCGCCGTGGCAGGCCTTGTAGCGCCGGCCCGAACCACACGGGCAGGGCTGCCGCGGGCCGACCTCGCCGGGTACGGTCGCGGTGTCGCGGGCCTTGGTGCGAGAGCGTTTTGCCATGGGCGCGAACCTATCTGTCCAGCAGGTCCCGCATGTACGCCGGTCGGTCGCTGATCACGGCCTTGACCCCGAGCGAGAGGCAGAGCTCGAGCTCCTCCTCGGTGTTGACGGTCCACACGTGGATGTCACGCCCGCTGCGCGCGATGCTCCTGCCGAGCCGCGGGTGCTCGCGGAGCTCGTCGATCCCGGGCCCGACGATCCAGTCGGGGCCGATCACGCGCCGCAGCATCGGCCAGTACTGCGACCGCTCGAGGAGCATCACCAGCGGTATGCCCGGCGCCATCCGCTCCACCCGCTGCAGTGCGGTGTAGCTGAAGCTCATCACCCGCGCGGGAGTGCCCCGCTTGTCCCAGCCGAAGTCCCGCAGCATCTCGACCACCCGCTTCTCGACCAGGCCGCCGTAACGCGTCGGGTGCTTGGTCTCGATGGCGATCTCGACCCTGCGGTCGTAGTCGGCAGCCGTCTCCAGGAGCTTGCGCAGCGTGAGCACCTTGTTCAGGGTCTCGTCGTGGTCGGGCGCCTCGTCGTCGAGGTCGGCCCAGGGTTTCTTCCACGACGCGAAGTCGAGCTCGGCCAGCTCGGCCAGCTCCATGGTCGAGACGGTCTTCGGGGTGCTGGCCGTGCGTCGCAGGTTCCGGTCGTGCACGCACACGAGATGGCCGTCGGCGCTCAGCCGCACGTCGCACTCGAGACCCTCGGCGCCCCCGTCGAGCGCCGCGAGGTAGGCACCGAGCGTGTGCTCGGCAACGTCGTGGCTGGCGCCGCGATGGGCGACGACCTGCGGCCTCATGGCCCTATCCTCCCGCGTTCGAGCGTCAGCCTCGTGACCGCGGCTCGACGACACCGACCGGGGTTCCCTCGGAGTCGCGGACGCACGCCTGCCACTCGTCGGTACCGGCTGGTCCAAGCGTGTCATCCTCATGGGCGCAGGTCACGTGCGGCTCGCTCTCGACCGCGACGCCGGCCGCCCGGCATCGCGTGAACGCGGCATCGATGTCGTCCACCGCCAGGTGGACCAAGGGGCCAGGGCGTGTCCGGACGAGAGGCAGGAGCACAGGATCCCGCACCCGGGCGCAGGGGTGGAGCACCCGGCACCTGACGACGTACGTTGCCGTCGTGAGCATGCCGCCGGTCGCACCGAACCCGTCTGCGTTCCTGCGACCGGCGAGGGCCCGCGACATCACGTTCCTGACCGAGGTCGTCATCGTCGTGGCCCGGGCGCAGGGCCGGTTGCCCGAGGACTTCGACGAGGACGGTTTCCGCCGCGGCTTCGGCGAGTGGACGGCGGAGCAGATCGCCGGCAACGTGCCGGGAAGCCTCACGTCGGTCATCGAGATCGACGGCCACCGAGCCGGCCGCATCCGGGTCGTCCAGTCACCCGACCACGTCGAGCTGGCCGGGATCCAGCTGCTGCCCGCCCACCAGGGTCACGGGATCGGCACCTACCTGATCGAGCAGTTCCTGGTCGGCGCGCGGCGCGCCGGCCTGGTCGCGCGGGTCAGCGTGGAGAAGGACAACCCCCGGGCTCGGGCGCTGTACGAGCGACTCGGCTTCGTGGCGGTAGGCGAGACCGAGGACGAGACCCAGCTGCAGTGGGCGGACCAGGCCCCCCACTGACCGATCGCCTCAGCCGACCAGCCCGGCCCGGCTGCGGGCGTCGCCCCAGATCGACCCCCGGTCGACGTACGGTCGCACCAGCGCGAGCAGGGCGACGTCCGCTCGACCGTTGAGCGCCTCCGACGCAATCCGTCGTACGGCGCCGGCCAGGAGGTCCGCGACCTGCACCCGGGGGTCGGTCAGGGAGTCGACGAAGCGGATCCCGGCCAGCCGGACCCGGTCGTCGGCGCGCGAGCAGGCCTCCTCCACGTGCCGCATCCGGGCCGGGGTCAGCGTGGCCTGGACGTCGTGGACGATCGAGACGGGCCGGCCGCCGGCTCCCCAGTGGGTGACCGCGCCGACCAGGCCGGGCACCTGCGGGTCGAGCACGGTGCTGCCGCGGGACCTGTCCAGCAGCGGCTCGAGGTCGGCGGCCGTGCGCGGACGGGTGGTGGCGACCAGCGAGAGCGCGTCCCCGATCTCGGTGCCGTTGACCCGGGCCCGGACCAGGTCGACGTGGTCGAAGAAGTCGTTCACCGCCGCCCAGCCGTCCTCGAGGACGTGGGCCCGCATCAGGTCGTTGAACGACGTCAGCAGCTGGCGCCAGCCGGGATCGCCGAAGGCGCGCGGCCCCTCGCGGTAGAGCGTGGTCGTCGTCGCGGGATCGACCCCGAGCAGCTCGACGACCTTGGCGACGAGGTGGAAGGACTTCTCGGTCAGGTGGACGTGACCGTTGCCGTGGAGGGGACCACCGGGCCCGATCAACCACTCGAGAACCCACCGGTTCTGGCCGCGGAGCACCACGCTGGCCTTGCACTCGGTGGCGGGCGAACGGCACCCCAGCCGCACCTCGTCCATGCAAGCCGCGGCGACCTCCGTGTCGAGGTGCAGGCTGGCGTGGGCGAACGCGTCGGTGGTCCCGCCGACGAGCTTCTCGCCCTCCGAGCCGGACTCGTCGCAGGCGATCTCGAGCACCTCGCCGGGATGGCCGGAGGGCGCGCTGCTCATGGCAGGCATCATCCGTCCGATCCCCCCCGGGACCAAGCGCTTTGGGCGACGGCCCCCGATTTCGGGTCGTGTGCCCGACGACGCCCCATGGGGCGTTCTCGGGCACACGACCCGACCTGCCTGTCAGCGGGAGCGCAGGAACTTCCCGAAGTGGGGGACGGTGAAGGCCACGCTGCCCCGCTCGGCGGAGAAGACCAGGCCCTTCTTGATCAGGCCGTCGCGCGCCGGCGAGAGGGACTGGGGCTTGCGACCCAGGTGTCGTGCGACGTCGGCCGTCGCGATGGCGCCGTCCTCGGTCTCGGCTCCGAGGTCGGCCATCGCGGTCATGTAGTCCCGCTCGGCCGGCGTCGCCCGGTCGTAGCGGGCCCCGAAGAAGCCGATGGCCAGCTCCGACTCGGCCGAGGGCGCCGCCTCGGCGACGTCCGCCGCCGTGATCGGGGACGCGACGGCCGCGTCCCACGTGACCTTGCCGTAGGCCTGCACGAAGTAGGGGTAACCGTCGGTGAGCCGGTAGAGCTCGTCGAGCGCCTCGTCCTCGAACTCCGCGCCCTCGGTCCCGGCGGGGACCCGCCAGGCGCGGTCGGCCATGGCGCGTGGGAGCCGGTCGACGGCGACGTAGCGGAACAGGCGCTCGGCGTACGACTTCGACGCGGCCAGCGCCACCGGCAGGTGCGGTAGGCCGGCACCGACCACGATCAGCGGCGCCCCCTGCTGGCTGATCTCGTGGCAGGCACCGCAGAGGGCGGCGAGCTCCGGTGCCGGGATGTCCTGCATCTCGTCGACGAAGAGGGCGATTCCGACACCGAGATCGCCGGCGAGCGTCGCGACGTCCGAGAACAGCTCCACGAGGTCGAGCTCGAGGTCGCCGGAGTCCGCCCGGCCGCGGGTGGCGGGCACGTCGACCGGGGGCGTCCACCGCATGCCCTTGCGGTCCTCCAGCCCGGTACGCATCGCGAAGCTCTTGAGCACGCCGGCGACCGCGTCGACCCGTTCGGGGTCGCGGTGCCGGTGGGCGACCTCGCGGACGGCCGCGTGCACCGCCTGGGCGACGGGGATGCGGATGCTCTGGTCGGGACGTGCCTCGATCTTGCCGGTACCCCAGGCCCGCTTCACCGCGTGCCCGCGCAGCGCATTCAGCAGGACCGTCTTGCCGACCCCGCGGAGACCCGAGAGCACCATGCTCCGCTCCGGGCGTCCCGCCGCCACCCGCTCCAGCGTGATCTCGAACTGCTCGAGCTCGCGGTCCCGGCCGGCAAGCTCGGGCGGGCGCTGACCGGCCCCCGGCGCATAGGGGTTCTTGATCGGGTCCACGTCCTGACCGTATCGACCTGTCTAGCGGAATCCCTAGATTTCCAGACGAGTCGCTGACGCGTCCTCCTCAATCCACCGGACTACGAGACCGGGCAGGCAGTTTCACTGGTTAACCAGTGAAACGTGCGCTGAACACGGAGTATTCGCCAGGCTCAGTGACAGTTTCACTGGTTAACCAGTGAATTTGACGGTCCGATCAGCCCAGACCGCTGACGCTGGTCCGGGGTACTTCAGCCGGCCTCGGCGTGGTCGTTGTGGAGCCGGCCCAGGGACACGTCGTACGCCTGGTCGAGTCCGGCGCGCAGCATCGCGATCAGCTCGGGTACCTCGTCGACGGCCAGCCGGAAGGACCCCGAGCAGACGTTGTCGCGCCACAGCGACAGCACCACCAGCCCGGACTCGATGTGCCAGGAGACCCGCAGCGCTCGGTCGCCCCCGCGGGCGTCGAGGAAGATCGCCCCCGTCTGGGGAAGCGGCCGAGCGGCTGTCATGACACCAATGATGCTCCTGTCCTCCTACCCTGTCACCGAATCGCGAGCACATCCTGACGGGCACCCTCCTAGACTGGCGCCGTGCCCGAGCTGCCCGAGGTGGAAGCCCTGGCCCTCGACCTCAAGGGCCGGCTCCACGGCCGCGCCATCGTCAAGGTGTACGTCGCGGCGTTCAGCGCCCTGAAGACCTTCGACCCGCCGCTGTCCGCGCTCGAGGGCGCGCTGGTCGACGACGTCACCCGGCACGGCAAGTTCCTCGACATCGATGCCTCCGGCACACACCTGGTCCTGCACCTCGCCCGGGCCGGCTGGGTGCGCTGGCGCGACGAGGTCCCGGCGATCCCGCCCAAGCCGAGCAGCAAGTCGACGCTCGCGGTGCGGGTGGTCCTCGACGACCGGTCGGGGCTCGACGTCACCGAGGCCGGCACCCGCAAGAGCCTGGCGATGTACGTGGTGCGCGACCCCCAGGACGTGCCGGGCATCGCGCGGCTCGGCCCCGACCCGTTGACCGAGGAGTTCACGATCGACCGGTTGCGGGAGATCCTCGAGAGCGAGGGCCGCAAGCAGATCAAGGGCGTGCTGCGCCATCAGGGCACCATCGCGGGGATCGGCAACGCCTACTCCGACGAGCTGCTGCACGCGGCGCGGATGTCGCCGTTCAAGCCGGCCAACGGCCTCGATGACACCGAGCTGCAGACCCTGTACGACGCGATCCGCACCGTGCTCGGCGAGGCGGTCGAGCGGTCCCGCGGCCTCGCGGCCAGCGAGCTCAAGGGCGAGAAGAAGTCCAACCTCGCCGTGCACGGCCGGACCGGGGAGAAGTGCCCGGTGTGCGGCGACGTCGTCCGCGAGGTCGCCTTTGCCGACTCCAGCCTGCAGTACTGCCCGACCTGCCAGACCGGCGGCAAGCCGCTGGCCGACCGCCGGATGTCCAAGCTCCTGAAATGAGTTAGCCATGAACGCCATCCCGACCGTCTCGATCGACGGCGTCCCCGACCCGCTCCCGGAAGCGCTGACGGTGCTCGACGTGCGCGAGCCCGTCGAGTGGGCGCACGGACACATCGAGGGCGCGGTGCACATCCCGCTGATGGACCTGCCGCAACGGCTCGCGGACCTGCCCGCGGGCCAGACGCTGGTGGTCTGCAAGGTCGGCGGCCGCTCCGCCCAGGCCGTCGGCTACCTCGTCCAGCAGGGGCTCGACGTGGTGAACCTCGACGGCGGGATGCTCGACTGGGAGGCCGCCGGGCGTCCGATGGTGAGCGAGTCCGGCCACCCGCCGCAGGTGGTCTGAGCCACGCCGCCCTCAGGAGGTGCCGGAGGGCTCGTCCAGCGAGTGGGGACACTCCTGGGTCGCCCAGGCGTTGAACGCGTCGCCGTCCTTCTGCTGGGCCGCGGTGAAGCTCGAGCCGAGGTGGTTGAGCTCCTGCTGGGTCGCGTTCGCGTCGAGGTCCTCGGCCGTCTTGATGATGAGCGCCAGGCCTCGTTGCGCGTCGGCGGGGATGCCGTTGGGAGTGCCGACGTCCTTCATCCGCTTCACCCAGTCCTTGAGGGCCTTGATCGCCGAAGCGTTGTCGTTGGGATCCGCCGCTGCGAACGCGGTGAACAGCGAGTTGTAGGCCTCGCAGAAGGCGCCCGTCGACGAGCCCTCGGGTGAGCCCGAGCCGCCACAGGCGCTCAGCGAGGTGGCGACCAGCACGACGCCGGCCGCCACCCGCAGGCGGGCCGGGGTCACGGAGTGGACGGGATGTCCGTCGGCAGGCCGGAGGGCAGTCCGCTGATCGCGCCGGGGCACTCGCCCACGGCCCACTCGATGAACGCCGTGGCGTCGGCCTCGTCGGCCTTGCTGACGCCGGGGAGGTTGTCCATGCTCGCGAGGTCGGCGTTGTCGTCGAGGTCATTGATGGCCTTCACGAATACCTCGAACCCGTGGCGCGCGTTGGCCGGGATGTTCTCTGGGGTGCCGGTGTCGCTCAGGCCGGCCACCCCGTCCTTGAGTGCCTTGACGGCATCCGCGCCACCTTGGGTGCCGGCGGACATGATGCCCGCGAACGCGTCCGCGAACGCGCTGCAGAACTCTGCGGTCGACACCTTGGTCGGTGCGGACGCACCGCCGCCGCCATCGCCACCGCACCCGACGGCCGAGCCCGCGACCAGAACCAGGCTGGCGGCAAGCAGTGCGTACTTCATGGTCTGTCTCCTTGGATTTCAGGTCTGCGAGTCCCCACCCGTCCCTGCCCGGGCCCATTCAAGGCATATCCGGGCCCGCGAACGCCACCGCGGTCTGGACCGCCAGGGCGCGCGCGAGCACTTGAAGGTAGTGGATGCGGGAAACTTCCACGACCCCCAGGGAGGCCAGGTGTGGCGTGGCCCACTGGACGTCGATCAGGCGGTCGGTCGGGTCCCCCTCCGACAGCAGGTCCACCAGGCCGAGCAGGGCGACCTTGGAGGCGTCGCGCTCGTGGTGGAACATCGACTCCCCGGCGAAGAGCCCCCCGATCGCCACGCCGTACAGCCCGCCGGCGAGCCGTCCGTCGCGCCAGGCCTCCACCGAGTGCGCCCAGCCCAGGCGGTGGAGGCGGACGTACGCCGCCCGGATGTGGTCGTCGATCCAGCCGGCCTCGCGAGCGGGGTCGGCGCAGGCGTCCAGGACCTCCTCGAAGGCGGTGTCGACCCGGATCTCGAAGCTCCGTGCCGACCTGCGCAGCGACCGGGAGACCCGGAGCCCGTCCAGCGGGAGCACGCCGCGGTGGACCGGGCAGAACCAGTACATCGGGTCTCCGGGGGTGCCCGACGGCATCGGGAACAGCCCTCGGCGATAGGCGGCCAGCAGGGTCCCGGGCTCGAGATCGGCGCCGACCGCAACCAGGTCCTCCGACCGGTCGTACGTCGCCGGGTCACCGAATGTCCACGACGACGGCGGCGGCTCGATGGGCACGGCACGACGGTATGGCACCGGCGCCACCCGGCCCTCCCGGGGTGGCCCCTCTACTCTGGGGCCTATGGGTGTGTCCGGAACCGTTGGGAAGCGGCTGGCGCCGCGCGTCGCCGAGCTCGCTCCGGGGCTGACCACGTCGTTCGTGGCGGAGGCGCTGCACCGGGCGATCGCGGGAGTCGGCCCGCTCCCGCCGGCCGCGGCCGCCGCCGAGAAGCAGCTCGCCGAGCAGCACGGCGACGTCGAACGCGCCGTGCACGAGGTGATCGAGAACCACGTCCGGTACGCCGGTGCGAACGGTCTCGTCACCAACATCGGTGGCCTGGTCACCGCGGCCGTCACGATCCCCGCGAACATCACCGGGCTGGCGCTGATCCAGTGCCGGATGATCGCCGGCATCGCACACCTGCGCGGCTACGACCTCGAGGACCCGCGGGTGCGCAACGCGATCCTGACCTGCCTGCTCGGTCGGGAGGTGGTCGACACCATGGTCAGGAAGAAGAAGCTGCCCGCCCCGCCGATGGCGCTGGCGACGGCCCCGGCCCACGACCCGGATCTCGACCGGATCATCTCCGCCGAGGTGGCCGCCGACCTGATCGCGAAGGTGGCCGGCAAGCGGCTGGCGGTGGTCGTCGGGCGGCGCGTCCCGATCGTCGGCGGCATCGTCGGCATGAGCGTCGACGGCTACGTGACGTGGCGGATCGGACGCTACGCCGACCGCGAGCTCCTGCCCCGCGCGCGGCGGTAGGCCCCGAGCAGCCCCCGGCCGGCGCGCCCGCCCTGCAGGCGACGGACCACCTTCGCCCGGAGCCGGTAGGTGGGGCGCAGGTAGGAGCGCTCGAGCGCCCGGTGTGCCTCGTCCAGCTCCGCGCCCAGGCGCGCCTCGCTCTGCCGCAGTCGCGAGCCCTCCTGCAGCAGCGCCCTGATCGCGTCCACCGCAGCGCCCGCGACCCGCTTCTCTCCGGGGTGGTCCGGGTCGACCCAGGGGGTCAGTGGCGGCGGGCCGATCAGGTCGGCCAGGTCGCCGACCACGTCGTACCCGCGTTCCTCGATCTCCGCCACCCAGGACGTCGCGACCTCCTGGGCCCAGGGGTGCACGTCCGGCGGCAGCGCCAGCCGCGGCGACCGGGTCCGGCGCGACAGGGTCTGGTGGGCGAGCAGCTCACGGACCAGTGGCCGGTAGTCGGCCGGGTCGACAACCGAGTTGGCGGCGCGGTTGATGCGTCGCAGCAGCGCGGTCTCCGGCGCCCCCAGGGACGGGTTCGCCCGCTCCGCCTCCAGGTCGAGGTCCATCCCGTCCAGCCCGAATGCCTGGCTGAACCGCTTCCACAGCACCTCCGGCGCACCACCCGGCGGCGGCACCGTGACCAGATGGACGTGCTCGGGCGGCAGGTCGTGGCCCCACCGTTGCAGGATGTACGGGATCTCCTGGACGCCCCAGAACCAGGTCGCGATCCGCGACTCGCGACGCGGGTCGCGGATCTGCTCGAGGAAGCGCGCGTAGCTGATCGCGCTGCGGTGCTTGACGTTCTCCTGCCACTCGGCGGGGATCTGCCGGACCAGGTCCCGCACCGAGAGCACCACGTGCACCTCGGCGCCCTCGCCCGCGCCGAGCGACTCCAGGGCCCGACCGACCTGCGAGCGCGAGGCCGTCGCGAAGATCTCGTGGCTGACGATCGAGGTGCCGTCGTGCCGGCGGACCTGCGCCGCCAGCCGGTCCCAGGCCCCGATGGCCTCGGTCTCCAGGCCACCCCATGGGAGCCGCATCAGGTCGAGCGCGGCCAGGAAGTGGGCGTCGAACCGGTCCGCTGGGTAGAGGACGCCGGCGCCCGCAAGCACCCGCTGGTTCCGGAACAGGACGTCCTGGAGGTACGACGTGCCGGTCTTCGGGGTGCCGACGTGCAGGAGGATGCGCTTGCTCATCGCGTCGTGCCTCCTTTCCGGTCCTCATCGAGCAGCAACCGGACCGCGAGGGCCAGCGCCCCGGCGTCGGACGGCACCGTCGCGGCGGCGCTCGAGCCGCGCGGGAGCAGGAGGTCCGGATCGCCCACGACAGCGTAGCCAGCGCGGAGCAGGCCGTCGCGCATCCGCTCGGCCCGGCGGCGTACCCACTCCGCGTGCTCCGGGGGTACGGCGAGCCGTTCGCCGGTGACCTCGCGCAGCCGCGGCAGCAGGGTCTCGCGCAACAGCGCCTCGCGAGCCGGCGGGACGACCAGGAGCCCGAGCACGTTGGCGACCCGTCGGGCCACATCCACCGCGTCGGCGGCGAGGTCGGGCGGCGGGGGCAGCCCACGGCGTACGCCGACCAAACCGGGGACCGCCTTCTGGTCCAGCACGATCCGGACCCTGTCGGTCCCGACCCGGTCGGACCACGTGCGCGCCGTGTGCAGCAGGTCGACGGAGGGTGCGACCCTGTTGCGGCGGGCCAGGCCGTCCAGCCACTCCCGCCACCCCGGAGCCCCGACGGAGAAGGCGCGGGCGATCCACGCGTGCTCCAGCATCTTGTCCAGGGCCGTGCCTGAGACCAGCACGACCGAGCCGCGCCCACCGGGCGGTCGCCCGCGGGCCACCAGCTCGGACCGCAGCGGATCGGCGAGCCAGGGGTCACCGACCAGCCGGTAGCGGGTGCGCCAGGGCCGGACGACCCGTGGCCGGCGGGGAGCCGGCACGCCGGCGGCCACCAGGTCGTCGGCGAGCAGGGCCGCGGCGACGCGCAGCAGCTCGTCGTCGGAGAGCTCCCCCGGATCGACGGGCGGGGGCCCGAACCTCGACGGTGCGGCGGCGCCCACGAGCTCGAGGTCGGGGCGGCCGCGTCCGGGAGCGCTCGCGGTCAGTGCGCGGTCGACAAGCGCCGGCGAGGGCCGTCCCGCGGCGTTGAGCCGACGGACCAGCTCCAGCTGCTGGGCGCCGGGCAGGGCGGGTCCGCCCTCGACGCCGGCACCGTCCCAGTCCTGCCACGAGGTGCTGCCGCCCTCGCGCAGGTGGGCCAGCCAGCCCCAGGCGCGGCGTTCGCCCGCGTGGGCGGACGTGTCGGTCACTGGTCGCGCAGCCGTTCGGCCTGCGTGCGGATCCGGCGCACCAGCTTCTGCTCCGGGTCGGGTCGGCGGGCGGCCTCGCGGGTCATCGCGGCGAGTGCGTCGAGCGCGGCGTTCAGCTGCAGCCGGGGCGGCACCTTGTCGGGGTGCTTGAAGGGCTGATCCTCCGGCGGCGGCACCGGGCGCAGGTCCTCGACGTCGCCGACCACGTCCACCCCGCTGGCTTCGATCCACTCGATCCACCTCTCCGACTGGAGCTCCGCCCACGGGTACATCTCGGGCGGCAGGCGCACCGGCTCGGACTTCCGACCCAGGAGCTCGTCCTGGGCGAGCATCCCCCGGATCAGGTCGTCGTACGACGACTGGCGTCGGGTCACCCGGTCCATCCGGCGGTTGAGCTTGCGCAGCAGCTGCGTCTCCGCGACCCCCAGCGACGGGTTGGTGCGCTCGCTCTCGCGGGGCCCCCAGGCGGGGTCGACGCCGAAGGCCGCACAGAAGCGCCCCCAGAGCAGGTCGGGCTCCTGGCCGGCGGAGAGGCGCCGTTGCGGCACCGTCACCACGTGCACGTTCTCGGGTGGCAGACCGGCCGCCCAGGTGTTGAGCACCGTCGGCAGGTCGAAGGCTCGGTGGAACCACGACCGGCCCGACTCGACGCGCTTCAGGAACCTCCGGTAGCTCCACTTGCGCCCCTGCTTGATGCTCTCCTGCCAGGCGGCGGGGATCTGCCTCCCGAGGTCGCGGGTCGAGTAGACGATGTGGATCTCGGCGTCACCGGCGCCGAGGTCGCGCTTGGCGCGGGCCACCTGGTCGGCCTTGGCCGGGGCCAGGATCTCGTGGCTGACGATGACCGTGCCGCTGCGCCGCCCGACCCTGCGGACCAGGGCGTTCCAGTTTCCTTCCGCGTGGCCCGGTGAGCCACCCCAGTCCTGGTCGAGCAGGTCGAGAGCGGCCCGGAAGTGGAAGAGCGCCGGGCTGATCAGCGGCGATCGCGTCGGGAAGTGGACGCCGTGCCTGGACAGCGACTTCGCGTTGAGGGTGAGCCGGTCCTGGAGGTACGTGGTGCCGGTCTTGGGCGCACCGATGTGCAGGTAGACCCGGCGTCGGGCAGGGGAACTCACAGTGCCGATTGTGCCGGACCCGTCTGTGACCGGACCGAGAGGGACGTGCCTCCCGGTCCGGGGGTCACGCCCCCAGCGCCCGGACGACGGCGGAGGGGCTGGGCCGGCCGAGGTGTTGCGCCATCCAGGTACTGGTGGCCACGAGCAGGTCGAGGTCGACGCCGTGCTCGATGCCGAGGCCGGTCAGCATCCAGACCAGGTCCTCGGTGGCGAGGTTGCCGGTGGCGCTCTTCGCGTACGGGCAGCCGCCGAGGCCGCCCGCACTCGCGTCGAACGTCGTGATGCCCGAGCGCAGTGCCGACAGGGTGTTCGCCAGGGCCTGGCCGTAGGTGTCGTGGAAGTGCATCGCGAGCTGGTCGGTGGCCATCCCGGCGGCTCCGAAGGCGTCGACCAGCGCGGTCACGTGACCGGCGGTGCCGACACCGATCGTGTCGCCGAGGCTGAGCTGGCTGGCGCCGAGGTCGAAGAGGCGCCTGCCGACGCCGACGACCTGGTCGACGGGGACCGCGCCCTCCCACGGGTCGCCGAAGCACATCGAGACATAGGCACGTACGTCGAGCCCGTGCGCCCGGGCACGGGTCACCGTCGGCTCGAACATCGCGAACTGTTCGTCGAGGCTGCGGTTGAGGTTCTTCTGCGCGAACGTCTCCGTGGCCGAGCCGAAGATCGCGATGTGCCGACAGCCCAGCTCCAGCGCTCGGTCGAGACCACGCTCGTTGGGCACGAGGACCGGGAGATCTCGTCCCTTGTCGCCGAGCAGCGCCACCAGCTCCGCCGCGTCCGCGAGCTGGGGGACCCACCTCGGATGTACGAAGCTCGTCGCCTCGACGATCGGCAGGCCGGCGGCGACCAGGCGGCGTACGAA
>JAOPXC010000164.1 GCA_025965335.1 Nocardioides sp. | reverse complement strand
GCGATCGCGGCGGCGTACGTCGAGTGCGCCGTCGGCGACGAGATCCTGTGGGGGGTCGGGCTGGACGCCAACATCGTCACCGCCTCGCTCAAGGCCGTGATCAGCGCCGTGAACCGAGCGTCCTAGGGTCCCGAGGATGCAGGCGGTCGCCTCGCTGCCGAACCCCTGGCCGACCTCCTCGGTGCTGGCCTGAGCGCGGGGGACGGCGTCGTAGTGGGTCTCGATGGTCCGTAGGTCCCAGGGGTCAGGGTGCCCGTTCCCGGAGGCCGGAGCCACTAGATTCGGGCGCATGCTGGTCTCCGAACGCATCGGGCAGTTCTTCGTCGAGGGCGATTCCGGCCGCGACCGCCTCGAGTACACCGAGTACGGCTCGGGTGACGCCTGGGTCGTCCTGCTGCACGGCCAGTTGATGCCCCGGCGCATGCAGCAGCCGTTGGCACGCGCCCTGGCCGCCGAGGGCCTGCACGTCGTCACGCTGGATCTGCTCGGCCACGGTCGCTCGGATCGTCCGGCGGATCCGCTGGTCTACTCGATGACCGCATTCGGCGAGCAGGTGCTGGCGCTGCTCGACCACCTCGGAGCGTCGCAGGCTGTCATCGGCGGCACGTCCCTGGGCGCCAACGTCTCGCTCGAGGTCGCGGTGATCGCCCCGGAACGTGTCCGGGGCCTGATCATCGAGATGCCGGTCCTCGACAACGCCCTCGAGGCAGGGATCCTCGCGTTCGCGCCGCTCATGTTCGCGGCCAGATTCCTGCCCTTCACCGTCAACGGCCTGCGCCTCCTCACCCGGCCGGTCCCGCGCGGGATCGTCCCGTTCTGGGCCGGCATCGTCCTCGACACCCTCGACCAGCGGGCCGACTCGGTGGCCGCCGTCGTACACGGACTCTTCTTCGGGCGGATTGCGCCGTCGTCGAGGCAGCGCCGGGCGATCCAGGCGCCGGCGCTGGTGGTCGGTCACCCTGCCGACCCGATCCACCCGGCCGCCGACGCGGCGATGCTCGCCGAGGAGATGCCGAACGCGACCTTCGTGCGGGCCCGCAGCATCCTCGAGTGGCGCCTGCGGCCGGAACGACTCAACAGCGCCGCGGCCGGCTTCGCCCTGGGATGCTGGCGGACCTCGGGGCGTCGCCGCCACCCGGGCGCCTGACGCCTGCACAATGGGTGGATGCCTCTATATCGCGACGAGGCGATCGTGCTGCGCACCCACAAGCTGGGGGAGGCCGACCGCATCATCACCCTGCTCACCCGCAACCACGGGCAGGTACGCGCGGTGGCCAAGGGTGTGCGCCGGACCACGTCGCGGTTCGGCTCCCGCCTCGAGCCGTTCACCCACGTCGACCTCCAGCTCGCGGAGGGGCGCAGCCTCGACATCATCACCCAGGCCGAGACCCTGACGCCGTTCTCGGCGGGCATCGGGCTCGACTACGACCGCTACACCTCCGGCACGGTGATGCTCGAGACCGCCGAGCGGCTGGTCTCGGAGGAGAAGCAGCCCTCGCTCCAGCACTTCCTCCTGCTCGTCGGCGGCCTGCGGGCGATGGTGTCGGGGGAGCGCGGCCCGGGCCAGGTTCTCGACTCCTACCTGCTGCGCTCGCTCGCGGTCGCCGGCTACGCCCCGTCGTTCGAGCACTGCGCCCGCTGTGGTGACGAGGGCCCGCACCGGTGGTTCAACCCGTCGATGGGCGGGATGCTCTGCGTGACCTGCCGGGTCCCGGGCTCGGCGAACCCCGCTCCCGAGACGATCACCGCTCTGGGTGCCCTCCTGACCGGCGACTGGGCGGTCATCGAGACGACCGGCCCGAGGCACCTCAAGGAGGCCAGCGGGCTGGTCGCTGCCTACCTCGCGTGGCACCTCGAGCGCGGGCTGCGCTCGCTGGTGTACGTCGAGCGGTGAGTAGCCTGCCCGCGTGAAGCGCGCCGTCCGCAAGCCCACCCCGCACCCGTCGGGGGCGACGCCGCCACCGGTGCCCCAGGACCTCGTTCCCAGGCATGTCGCGATCGTGATGGACGGCAACGGCCGCTGGGCCAAGGAGCGCGGCCTGCCCCGCACCCGGGGGCACGAGGCGGGCGAGAGCTCCCTCTTCGACGTCGTCGAGGGCGCCATCGAGATCGGCGTGAAGGCCGTGTCGGCATACGCGTTCTCCACCGAGAACTGGACCCGTTCGCCCGACGAGGTCAAGTTCTTGATGGGCTTCAACCGCGACGTCATCCGCCGGCGCCGCGACGAGATGCACGAGCTCGGCGTCAGGGTGCGCTGGGCCGGACGCGCGCCCCGGCTGTGGCGATCGGTCATCCGCGAGCTCCAGGTGGCCGAGGAGATGACCGCCCGCAACGACGTGCTCACGCTGACGATGTGCGTCAACTACGGCGGCCGGGCCGAGCTGGCCGACACCGCGCGGTCGATCGCCCGCGAGGTGGCCGCCGGCCGGCTCAACCCCGACAAGATCGACGAGAAGACGTTCGCCCGACACCTCTACGTCCCGGAGCAGTCCGATGCCGACCTGGTCTGGCGGACGTCCGGCGAGCAACGGCTCTCCAACTTCATGCTCTGGCAGGCTGCCTACAGCGAGCTGGTGTTCTCCGACGTGCTGTGGCCCGACGTCGACCGACGACACCTGTGGGCGGCGATCGAGACCTATGCCCGGCGGGACCGGCGGTACGGCGGCGCGCTTCCCAACGGCTGAGAAGCGTGGAACCCGACTCGCCGACCACCTCCATTCGCGCCCGCGCGGGCCGCCGTTCTGGGACGCTGGCTGCATCGCAAGGATCGGAGGGGGTCTATGCGCGATGTTGGTCGACGCCGCGAGCCCGCGGTAGCCGGTCGGACAAGCCTGCTCGCTGACGACCCTGACCCCCAGCTGCTGCAGACCTGGTTCCTGGCGGTCGTGGCGCTCGCGTTCGGGCTCGCCCGTGTCAGCGGCACCACGGGCATAGATCTCCGGACCTGGCCGACCGTCGGGGCAGCGCTGACGCTGGTCGGCTGCGTGGTGTCCGTCGCCGTCCCGTGGGAGCGGGTACCTCGGGTGCTGGTGGCGCTGCTCCCACTCCTCGACATCGCCGCGCTGGGCTTCGCCCGGTTGGACAGTGCTGGAAGCGGTGCCGCGGGCATCCTGGTCGTGATGCCGGCCCTCTGGCTCGGCTGGATGTACGGCCGGCCGGGTGCCCTGGTGGCCACCCTCGGGGTCTTCGTGCTCGCGGCGCTGCCCGCGCTGCTCTACTTCGGCAACCGCGAGCTGCTCGCGCGTACGGTGCTCATCACGGTGGTCTCCGGCGCAGCAGCGCTGGTGCTGGCGGCGAGCATGGAGAAGGTCCGAGCCGGGACCCGCATCGCGGAGAAGCGCGGCGCCGAGCTCGCCGAGGCTCTGCGCATGATCGAGCTGCAGCGCCGGTTCGCCGACGCGATCCTCGACACGGTGGACGTCGGCCTGGTGCTCCTCGACCGGAACGGGACCTACCGGTCCGTGAACAAGCGCCACGAGGACTTCTTGCGTCTCGCGTTCCCGCACGGGCACACCAGCCGCGCCGGGCAGCTCGGGCTCATCTTCGAGGCGGACGGCCGCACGGTGTTCAACCGTGAGGGGCTGCCGACCCACCGGGCCGCGCAGGGGGAGGAGTTCGACGACCTACGCATCTGGGTCGGCAGCGACCCCCTGACGATGCGGGCGCTGTCGGTCTCGGCTCGTAGCGTGCTGGACGACCGGGGCGCGTTCGCGGGTGCGGCGCTCGCGTACACGGACGTCACCGAGTTCATGCGGGTGCTGCAGGTGAAGGACGAGTTCATTGCCTCCGTCTCCCATGAGCTCAGGACACCCCTGACCTCGATCGTGGGCTACGCGCAGCTGCTGAGGGAGCGCGACGACCTCAACCCCGAGGTCGTGGCGCAGCTCGAGGTCATCTCGCGCAGCTCCGCACGCCTCCAGCGGTTGGTCGCAGACCTGCTGCACACGGCCGAGTCGGATGAGGGACCGATGCACGTCACCCGCGTGCCCAGCGACCTCAGTGACATCGTGCGCGCTGGTGTCCAGTGCGCCCTGCCGATGGCCGAGGCGGTGGGCACGACGCTCGAGCTCGACGTGCCCGACTCGCTGTCGGTCCTGGTGGACCCGCAACGGATGGCGCAGGTGGTCGACAACCTGGTCACCAACGCGCTCAAGTACACGCCTCCCGGTGGCCGGGTCGTGGTGTCGTTGGAGGTCGACGGCGACCGGGTCGAGCTCGCGGTCGCGGACAACGGTGTCGGCATCGACGTGGCGGATCGCGAGCGGCTGTTCAGCCGATTCTTCCGCGCCCGTCAGGCCGAGGAGCAGTCGATCCAGGGCGTGGGCCTGGGTCTGAGCATCACGAAGTCCATCGTCGAGAGCCACGGCGGTCGGATCGAGGTCGAGAGCGAGGTCGGCCGAGGCAGCGTCTTCCGGATTCGGCTGCCGTACGACGGCGGAGCGGCCACGCCGGCTCGGCTGCCCGCCGACGCCGGCGTGCACTCGAGCTCAGCCGGCTGAGCAGGCCGGGCAGGTGCCGAAGATCTCGAGCGTGTGGCTGACGTCTGAGTAGCCGTGCTCGGCCGCGATCGCCCGGGTCCATCGCTCGACGGTTGGCCCCTCCACCTCGACCGTCGCGCCGCAGCTCCGACACACCAGGTGGTGGTGATGAGTGTCCGAGCAGCTCCGGTAGATGGCCTCGCCGTCCTCGGTCCGCAGCATGTCGACCTCACCCGCGTCGGCCATGCGCTGAAGGGTTCGGTAGACGGTGGCGAGCCCGACCTGCTCGCCGCGCTTGCCCAGCAGGTCGTGGATCTCCTGTGCCGACCGGAAGTCGTCGAAGGACGCCATCGTCTCGGCCACGGCGATGCGTTGCCGGGTCGGCCGCAGGGACGGGGTGCCCCCGCCTGCGTCAGTGCTCGTCATAGTGCTTCTCGTGGACCGCGTGCCGGTGGCCGTCGTGAACGTAGTCGACGTGGTCACCGTGGCGGACCGCGACGTGGCCGCAGTCCCTGCCGTGGTCGTGGGGGTGCTCGTCGATGACCTCGTGGGCGGCGACCTCGACGACCGGGAACGGCCGCCGGAGCCGGCGCCGCGACCGCAGGAAGACGCCGACCGGCCAGGCCACGACGAAGCCGGCCAGGGCCAGCAGCACGATCGTGGGGCCGGGCGCGACCCGGGCATGGAAGGAGGCGTACGCCGAGAGGAGCAGGCCGCCGAGCGAGGCCAGCATGCCGAGCACCATCGCCGCACCGAGCGTCGTACGGAACGACCGGGTCACCTGCTGTGCGGTCGCGACCGGCACGACCATCAGCGCGGACACCAACAGCAGCCCGACGGTGCGCATGGCGACCGTGACGCTGACCGCCGCCAGCACCGCGACGAGCAGGTTGTAGAAGCGGATGTTGAGACCGGCGACCCGGGCGAACTCCTGGTCCTGGGAGACCGCGAACAGCTGTGGCGCCAGCCCCAGGCACACCACCACGACCACGGCGGCGAGGGCCATCGTGACGAGGACATCGGCGACCGAGATCGTGGTGATCGAGCCGAAGAGGTACTGCTGTAGGCGGGCCCCGCTCTGCCCGGCGAGCCCGGTGACGAGCACACCACCCGCGAGGCCGCCGTAGAACAGCAGGGCGAGCGCGACGTCGCCGTTGGCGTGACCGCGCTCGCGGATCACCTCGATCAGCACCGCGCCGAGGACGGCCACCACGACCGCCGTCCAGGTGGGGGAGGCACCGGTCAGCAGGCCGAGAGCGACGCCGGTGACGGCGACGTGTCCGATGCCGTCACCCATGAGGGCGAGGCGTCTCTGCACGAGGTAGGTGCCCACGGCCGGTGCCGCAAGACCGGTGAAGATCGCGGCGATGATGGCGCGCTGCATGAACGGCAGCCCGAGCAGGTCCAGGAACTCGTTCATCGCTCGTCCTCGTCGAGTTGGTCCAGCGGCGACGCGACGTGCGGGGCGTGGTCGTGGCGCTCGGGCTCGGCGTGGTGGTGGCCGTGGTCGTGGGTCTCGAGGTGCGCCATCGCCACGTCGGCGACGTGGCCGCCGAACCCGGGCAGGTGGACCTGGTGATCGGTCAGCGGCGGCCCGTCGTAGGCGATCCGGCCGTCGCGCATCACGACCGCCCGGTGGATGAGGGGCGCCATCGGGCCGAGCTCGTGGGCCACCAGCACGATGGTGGCGCCGCGGCGCGAGAGGGTCCCGAGCGTGTCGGCGAGGACGTGCTGGTTGGGCAGGTCGACGCCGGCGGTCGGCTCGTCGAGGAAGAAGAGCTCCGGCTCGCCGGCCAACGCGCGGGCGATCAGGACCCGCTGCTGCTGCCCGCCCGAGAGCGTCGAGACGCCGTCCCGGGCGCGGTGCGCCAACCCGACCACCTCCAGGGCGTCCGCGATCGCGGCCCGGTCGCCCCGCCCGAGGGGGCGCAGCAGTCGACGGCGGGCGAGCCGTCCGGAGGCGACGATCTCCCAGACCGAGGCAGGTACGCCGGACCCGGCGCCGCCGCGCTGCGGCACGAAGCCGACCCGCTGCCAGTCGTGGAACGACGCCAGTGGGGTGCCGAAGAGGCTCAGCGTCCCGGTCGCCAGCGGCCAGAGACCGGTGAGCGCGCGCACCAGCGTCGACTTGCCGGACCCGTTGGCCCCCATGAGCGCGACGAACTCACCCGAGCGGACGCACAGGTCGATGCCGCGCAGGACCGGGCGTCCGGCAATCGCGACCGCGCCGTTCGTGAGCTCGACGACGACGGTGGGGGCGCTCAACAGCCGTTCGCCTGCTCGAGGGCGGACAGGTTGGATCGCATGAGGGAAAGGTAGTCCTCGCCGGAGGTCTGGTCGGAGAGTCCCTCGATCGGGTCGAGCACCTCGCTGCGCACGCCCATGTCCTTCGCCAGTGCGTCCGCGGTCTCCGGGCTGGCGAGGGTCTCGGAGAACACCGTGGTGATGCCGTCCTCGCGGATCAGCCCCTGGAGCCGAGCCAGGTCGGCCGGGGTCGGCTCGGAGTCGGGGGAGAGGCCGAGGATCGCCTCCATCGTCAGTCCGTACTTCTGGAGATAGCCGAAGGCGTCGTGGCTCACCACGATCGTGTCGCGCGCGCAGTGCGCCAGGCCGTCGGCGTACTGCTGGTCGAGCTTCTCGAGGTCTGAGCGCAGGGCAGCGGCGTTCGTCTCGTAGTCGCCTGCGTGGTCGGGGTCGACCTTCGCGAGCTGCTTCGCGACGGCGTCGCCGACGTCGGCGAGCATCAGCGGGTCCTGCCAGAAGTGCGGGTCGGTCTCGTTGGAGTCGACCCCGTGCTCCCGGAACGGCACCAGGTGGACCACGTCGTCGACGTTGAGGACGTCGCCCTGGGCGTTCGCGTCGACCGCGTCGTCGACCGACGGCTGGAAGCCGCGCTCGTACACGACCAGGTCGGCCTGCGCGACCTCCCCGGTCTCCTTGGGGTTCAGCTCCAGGTCGTGGGGCTCACCGCCGGGGGCGGTCAGGTTCTCGACCGTGGCGTGGTCGCCGGCCACCCGGTCGGCCACGTACTGGAGCGGGTAGAACGCCGCCGCGACCTCGACCCCGCCCGCGGGGGCGGCGGAGTCGTCCGAGAACGCGGCGCAGCTCGTGGTGGCGAGGGCGAGGGCGGTCAGCAGGAGGGTCAATCTCATGAGAATCATTCTCAGTTATGTTGAGAACGATTGTCAAACGGTCTCAACCGGCGCGACCAGCGATGGCCGGGAGGCTCTCGCTGGCGAGCCCTCACGCCTACTCATCTAGGCTCAGGCACGTGCTGGTGGTGAGCAGGTTCCGGGTGCCGGAACCCGAGGGCGAGCGGTTCCGCATCGATCTGGAGGCGGCCCACGACGTGCTGTCGACCCGGACCGGGTTCGTCGAGGGCCGGATCGGGCGGAACCTCGACGACCCAACGCTGTGGGTGCTCACGACCACGTGGGAGAACGTCGGCGCCTACCGCCGCGCGCTCTCGTCGTACGAGGTGAAGCTCGGGGCAGTCCCGCTCCTGAGCCGCGCGATCGACGAGCCGAGTGCGTACGAGCCCGTGGAGCGGGGCGTTGGTCTCGACCGGCTCGACCGACGGGGGACCGACGCCGACCGACGCGGAACCGACTCGACGCGGTCGATAGGCTGAGACCTTCCCAGCAACGCACGCCCGACCGGCAGCCAGCCGGCCGTGACCGGTTTCGAGACGGTTGCTTCGCAACCTTCTCAACCACCGAAAGGCAGCACGTGGCCAAGCCGCCCGCAACCACCGTCGACAACGTCGTCTCCCTCGCCAAGCGGAGAGGGTTCGTCTACCCCAGCGGTGAGATCTACGGCGGCACCCGGTCGGCGTGGGACTACGGCCCGCTGGGCGTGGAGCTCAAGGACAACATCAAG
>JAOPXC010000132.1 GCA_025965335.1 Nocardioides sp. | reverse complement strand
AAGTCCTTGCTGGGGATCCGCAGCACCATCCGCGACGTCTTGATGTCGCCCTCGTCGTTGGTGTGGGTCTCCTCCTCGGTGATCTGGCCCCCGTAGTGGTCGACCACCTTCTGCACGTCGAAGCGGGCCTGGTCCACGTCGTCGGACTGCAGCGCCACCGCGCCGGTGGAGATGACCAGCGGGCTCAGGGAGTCGGGCTGCGGTGGCGCGGAGGCCGCCGGCCCGCCCGCCACCGAGGCGACGTCGAGCGACGCGGCGCCGAAGTCCGTGAGTGAGTCGTTCGCATACGCCGGTTCGAGCGCAGCGCCGTCACCGGTCACGGCGTTGCGCTCGGCGCTGGTCCGCGACTGATCGGCGCCGTGTGCCCCCGCAGCCGGCGCGTCCGACGCTCCGTTGGACCTGGGCCCGACGACCAAGCTCTGCGGACTGACGTCGGACCCGCCGCCGGCGGCGCACGCCGCGACGATCACGCCGACCAGGGCGAGCGAGGAGATGCTGAGGGCAACACGAGGGGCGCGCGACGACCGGGTCATGCCGTTGGGACGACTACGCGCCCGGCGCGGTTCCCACGCCGCCGTGATGACGCTGTGCCCGCGCCTGCGCCACCAGCGTCGCGAGCAGCCGACGTACGGGTTGCGGCACGTGGCCCCCGGGTCGCCGCCGGACCACCAGCGTCACCGCGGTGCGGTCCCCGGCGATGGGTCGGTGCGCGAGGATCCCCGCCCGTTCCAGGGGGTCGCCGATCACGCTGAAGTCGGGCAGCACGGTGAACCCGAGCCCCTCGGCCACCATCACCTTGCCGAGCTCGGCGCCGTCCGTCGTGTAGCTGACCGGCGGCATGTCGGCCCCGAAGAGTCGGTGCGCGAAGCGGTGCATCAGGTAGCCCGCCCGCATGGCCACGAACGGTTCCTGCCGCAGCTGGTCGATGTCCACCTCGTCGTGGGCCGTCAGCGGATGGCCGACGGGGAGTACGACGACGGGCCGGCCGTGCACCAGCTCGGTCCCCTCCAGCTCGGCCGGCGGGTCGTCGCCCTCGAGCACGTTGACCAGGCCGAGGTCGAGAGTGCCCTCGAGCAGGCCCTGGTTGATGTCGGACTGCTGGGTGTTGATCACCTCCAGGGTGGTGGCCGGGTGGGTCTCGCGGAAGTCGCGGATCGCGGGCGCCAGCAGCGTCGAGGTCGCCGCGCTGACGGTGCCGAGCCGGATGACGCGCGTCTGGGCGGCCTGGTCGCCCGCGGCGAGGCGCAGCCGATCGACTGCCTCGAGGACCTCGACCATGTTCTGCAGCAGGTCGCGGCCACGGCTGCTGATCCGGGCGCCGGACCGGTGTCGGTCGAGGAGGGTGACCCCGAGCTCGCGCTCGAGCTTGCTCACGGCCTCGCTCAGCGCCGGCTGCGAGATGTGCAGCCTCTCGCTGGCGCGGCGCAGCGAGCCGTGCTGGGTCACCGCTGCGAGGTACTCGAGCTGCTCGATGCGCACCTGGGGTCCTTGGCCTTCGTATAGACTATTAATCCGGTAGAGGTACCCTAATTTAGATCGAGGCCCGGCGGAAGCGGGTGCAAGGCAGTGCCTGTCACCCGATCGCCGGAACCGCCCGCCGCGAGGTGTGTTCCGCCTTGCACCTGACCCTTAGTCAAGCAATCTTATTGACATAAGCAATATGAGCCAGAGGAGAGAGCATGAGTGCCGGAACCGCCCCGAACGCCCGGAGGAGCCTGAAGTTCCACTGGTTCCTGCCCACCAACGGCGGTGACGGCCGACAGGTCGTCGGCGGCGGGCACGGCGTGTCCGCCGGGCCGTCCGGCCGTCCCGCCTCGGTGCCCTACCTGGGACAGGTGGCCCGCGCCGCCGAGGACATGGGCTTCGACGCCGCGCTCACCCCGGCCGGCGCCTGGTGCGAGGACGCCTGGCTGGCGACGGCGATGCTGAGCCAGGTCTCCGAGCGGCTGCGGTTCCTCGTCGCGTTCCGCCCCGGCCTGGTCTCGCCCTTCCTGGCCGCGCAGATGGCGGGGACCTTCCAGAACCTGTCCGGCGGCCGACTGCTGCTCAACGTCGTCACGGGCGGCGAGAGCCACGAGCAGCGGATGTTCGGCGACTTCTTGGACAAGGAGGCGCGCTACGCACGCTGCGACGAGTTCCTGACCATCGTCCGGGCGCTCTGGGCGGGGGAGACCGTCGACTTCGCGGGCGAGCACCTCCGGGTCGAGGGCGCCGCCCTCGGGCAGATCCCCGACCCGGTGCCGGCGATCTACTTCGGTGGTTCGTCGGAGGCGGCCGGCCGCGTCGCCGCGAAGCACGCCGACGTCTACCTCACCTGGGGCGAGCCGCCGGCAGCCGTGGCCGAGAAGGTCGCCCGGATCCGGAAGCTCGCGGCCGCCGAGGGACGCGAGATCCGGTTCGGCATCCGGATGCACACGATCACCCGCGACACGTCCGCCGAGGCGTGGGCCGAGGCCGACCGGTTGATCGCGGGCATCGACCCGGCGACCGTGGCCACGGTCCAGGCCGGGCTGCGCAAGAGCGAGTCCGAGGGCCAGCGCCGGATGCTCGAGCTCAACGGCGGCAGCACGGACAACCTCGAGATCTACCCCAACGTCTGGGCCGGCGTGGGCCTGGTCCGCGGCGGCGCCGGCACGTCGCTCGTGGGCAGCCACGAGGAGGTGGCTGACCGGATCGAGGAGTACCACTCGGTGGGCATCGACGAGTTCGTGCTGTCGGCCTATCCGCACCTCGAGGGCGCGTACTGGTTCGGCGAGGGCGTGCTGCCGATCCTGGCCGAGCGTGGGCTGTGGGCGCACCCCCACCCGATCGCGGTCGCCGCGCAGGTCCCCTTCGCGGCCGAGGGCAGGAGGGCGGCCTCGTGAGAACCCCCCACGAAACCGCTCGCTGCGCTCGCGCTTCCGAGGGGACCCCGAAATGACCGACTCCCCGAGCGTCGCGGTCGTCGTCGGCAACCCCAAGCCGCAGTCCCGCACCCTGGCCGCCGCGGTCCGGGTGGCCCGCGAGCTGTCCGGTGCCGAGCCGGACCTGCTGGTGGACCTGGCCGCGCTCGGCCCGGCGCTCCTCGACTGGCAGGACGCCACCGTGGCGGGGCTGGTCGCCGAGGTGGGACGGGCCGACCTCGTGGTCGTGGCGTGCCCGACGTACAAGGCCACCTACACCGGTCTGCTGAAGCTCTTCCTGGACCGGTTCGCAACCGACGGGCTCCGCGGTGTGGCCGTGCCGGTGATGCTGGGCGCGGGACCCGGCCACGCCCTGGCGCCGGAGCTGACGCTGCGCCCGGTGCTCGTCGAGCTCGGCGCCAGCGTGCCGGTCCGCGGGCTCTACGTCCTCGACGCCTCGTACGACGACCCGGCGGCGTACGCCGACTGGCTCGACCGCGCTCGACCCGTCGTCTCCTCGTTGCTCACCCGCCGGACAGGAGCCCCCGCATGACGGTCGCCCCGCTCACCACCAACCAGGACCTCGACGCGAAGCGGCTCCGGGAGGCCTTCGGTGTCTTCCCCAGCGGGGTCGTGGCGGTCGCCGCCGAGGTGGACGGCCAGCTGGTCGGCCTGGCCGCGAGCTCGTTCACGTCGGTGAGCCTCGAGCCCGCGCTGGTGTCGTTCTCGGTCGCGAACACGTCGAAGACGTGGCCGACGCTGCGCCGCGCAGCCCACCTGGGGCTCACGATCCTGGCCGACCACCACGGGGACGTGTGCCGTGGGCTGGCCGGCCCGGTCGGCCAGCGCTTCGACGACGTGTCGGTCACCGCGACCGAGGACGGTGCGGTGACGCTGGACGAGGGGCTGGCCCGGTTCGACTGCTCGATCTACCGCGAGGTCGAGGCCGGCGACCACACGATCGTGATCCTTCGGCTGCACGCCGTCGAGCACAGCGACACCTCGCTCCCGCTGGTCTTCCACCGCAGCGCCTTCGGCCGGCTCGCGGCGAGCGCATGAACCCATGACTCCCGGCCCCGGCGCGTGCACCCGCGTCGGGGCCGGGTCTGCGTCGGGGTCGGGACGGGTGCGTAGCCTGAGCCGGTGAGCTCAGGACGTCGCGTGGTCGTGGTGGGCGGCGGCGTCGCCGGACTCACCGCCGCTCGCGACCTGGCCGCCGCCGGTCACGACGTCTCGCTCCTCGAGGCGTCGACGGAGGTCGGCGGCAAGCTGCGTGGCCGCGAGGTGGCGGGCGTTCGGGTCGACGTCGGTGCGGAGGCCATGCTCAACCGGCGGCCCGAGGGTGTCGAGCTGGCCCGGGCGCTGGGCCTGGGCATCGAGCACCCCGCGGTGGCCTCCTCCCGGATCTGGACCCGTGGCGGGCTGCGCCCGCTGCCGCGCTCGCTGATGGGGGTGCCCCTCGACCTCGACGAGCTCGCCGCGTCGGGCGTGCTGTCCGACCCCGGCCTGGAGCGGGTGCGCCGCGAGACGTTGCTGCCGCCCGAGCGGCTGCCCGAGGACCTCTCGGTGGGTGAGCTCGTCGACCGGCGCTTCGGCGCCGAGGTCACCGACCGGCTCGTGGAGCCCCTGCTGGGCGGGGTGTACGCCGGCCACGCCCGCGAGCTCTCCGCCCGCGCGGCGGTCCCGCAGCTGGTCGCCTTCGCCGAGCGGGGCTCGCTTCTCCAGCAGGCCGCCGCGATCCCGACGACGTACGACGTGCCGGTCTTCGCCGGCCTGCCCGGCGGCATGGCCGGCCTCACCGACGCGCTCGCCGCGTCCGGCGGCTTCGAGGTCCGTACCGGGGTGACCGTGCGCGAGCTGCGGCGCCTCGGGCCGGCGGACGAGGAACGCTTCCAGCTGACGCTGGGCGCCACCACGGACCCGGTGCTCCTCGACGCGGACCTGGTCGTGCTCGCGACCCCGGCCGCCCCGACGGCCCGGCTGCTCGCCGACCTCGCTCCTGTCGCCGCCGCCGAGCTCGCCGGGCTCGAGTACGCGTCGATGGCCGTCGTGACGTTCGCCTTCCGGGCGGGCGAGGCGACCGCACTGGACGCGATCGGTTCGTCGGGATTCCTGGTACCCCCCGTCGACGGTCACCGGATCAAGGCCTCGACGTTCTCGTTCGCCAAGTGGGCCTGGGTGCGCGGGGCCGGACGCGGTGCCGTGGGCGGCGAGGACCTGCTGCTCCTGCGCACCTCGCTCGGCCGACACCGCGAGGAGGCCACCCTCCAGGTCACCGACGAGGAGCTCGTCGCGGCCTCGCTGGCCGACCTCGCCGAGGCAACCGGACTGGCGGCCCGGCCCGTCGACACCCACGTCCAGCGCTGGGGCGGCGGCCTGCCGCAGTACGCCGTCGGTCACCTGGACCGGGTCGCCCGCATCCGCGAGGACGTGGCCCGCATTCCCGGACTCGCCGTCTGCGGCGCGGCCTACGACGGGGTCGGCATCCCCGCCGTGATCGGCTCCGCGCACCGGGCCGCCCGCGCCCTCGCCGAGTCGGCGCCACTGCCGGGCTGAGGGAGCCCGAGTCGGCGTCACTGTCACCGCGCGGGACGTCGGGCGGCCGCGGGGCCGGCTTCGGGAGTGGATGAGGGCGCGGCACAATGGAGGCATGAGCAGCAAGGCGGCAAAGGCACGCGAGATCAACGACTCCATCCGCTACACGATGTGGTCGGTCTTCCGGCTCGACCGGGTGCTCGGCGACGCTGACCGCGGCGCCGAGGGCGCCGAGGTCGAGAAGCTGTTCGCGGAGCTGGCCGAGAGCGACGTGATCGTGCGCGGGGTCTACGACGTGAGCGGCCTGCGCGCGGACGCCGACGTGATGGTCTGGTGGCACGCGACCACGTCCGAGGAGCTGCAGCTCGCCTACCACCGCCTCCGCCGTACGGCGTTCGGCCGCCGCCTCGCGCCGGTCTGGTCGCAGCTGGCGCTGCACCGCCCGGCGGAGTTCAACAAGAGCCACGTCCCGGCGTTCCTCAACGACGAGGCGCCGAAGGCGCACGTGTGCGTCTACCCGTTCGTGCGGTCCTACGAGTGGTACCTGCTCGAGGACTCGGAGCGCCGCCGGATGCTCGCCGAGCACGGCCAGATGGCACGCGAGTTCACCGACGTCCGCGCCAACACCGTGGCCAGCTTCGCGCTCGGCGACTACGAGTGGATGCTGGCCTTCGAGGCCGACGAGCTCCACCGGATCGTCGATCTGATGCGGCATCTCCGCGCCTCCGATGCGCGCAAGCACGTGCGCGAGGAGGTGCCGTTCTACACCGGCTCACTGGTCGGCATCGCGGACCTGGTGGACAGGCTGCCCTGACCGGGAACCGATGAGGCGTGGCGGTCGTCCCACCGCCATGAAGCTCGCACGCACCGCGTTCGCCGCCGCGGCCCTGTTCCTGGCCGCACCGGTCCTGGCCGGCTGCGGCACCGAGTCGGGGGACGTGGCGACCGATCCCGGACCGGGCAGCTCGGCACCCGGCAATCCGATGCCGACCGACGTCCCCGCCGCGAAGGGTCCGGTCCGCACCCTCAACCTCGCCACGGTCATGGACACGGGCAGCCCCGAGCTGTGCGTCGGCCCGGTGGCGGAGTCCTACCCGCCGCAGTGCGGGGGTCCCCCGATCACCAACTGGGCGTGGGACGACCAGCAGAAGATGTTCGAGCAGCAGGGCGACGTCCGCTGGGGCACGTTCGCGGTGACCGGCACGTTCGACGGCACCTCGGTGACCGTGACCGAGGCGATTGCCGGAGCGCTCTACGACGCGGCGATGCCGACGCCGACGCCCACCCCGTCACCCGGCACGACGTACTCCCGGGGCGAGCTCGAAACCATGGCCGAGGGGCTGGGCCGCGACCTGCCCGGCGCCCAGGGCGCCTACGCGGCCGACGGGCACGTGCTCGTCGACGTCCTGTACGACGACGGGTCGCTGCGGGCGTGGGCCGACGAGGAGTACGGCACCAACGTCGTCATCGTGACCTCGATGCTCGTCGACGTCGGCTAGCGCCGCCCACAGACCGAACGGGCCCGCGCCACGGGGGAGCGGGCCCGTTCGTCCAACCGGTC
>JAOPXC010000078.1 GCA_025965335.1 Nocardioides sp. | reverse complement strand
GCCC
Organism: Nocardioides sp.; assembly: GCA_025965335.1. GTDB lineage: Bacteria > Actinomycetota > Actinomycetes > Propionibacteriales > Nocardioidaceae > Nocardioides. Next base: position 9,049 of record JAOPXC010000078.1, on the reverse strand, counting down.
CGCATCACGGCAGGACAGCAGCCTCCGATGCGCCTGCGCTAATGACGCTCGGCGAGGTAGGCGAGCTGCGCACGGACCGACAGCTCGGCGGCACCCCAGAGCACCGGGTCGACGTCTTGGTAGACGATCTCGACGACCTGCCTCGGCAGCTCGGCGGCGGCGACGCCCTCCGGATGGGGTGAGTCGCGCAAGGCGGCGACCGCGGCCTCGACCTGCGCAAGCCGGTCCCGACGGTGGGAGATGTAGTAGTCCAGCACCCCGATCGCGTCGTCGATCACCGGGCCGTGACCGGGCCAGATCGCGGCAGCCTCGTGGGCTGCCGCGAGGGCGTGCAGCCGGTCCAGCGACGACAGGTACGCGCCGAGCTGGCCGTCGGGGTGGGCCACGACCGTCGTACCTCGCCCCAGCACGGTGTCGCCGGTGAGCACCGCCGCCTCCGCGGGCAGCAGAAACGACAGGGAGTCAGCGGTGTGGCCAGGCGTCCCCACGACGTGGATCTCGAGCCCGTCGACCGACACCACGTCGCCGTCGCCGAGGCCCTCCGAGCCGAGCCGGTACTCGGGGTCCAGCGCCCGCACCCCGCACCCCATCCGCGCCGCGAACTCCTTCGCGGCCTCGGAGTGGTCGTAGTGGTGGTGGGTGAGGAGTACGACGCCCACCTCGCCGGCGACCTCGGCCACGGCATCGAGGTGCGCGGCGATCGACGGGCCCGGGTCGATGACGACCGACCGCCGGGCCCCCGGCTCGCGCAGCACCCACGTGTTGGTGCCGTCGAGCGTCATCATGTTGGCGTTCGGGGCGAGCACGCACTCGGCGCGCGAGCCGAACGACCCGCCGGCCCAGCTCATGAGGAGCAGCTCACGACCGGCGGGCGGCCACGAGGGGTCGCAGGTGGTCCGGCATGGACAGCGTGAAGCCGTCGCCGAGAGGCTCGACGTCCGGCGTGAACATGTCGACGGTGCGGCCCTGGGCCGCTTCGAGCACCTCAGCGGGGCTCGCGTGCTGACCGATCTCCAGGCAGGTCAGGTACGTCGGCGGCAGCATCATCAGCTCGCCGCCGTCGGCAGCGTCGGCGGCCGCCAACGCCCCCATCCACGTCACCTCGGACGACTCCGTGGACACGTCCCGCGTCCGCTGGCCCTCGGGCAGCAGTGCCACGAAGAACCAGGTCCGGTAGCGCTTGGGTTCGAACACCGGCGTCAGCCACCCGTCCCAGACCCCCAGGAGATCCGTACGGAGCACGAGGCCCCGGCGCTGGAGGAACTCGGTCATCGCGAGCTCGCGGGACTCCAGGGCCAGCCGGTCCGCCTCCCAGTCGGCGCCGGTCGTGTCCGCGACCACGGTCGAGTCGGACTCGCCGGCGAGCAGTACGCCGGACTCCTCGAACGTCTCGCGGACCGCCGCGCACACCAGCGCCCGGGCGGTCTCCTCGTCGGTGCCGAGCGAACTCGCCCATTGCGCGGGTGACGGCCCGGCCCAGGCCACGGAGGCGTCGAAGTCCCGCGGGTCGACTCCGCCACCCGGGAAGACGCACATGCCCCCGGCGAACTCCATCGTGACGTGGCGGCGCAGCAGGTAGACCGACGGTCCCTCGTCCGACGCACGCAGCAGCACGACGGTCGCGGCGTTGCGCGGCTCGGCCGCGGTGCGCGTGCCGTCGGCGTACTCCCGGGCGACGTCGACCAGGTGCGCCGGCAACGGGACCGGCGGTAGCGGGATCCTCATCCCCTAGACCTCGACCACGATCTCGACCTCGACGGGCGCGTCCAGCGGCAGCGCCGAGACGCCGACCGCGGAGCGCGCGTGCACGCCCGCGTCGCCGAAGACCGAGCCGAGCAGCTCGGAGGCTCCGTTGGCGACTCCCGGCTGGCCGGTGAAGTCCGGGGTCGAGGCGACGAACACGACGGCCTTCACGACCCGCTTCACCCGCGACAGCTCGCCGATCTCGGCCCGCACCGCCGCCAGGGCGTTGAGCGCGCACTGCTGGGCACAGGCGTAGGCCTCCTCGGCCGTGACGTCGGCACCGACCTTGCCGGTGGCCATCAGCTCGCCCGAGCGCATCGGCAGCTGGCCGGAGGTGAAGACGTGATTGCCGCTGCGCACCGCCGGGACGTACGCCGCGACGGGCTTGGCCACCTCGGGCACCGCGAGGCCCATCTCGGCCAGGCGCTCCTCTGGGGTGCTCATGCGGCCAGGGGGCGCTTGAAGTAGCCCACGAGGTTCTCGGGGTTCATGCCGGGTGCGACCTGCACCAGCTCCCAGCCGTCGGCCCCGAAGTTGTCGAGGATCTGCTTGGCGGCGTGCGTCAGGATCGGCGCGGTCAGGTACTCCCACTTGGTCATGGCGCCGACCCTACTCGTGGCCGGGACGGCCCGAGAGGGGGTCGTGTGCCCCGGAGCGACCTATGGGGCGTCGTCAGGCACACGACCCGTCGGGCCGGCACCAGCGAGTCACCCGACCAGCGTGGGCTCGGTCTTCTCTCGGACCTCGTCCTCGGTGACACCGGGAGCGAGCTCCACGAGGTGGAGTCCGTCGGGCTCGACGTCGATGACGGCCAGGTCGGTGATGATCCGCTGCACCACACCCCTGCCGGTGTAGGGCAGCGAGCACTCGTTGACGAGCTTGTACGACCCGTCCCGCGCGACGTGCTCCATCAGCACGATCACCCGCTTCGCGCCGTGCACCAGGTCCATCGCCCCGCCCATGCCCTTGACCATCTTCCCGGGGATCATCCAGTTCGCGATGTCACCGGCGGCCGAAACCTGCATCGCGCCCAGGATCGCCGCATCGATCTTGCCGCCCCGGATCATCCCGAACGACGTCGCGGAGTCGAAGAACGACGCCCCCCGACGCAGCGTCACCGTCTCCTTGCCCGCGTTGATCAGGTCCGGGTCCTCCGCACCCTCCACCGGATAGGCGCCCACCCCCAGGATCCCGTTCTCCGACTGCAGCACCAGCTCCACGTCGTCGGCCACATAGTTCGGCACCAGCGTCGGCAACCCGATCCCCAGGTTCACGTACGACCCGTCGGACAGCTCCGACGCCGCCCGCGCCGCCATCTCCTCACGAGACCAGCTCATCGCGCCCTCACCGTCCGCTTCTCGATCCGCTTGTCCGCGGCCTGCTCCGGGGTCAACGCCACGACCCGCTGCACGAACACCCCCGGCGTGTGGACCTGGTTCGGGTCCAGCTCACCCGGCTCGACCAGCTCCTCGACCTCCGCGATCGTGACCCGCCCGCACATCGCCGCCAACGGGTTGAAGTTCCGCGCCGAGTCCCGGTACACGAGGTTCCCGTGCCGGTCGCCCTTCCAGGCCCGCACCAGACCGAAGTCCGCAACGATCGCCTCCTCCAGCACGAACTCCCTCGGCCCCTCGGCCGTCTCGAACGTCTGGGTCTGCTTGGCCGGCGACGACACCACCACGTTGCCCGCGGCGTCGTAACGCCACGGCAACCCGCCCTCGGCGACCTGGGTGCCCACACCGGTCGCGGTGAAGAACGCCGCGATCCCCGACCCACCCGCCCGCATCCGCTCCGCCAGCGTCCCCTGCGGGGTCAGCTCCACCTCCAGCTCACCCGACAGGAACTGCCGCGCGAACTCCTTGTTCTCCCCGACGTACGACGAGACCATCCGGCGCAGCCGCTTCGCCATCAACAGCCGACCCAGGCCCCACTCGTCGACTCCGCAGTTGTTCGACACCGCCTCCAGATCCGTCACCCCCGACGCCAGGACCGCCTCGATCAACACCGACGGGATCCCACACAGGCCGAAACCACCCACCGACAGCACCGAGCCCGATCCGATGTCCGCGACCGCCTCGGCCGCACTCGCCACGACCTTGTCCACGCGACTTCCTCCCTCACGTCGATCCCGCGTGATCCTAGCCACACGGTCACCCACGGACCTTGCGCCCGGTTGTCGGCTACGCCCTACGCTCGACCTGTGTCCGAGGGGTCCGAGAAGCGCAGCGCCTGGTCCAAGGTGCGCCTGCACGTGGTGACCGGCAAGGGCGGCACCGGCAAGTCCACGGTGGCCGCCGCGCTGGCACTGTCCCTCGCGTCCGAGGGCAAGAGCGTCCTGCTGTGCGAGGTCGAGGGTCGCCAGGGCATCGCTCGGATGTTCGACGTCGACCCGCTGCCCTACCAGGAGCGCGAGATCGCACGGGGCCTGCGCGGCGAGGGCGAGAACGGGGCGGGCGTCGTCCATGCGCTGCACATCGACCCGGAGTCGGCGCTGATGGAGTACCTCGCGATGTACTACAAGCTCGGCCGCGCCGGGCGGGCGCTGGACCGCTTCGGGGTGATCGAGTTCGCGACCACCATCGCCCCGGGCGCCCGCGACGTGCTGCTCACCGGCAAGGTCTTCGAGGCGGTTGAGCGCAACAGCCGCAACAAGGGCGCGACCCGGTACGACGCCGTGGTCCTCGACGCGCCTCCCACCGGCCGGATCTCGCAGTTCCTCAACGTCAGCGACGAGCTCGCCGGGCTGGCCAAGATGGGACCGATCAAGCACCAGTCCGACACGATGATGACCCTGTTCCGATCCCCTCGGACCGCCGTCCACCTGGTCACGGTCCTGGAGGAGATGCCGGTGCAGGAGACCGCGGACGGCATCGCCGAGCTCAGGTCCAACCGGTTGCCGGTCGGCGCGGTGGTCGTGAACATGGTGCGGCCGCGCGACCTCCAGGCCGAGGACCTCGCCGCCGCCCGCGCCGGGACGCTCGACGCCGCCCGCGTCCAGGGCGACCTGAAGCAAGCCGGTGTCGACACCGACGACGACCTGGTCCGCGGGCTGCTCACCGAAGCCCACGACCACGCCGAGCGGCGCGCCCTCGAGGACTCGCAGCGCACCATCGTGGGCGGCCTGGGCGTGCCGGTCCTCGAGCTGGCCCGGCTCGCGGGCGGCGTGGACCTGGGCGGGCTCTACGAGCTGGCGGCCGACATCAGGGAGCAGGGCCTGAGATGAACATTCCTCGAAGCCCCCGAACCCGGCTCCGGGTGGGTCCGCTCGCCACGTCCGCCGGCGGTCGTACGGCGCCCGAGCTCGACGTCGACGCGCTTCTCGACGACCGTCGTACCGGCATCATCGTCTGCTGCGGCTCCGGTGGGGTCGGCAAGACCACCGTCTCGGCGGCGCTGGGGCTGCGCGCGGCAGAGCGCGGGCGCAAGGTCGTCGTGCTCACCATCGACCCGGCCCGGCGGCTCGCCCAGTCGATGGGTATCGAGGCCCTGGACAACACACCACGTCCCGTGGCCCAGGTCGACCAGGACGCGGGCGGCACCCTCGACGCGATGATGCTGGACATGAAACGCACCTTCGACGAGGTGGTCGAGAGTCAGGCCACTCCGGAGAAGGCGCAGCAGATCCTCGAGAACCCCTTCTACATCGCGTTGTCGAGCTCGTTCGCGGGCACGCAGGAGTACATGGCGATGGAGAAGCTGGGACAGATCCACGCCGACGCGCAGCGGGACGGGACCTACGACCTGATCGTGGTGGACACCCCGCCGTCCCGGTCGGCTCTCGACTTCCTCGACGCTCCCGAGCGGCTGTCGAGCTTCCTGGACGGCCGGTTCATCCGGCTGATGCTGGCCCCCGCCCGCGGGCCGGCCAAGCTGATGACCGCCGGCCTGAGCCTGATCACCAACGCCCTGAGCAAGATTCTCGGCGCCCAGGTGCTCCGCGACCTGCAGACCTTCGTGGCCGCCCTCGACACCGTCTTCGGCGGCTTCCGCCAGCGGGCCCAGAAGACCTATGCGTTGCTGCAGGCCGACAAGACGGCGTTCCTCGTCGTCGCTGCGCCCGAGCCGGACGCGCTTCGCGAGGCGGCGTACTTCGTCGAACGGCTCAACGAGGACCGGATGCCGCTCGGGGGGCTGATCGTCAACCGGGCGAGTCCGGTCCCGGAGGGGACCCTGTCGGCGGACGAGGCCATGGCCGCGGCGGAGCGGCTGCGCAAGCTGGACCCCGAGTCACTGACGGCCGGCCTGTTGCGGCTGCACGCCGACCAGTCCCGAATGGTGGAGCGGGAGGCGCTGTTGCGCACCAGGTTCGCGGCCGCGCACCCACAGGTCGCGACGGCGGTGGTGCCGGCGCTCGCCGGGGACGTCCACGACCTCGTGGGACTCCGGCGAGTCGGTGAATTGCTGGCTGGGGCCTGAGCCTCAGACGGATGCAGGGGCGTGGGCGTGGGCGTGGGCGAGCTTCGCACCCTCGTTGCGGGCCGTCTCGAGCACGGTGCGCCACGAGGCGGCCGGGCGGCGACGGAGCAGCGCACGGCGCTCACGCTCGGTCATGCCCCCCCAGACACCCCACTCGATCTGGTTGTCCAGGGCCTCGGCCAGGCACTCGGTGCGCACCGGGCAGCCCGCGCACACCTGCTTGGCCTTGTTCTGCTCGGCTCCCCTGACGAAAAGCTGGTCAGGTTGCGCGACGCGACAAGCGGCGCGCGGTGTCCAATCTTCAACCCACATGATGATGTCCCCACATCGTCCGAGATAGGTGTGCGCCCCCATGACGCCTACCTGGATATCCCTCCCCATAAAGTTAAGGAATGAACCACCCCCAGGGCCAGACACCTTCGGTTCAACTTGAATAGCCCGAAATGACTAGTTCATCGTGACCACGACTCCCTCGGGTCAGGATCGCTCCCGTATCCTCGCTCCCATGTCCATGCCCCGCTCCGAGCGGCTCACGCCTGCCCGCGTCCTCTCACACCTGGGTGTGATGGCCGCGGTGGCTGCGGTCCTCGGCGTCGTCGTCGCCGGCCTCGCCATTCCGTTCGCGGGCGTGCTCGGCGTCGGTGCGAAGAACCTCGCCAACACCATGGACCAGCTTCCGGCCGAGCTGCGCACCGAGGCACTGCCCCAGCGGACGACGATCGTCGACGACCAGGGCCAGACCATCGCGACGTTGTACGACCAGAACCGCGTCAACGTCCCGCTCACCCAGATCTCCCGCACGATGGTCAAGGCCATCGTCGCGATCGAGGACTATCGCTTCTACCAGCACGGTGCCCTCGACCTGAAGGGCACGCTGCGCGCGTTGATCACCAACCAGGCCAACAGCGGCGTCGTGCAGGGTGGCTCGTCGATCACCCAGCAGATGGTGAAGCAGACCCTGCTCAGCCAGGCCACCACCAAGGCCGAGCGCAAGGCCGCCACGGCCGACACCTACGCGCGCAAGCTCCGCGAGCTCCGCTACGCCATCGCCGTCGAGCAGCGCTACTCCAAGGACTGGATCCTGGAGCGCTACCTCAACATCGCCTACTTCGGCGACGGTGCCTACGGCATCCAGGCGGCCGCCCGTCACTACTTCAACGTCAACGCCCGCGCCCTCAACCTCGCACAGTCCGCGATGCTCGCCGGGCTGGTCAAGAACCCCACGGGATACGACCCCACCAACGCACCCGACCGGGCGATCGAGCGACGCAACGTCGTCCTCGACCGGATGGCCGAGCTCAACGTCATCTCGCGCGAGCAGGCAGCGAAGACCAAGAAGCAGAACCTCCGCCTGCATGTGCGGTCGACGAAGAACGGCTGCGTGAACTCGCAGGCTCAGTTCTTCTGCGACTACGTGATCAACACCTTGATGAAGGACCGGTCGCTGGGCAAGTCCCCCGAGGATCGCAAGAAGCTCCTGTACTCCGGCGGCCTGACCATCAAGACCACCGTGAGCCTCCGGGACCAGGCCGCGGCCGACACCTCCGTGCACCGGCACGTCTACGCCACGGACAACGCGATCGGCGCGCTCGCCATGATCGAGCCCGGCACCGGCGACGTGAAGGCCCTAGCCCAGTCCCGACCGATGGGCCGGGACAGGCGGGCCGGCCAGACCTACCTCAACTACACCGTGCCCAAGGCGTACGGCGACGCCAACGGTTTCCAGGCCGGGTCGACGTTCAAGGCGTTCGTCCTCGCGGCCGCCCTGACGGAGGGAGTCCCCCTCTCGCAGACGTTCGACGCCCAGCACACGATGACCTTCGACCAGGCGTCCTTCGCGAACTGCCCGGGTGCCCCGCCGTTCGCGGGGCCGTTCACCGTCAACAACTCGACCTCAGACGGCGTCATGGACGTCTACCGCGGCACGCGAGAGTCGGTGAACACCTTCTACGTGCAGCTCGAGCGGATGACGGGGGTGTGCAAGCCCTACCAGCTGGCGAAGAAGATGGGTATCCGCCTCACCGACCCGAGCGGGGACAAGCACGGCAACGGCGCGGAGCGGGTGCCGATCTTCACCCTCGGTGTCGCCGACGTCAGCCCGCTCGAGATGGCCGAGGCCTACGCCACCTTCGGCGCCCGCGGCCTGCACTGCGCCGCCCGCCCGGTCACCGCGATCCTCGACGCGAACGGCAACACCCTCAAGAGGTATCCCTCCAGGTGCCAGCAGGTCATGACCCAGGCGCAGGCCGACGGCGTCAACGACGTGCTGCGAGGCGTGCAGGAGCCCGGCGGCTTCGGCTACGACATCGGTCACACGAACCTGACGGTGCCATCGGCCGGCAAGACCGGAACCACTCAGGACGGCAAGTCCGTCTGGTTCATGGGCTACACCCCGCAGCTGGCCACGGCCGCGATGATCGCGGGCGCGAACGACCTCGGCTCGCAGATCTCGCTTCCCGGTCAGACCATCGGCGGCAACTACATCTCCTCGGCCTCCGGCTCCGGCTTCGCGGGTCCGATGTGGGCCGAGGCCATGCACGCGATCCAGGGCACGCTCGGCTACCAGGACTTCGTAGCGCCGACGTCCGACGTCGTCAACGGCGTGATGATCGGCCTGCCGTCGGTTTCGGGCATGAGCATCGCGACGGCGACGCAGACGCTGAACAGTGCCGGCTTCAAGGTCTTCAACGGCGGCGTCCGCGACTCGGCCAACCCTGTGGGCACGGTCGCCTACACGCTGCCGTCCGGGTCGGCGCCGCGCGGGTCCCTGGTCACGATCTACGAGTCGAGCGGGCAGGCGCCCCCGCCGCCTCCGCCACCACCGCACCAGGGTGGCCACGGCGGCCCCCGCGGCGGCGGCCCCCGCGGTGGCGGTGGCGGTGGCGGTGGC
>JAOPXC010000054.1 GCA_025965335.1 Nocardioides sp. | reverse complement strand
TCGAAACCGGTGGCCAGCAGGTCATCGCGCTCGAACACCGTGGCAACCAGACCGAACCAGTGCCGGCTGCGACCGGTGCGGTGGTGGTGGGCCAGAGCCCGCCCCCAGTAGCCGGGCCCGCCGACGCTCTCCAGCCCGGCCTGGAGGGCGCCGTACCCACCTGCGAGGAACTCGCGGACCAGGGCCGCCACGGCGCCGTCGGGGAATACGACGTCCACGTCGACCAGCACCACAAGGTCAGTGGTGGCCGTGCGGGCCCCCAAGGTGCGAGCGTACGGAAGGCCACGGCCCTCGTCGCTGATGACGACTGCCCCATGCTCGGCGGCGATCGTCCGGGACCGGTCGGAGGACATGCCGTCGACGACGACGACGTGGCCGACGCCGTTGCAGCGAAGGGCGCGCAAACAACCAGGCAGCAGTGCCGCACCGTTGCGCACGGGCACGACGGCGGTCACCCGCTGCAGGAATTGGGAGTCGGAACCAGCGGGATCGGTGCCGCTCATGCCAGGCTCACCTCGGGCGGCACCTTGCCCGCACCGACCATCGTTCTGAGCAGATCCTCGACCACGCCGACGATGTCGTCGGAGGCGACGTCAGGGCTGTAGACGGTCGGGACCTGCAGCACGAAGCTGGGGATGTCCGCCAGTGCCCCGGCGAGCACCCTGGCCTTCTCTTCGAAGAAGGAGCCGAGCGAGAGGTGTGAGGTCGCAGCCAGGCCGGCGAGCACCTCCCGCGAGAAGCCGGGCATCTCGATGTTGAAGTTGCCCAGCATGCGCTGCACCATCCACTCGGTGTCACGTTCGGCGACCCGGGTCCGAGCACCCTCGTACCGTTCGACGAAGACCGACAACAGCAGCGGAGCGCTCTGGGTGACGCTGACGCCGGGAAGTGCCTGCTGAGCGGTCACGATCCGGTGCTCGGGCGACATCCGTCGAGACAAATCGGCCAGCTTCGGGTACTTCACGATGTGCGGGTGCACCACTGTGGTGAAGCGGCCCAGAGGCCTCGACAGCCTGATCGGAACCAGCGGCTTGCGTGACCCCTGGAACAGGTGCGGGTAGATCGGCCGGTGGTGCGGCTTGATAAACATGGGCTTCTCGTAGTTGAGCAGCCGCCCGTCCACGGTGACGAAACCCCAGTCGTCCCCCATGAAGCTGAACCCCGGCCGCCTCATGAGCTTGGCGATGGTGCTGGTCTTCCCGGTCCCCCCCGCGGCGGGTAGGGCGATGGCGCGGCCCAGGTACCCCACCGTTGCTGCATGGATCATCGCCGCTCCACGGCGCACCATGGCCAGATCGAGCAGGGGCAGCAGGGTGGTGAGGAGCTCGCCGGGGCCGTTCACGCGGTACTGGGTGCCCTCCTCGACCACCTGGACGTGGTGGCGCCTGAAGTGGACGGCTGAGGAGTTGTAGGCGAGCTCGTCCTCCAGGACCGCGGCCTCGAACGTCAGCTCGAGGTCGCGGTTGACCACGATGTCGGCGGGGACCTCCCGGTCCACCGCGAAACTCCCCAGCATGGTGCGCAGTTGCAGCGCGGCCGGCGCCGCGGCGTGGATGCGCACGCCGACGATTCCGTGGATGTCGAAGTTGAGCCATTCGAGATCGACCGCTGCGATCATGCCAGTTCTCCTATGGGTGTGGGGCGAGGGACAGCCGCCCGTCCTGCCTTGCCGACCGCGTAGCCGGCCGTCGTGATGGTGAGCCCCGCGCCGATGGCCAGGGCACGCGCCGCCCCGCCCGACTCTCCGCGGCGCACGGCGTCGGCCAGGCCGCGTGCGGCCCCACGTGGAAGGGTTCGGAGGGCGTAGGAACGCTCGCTCGACAGGGCCGAACGCGGATCGGTGAGGCGGCTCACCGACGCCTTGCTGAGCCCTTCGGCCCAGCACCTCCGCCAGAAGTACCCCCAGCAACTGCGGTCCCCGGGTACGTGGTGACGGACGACCGCCCGCGGCTCCAGCACGATCGACGAGGTGGGGTCGCGGCGGGCCACCCGGATCGACAGCTCAGTCTCTTCGCAACCCACCGGGCGGGCGCCCACCCGGCCTACGTCGGCGCAGAACCCACCGACGGTCACCACCGCGTCGCGGCGGAAGGACATGTTCGCCCCGATCGGGTTGCGTACCACCGAGGCGACGGTGGGCTGTCCGACGTAGGAGCATCCGACGACCCAGTTGAACTCCGGGGGGAACCAGGCCGGCTTGCCGCCTTCCCACTCAGCCACCACGTGGCCCCCGACGCCGACGACGTGCGGGTCGTCGTACGGGCGGACCAGGTGCTCGAGCCAGTCCGGTGCGGCCGCAGCGTCGTCGTCGAGGAAGGCGACCACCTCCCCACGGGCCGCAGCCACGCCCGTGTTCCGTGCCCCCGACAGACCGATGGCCCCGACGTTGGCGAAGACCCGCACGCCGTCGCCCAGTTCCCCGGCCCGGGCCAGGAGCTCCGGACAGTGGTCCACCACGAGGAGGATCTCCAGGGCGGGTGCGGTCTGGGAGCGGACCGACCCCAGGGCCCGGCCGAGGAGCTCCCACCGGGCCATGGTGTAGGCGCACACGACCACGCTGACCGTGGGCGCGCGCCCTTGTGTGTGCACGATCGCCTTCTGCATCTCGAGTCTCACTGGCCGCGCCCCTTGTCGGACGCCCCAGGGCTGGTCCTCATGCCCAAGGCGTCGCCGTCAAGGCACGCCTGTCGATACGGTCGGTCACCGGCCGGCTTCGCGGGTGGAGTCGTGCTCGGGTCAAGAAGCCCAGGATGCGACGGCCGTCTCGCCAGGCGTTGAGGTTGGAGGTCCCGTAGTGACGCGACAGCTCGACGGTCGGGACCTCGGCGATCCGCAGCCCAGCGTGGATCGCGTTGATCGTGATCTCGGTCTCGATCTCGAACCCACGGCCAGTGAGGGCGAGGTCGTCGAGCCGCTCACGCTTGAAGGCGAGGTAGCCGTAGCACAGGTCGGTGAACTCACTGCCCCAGGTCACGTTCACCGTGGTGACGAGCACGTGATTGCCCCAGCGGCGCAAGGGAGTGAGGTCCATGGACCCGCCACCTGGGAGCTCGCGGGACCCCTTGACGAGGTCGTAGCCGTCGTCGAGTGCTGAGACGTAGTAGTCGATCTCTCCCGGGTCCATGCTCCCGTCGGCATCGAGGACCACCACGTAGTCGCCGAACGAGTCCTCGAACCCGGTACGCATCGCGGCGCCCTTGCCGCATCCCCGCTGCGGGACGACCTGGACGTCCGGACGGGCCTGACGGGCGACGCCGACCGTGTTGTCTGTGGAGTGGCCGTCGACGAGCAGGATCTCATCGACGTACGGGGGGATCCTCTCCAGGACCCACGCGATGTTCCGCTCCTCGTTCATCGCGGGGATCACGACACTGACGGTCCTGGTCTCCCCGTGGTCGGCGTGACTCCTCACCGTGCCCAGCGGACGGTCCGAGTGAGCTGCCGGCAGCTGGGCGGCGCCAGTCCTGAGGCGCTGGGGGGGTCGTGAACGGTTCAGCGACTGAATTGTCATGTCATTGCCTCGATACCTGGCCCGCGTGGGGGTGAGTTTCGGGATCCAACTCTGGGAGACCTAAGGGTCCCCCTTGGGCCTTCCGCGAGCCTCCCCACGAGAGGCGATACGACCTACGCATTGTGGGTGATTCGTCGGCCTAGTAACCGACCTCCCGTGCCCTCGCGAGGGCGGCCAGTGTCGAGTGCACCCCCGCCTTGCGCAGCACCTCCTGGACGTGGGTGCGGACGGTGTGCGGCGACAGCAGCAGGTGTTCGGCGATCTGCGCTCGGCTCATCCCATCGGCCAGGCACTGCAGCACCTCGAGCTGCCGGGGGGTCAGCTCGTTGATGAAGGAAGGTTTGATCTGGCTCTTGGCCGGTCGACCGAGGAGCTCCTTGAGCACCGGTCCCAGCAGTTTCGTGGGGAGCGAGGTGCGACCCATCACCGCCTCGTCGATCGTGCGCAGGAGACCGTCGAGCGAGATGTCCTTCGACACCCAGGCCCGGACATCCTGCGCCAGCACCCGGATGACCTGCTGGACGTCCTCGAGCTCCGAGACGACCACCACGATGAGGGTGGGTCGTTCGGCGACGACGGCACGCAGGAGCTCCAGCCACATCCCAACGTCGGGACTCGGGTCGAGCAGGAGGAGGTCGTGGCGATAGACGTTCAGGAGCGACCGCGCGTGACTGGGAGAGAAAGCGACGTCGACGGCCGAGAACCGCCGCTCCATGCCTAGTCCCGCAGCGAGAACTTCGGCGAAGGTGCGATGGTCGTCGGCGATCAGCACCCGTAGGCCGGGCGTGGTTTGCGCGGTGACCAAGGGCCGCTGCGCGCGCACCTGCGCCGGATTCACGACCAGCGCACCGATCCAGCCGGCTGCGTCGTGTGACCGAGATAGATGCTGACCGCCTCGACGCGGCTCTGGGCGCCGAGCTTGCGCAGGATGCTTTGTACGTGGGAATGTACCGTGCTTCGCGACACCCCGAGGGTCGAGGCGATGGCGTCGGTGGAACGACCAGCCAGTAGCAAGCCGATCACCTCGCGTTCCCGGGCCGTCAGCAACCAGTCAGTACGCGGCGCCTGCGCGACCCTCATCGTCGGCCGTGACGTCGACGTCAGCTGGCCGTTGACAGCGCGTTCCAGGGTCGCGAGGGCGACGGCGTGGTCGAGGACTCCGTCGGCGTGGCCGGCCCTGAGGGCGGCGGCGGCCGAGCTGTCCTCACCCGAGGCGGTCAGGAGAAACACCCTCAGGGCGAGGCCGCGCTCCCGGCGCGCCCCCAACCACGCCAGGGAGTCCCCATCGGCCAACGACGTGTCGAGCAGCATGACATCCGGGTTGCACCGCTCAATCGCGCGAGCGGCGTCCGCGAAGACACTCACGCAGCAGACGACGTGGTGTCCGCGACTCGTGACCACGGTGGCGAGGGTCTCTCGGAAGAGCGCCGCCTTCTCGCAGATGGCCACCATCATGACGCTCGCCTCAGAACCGGGTGCGGGAAGGAGCGCGACGGGGTGTCCCCCCTGGGGGTCAACAGCTGCGGAGCATGGTCGTGGCGTCGGCCCGTGGGCCGTCGGTCCCCTGCTGTTTGCTTTGACGCGACCTTGCTGTCGCGAACGTACGACGTCGTGTGCACGGCTACCCACCCGAGGTCTCGTGGTTTCTTGTCTGCGTCTTGCTGTTGCGTGGACCCCGCGTACGTAGCAGTCCCCCACAGACTCGGGCTTCGTGCCAGGCATCCCGCCTTGATGGCGTGCCTGCTGAAGCCGACGTTAAGGTGAAGTTCGCCCGATGTTCAACTACTGGC
>JAOPXC010000042.1 GCA_025965335.1 Nocardioides sp. | reverse complement strand
TCAGGAGGAACACCATGGGCAAGACTGGCCGCAAGCGCCGCGCTCGCAAGAAGAACAAGGCGAACCACGGCAAGCGCCCCAACGCCTGAGCGCACCACGTCGTATGCAACGAGCCCCCGGCCATCGGCCGGGGGCTCGTGCGCACTTCGGGCCGCGTTCGGGCGGGCCGACAAGTTCAGCCCTTGGAGATCCGGAGCTGGACCTCGCGGATTCGGACCAGCACCCGCTCGCGCAGCTCCGAGGGGGCCGCCTCGGAGCAGGACCGGGCGACGACGGACTTCACGGTGCGCTGCAGGTCGTACTTCTCCAGGCAGGGGTTGCAGCTGTCGAGATGGAGGCGTACGGCGGAGCAGTCCGCCTCGTCGAGCTCGTTGTCGATGAAGTACACGATCCGCTCGAGGAAGTCGGCACAGTCGCTGGCAGAGACGTCGTCGGGACCGTGGTCGTGGCTCATGACTTCCCCTCCTTGGTGGTGCCGGCCGGGAGCAGGTCGTTGACACGGACGTAGTCGGAGAGCATGTCGCGCAGCTGCCGGCGGCCGCGGTGCAGCCGCGACATGACCGTGCCGATCGGGGTCTCCATGATCTCGGCGATCTCTTTGTACGCGAAGCCCTCGACGTCCGCCAGGTAGACCGCCAGCCGGAACTCCTCCGGAAGCCGCTGCAGGGCGTCCTTCACCTGCGAGTCGGGGAGATGCTCCAGCGCCTCCATCTCCGCGGACTTCAGTCCGCTCGAGGAGTGCGACTCCGCCCGGGCGAGCTGCCAGTCCTCGACGTCCTCGGACATCGACTGCTGCGGCTGGCGCTGCTTCTTGCGGTAGGTGTTGATGAACGTGTTCGTCAGGATCCGGTACAGCCACGCCTTCAGGTTGGTGCCCGGGCGGAACTGGTGGAACGACGAGTACGCCTTCGCGAAGGTCTCCTGGACGAGATCCTCGGCGTCGGCGGGGTTGCGGGTCATCCGCATCGCAGCGGAGTACAGCTGGTCGAGGAACGGCAGGGCATCACGCTCGAAGCGGGCCGACCGGTCCTCCACGGACTCGGTGGCCACGTCGATCTCTTCGGGCGCGTCCGGGGGGGTATCAGCGGTCTCAGTCATCGCGTCCCACTTTAGCCGCGTGACCGAGGGCACAAGCCCGGCCCATTGGGTACGGGGTGGATCCAGTAGCGCCATCACACCTGAAGAACACGTCAGGCGGGTCGGCCATTCCCCGCGGCTCCGGCGCCGGTGATCTCGCGGACCATCCACTCGAGCGCGGACTCCACGACGATCTCCATCGCCTCGTCCTGCGAGACCGCTCCGCGGGCCGGGACCTTCAGCCCGTGGTCGGCACCGGGTACGACGGAGAGGTCGATGTCCGCAGGGAACGCCTCGGGGCGCCCCATCGTGTCGCGCTCGCCCTGGATGACCAGGGTCGGCACGCCGGCGCCCCGCAGCTCCGGCAGGCGGGACTTCTCCGGCCGCCCGGGCGGGTGCAGGGGGAAGGCCAGCGCCAGGCAGCCGACGGCCCCGAGGTCTCGTGCGCACCGGGCCGCGGACCGGGCGCCCGCGGAGCGTCCGCCGACGACCAGGGGTGTCTGCAACCGCAGGCTCGAGGCGGCCGTCGTCAGCGCGGCGTCAAGCGTGGCCGGTGGCGTGGCGACCTTCCGACCGGCGACCTTCCAGGGCTGCTCGAGGCGGATCACGGTGATGCCGTTGCGCGGCAGGTTCCGGGCCAGCGCCTCGAGGTCGCGGGTGTCGATGCCATTGCCCGCCCCGTGGCTGAGCAGCAGGGTCGCCACGGCGCTGCGGGCTCGGTCGGTCGCCAGCCGCGCGTCGCCGTACGGCGTCGAAATGGTGCGCTGGGAGCTCACGACGGAGCGTCCTCGAGCGGGAGGGGTACGACGAGCTCGGGCCCGTTGTTCCGCACGTTGCTCACCAGCGTCGACACCGGGAACGCCTCAAGTCGTCCGGGCGCGGCCGGGACGAGGAGGTCGAGCAGTCCGTCCTGGGAGGGCGGGTCGGGGTCGAGCCAACGGGTCCACTTGTCGCGCTCCACCATCAGCGGCATCCGGTCGTGGATGTGGCCGACGGAGTCCTCGGCCTCGGTCGTGATCACCGTGCAGGTCCACCGGAAACGCTCGGGATCGTCGTCATCACGTGTCGGGTCGCGCCAAATCTCGTAGAGGCCCGCCATCGCGAGGGTGCCGTGGTCCTGGGGCCTGACGAAGAACGGCTGCTTGCGCGGCTTGCCCGCCAACGTGTGCTCCGACGTGGGGTACCACTCGAAGTAGCCGTCGGCGGGAAGCAGGCAGCGACGCTTGGCGAAGGCCCGCTTGTAGGCCGGCTTCTCGGCGACCGTCTCCATCCGGGCGTTGATCATCCGGTTGCCGATCGAGGGGTCCTTGGCCCAGGACGGAACCAGACCCCAGCGCAGCACCCGGAGCTGGCGATGGGGCGGCTCGGCACTTGCTGGGCCGTCAGCCGGGGGCCGCACGGGTCTTTCAAGGACGGCGTAGACCTCCTTGGTGGGCGCCACGTTGTAGTCGGGCTCCAGAGCCTTCTCGGTGCGGTCGTCGACGACCTCGAACTCCTCGATGAGGTCCTCCGGGCGTCTGCTGGAGGCATAGCGGCCGCACATGGGGACATGCTACGGCGCAAGGATCTCGACGGGCTCGATCAACGTGCCGGCTCGATCGCCGAGCGCTCAGAGTCGCGCAAGCTCCTCGAGCAGTGCGCCGGAGGCGGCGGCGGAGTCCGGCAGCCCCTCGATCCACAGCCGGGTCTCGGGGTGCGCCTGGTCGAGCATCCGCCGCATCAGCGCGACCCGGCGGGCCAGGCGCTCGTCGCGCGAGGCCAGCACGACGATGCGGCGGGGTCCCACCCGCCCGATCGTCTCAGCCCCCGGGAAGACCGTGCGACCGATCTCCCCCAGCTGGGTGATCCGCGCGGCGTGGTCCAGGGTTGCGCCGTCGTCCGGGGCCTCGATGACCACGAGTGCGTGCTGGGTCCCAGCACCGTCTTCCTCGGGTGTCGGGTCCCGAAAGATCTCGGCCAACCGACCCTGCACGTGCGCCTGGGTCGACAGGCCGGTGAGCGGGTCCACGCAGGACAGACGGTGCAAGTAGCCCAGCGTCGCCTCGCTCCAGCCGACCGACAGCGAACGGACTTCTGGATGGTCCGGCTCCCGCCCCCGGACCATCCAGACAGTCGTCCACAGGCTGTCGAGCGCGTCTCCCAGCGCGACTCCAGCCCGGGCCAGCTCACGTCCTGCCTCCCCGCAGGCCGCCAGCGTCGCCGCCCC
>JAOPXC010000025.1 GCA_025965335.1 Nocardioides sp. | reverse complement strand
CGATGTACGCCGCGGCCGTGTCGATGATCCACAGCGAATTGGCCTCGGCCTCGTCGCTGGTGTCGCCCCAGGCGGTGATGCCGTGGCCGCCGAGGATGCAGCCGATGGCCTGCGGGTTCCGCTCCTTGATCTCGGCGATGTCGAGACCCAGCTGGAAGCCGGGACGGCGCCACGGGACCCAGACGACCTTGTCGCCGAAGATCGTGGCGGTCAGGGCCTCGCCGTCGGCGGCGGTCGCGATGGCGATGCCGGAGTCCGGGTGCAGGTGGTCCACGTGCGGAGCGTCGACGAGGCCGTGCATGGCCGTGTCGATGGACGGTGCGGCACCACCCTTGCCGTGCAGGCAGTAGTCGAACGCCGCAACCATCTCGTCCTCGCGCTCGACGCCGGGGTAGACGTCGACCAGGGCGCGCATCCGGTCGAGCCGGAGCACCGCCAGGCCGCGCTCGGTCAGGGTGCCCAGGTCGCCACCGGAGCCCTTCACCCAGAGCAGCTCGACGGGCTCCCCGGTGACCGGGTCGGTCTCTGTGCCCTTGGCCGACGTGTTGCCGCCCGCGTAGTTGGTGTTGCGCGGGTCAGCGCCGAGCCGGTTCGAGCGTTCGACCAGCTGGGCCGCGGTCTTGTTCGAGGGGGTCGTGCTCATCATCAGTTCCATCCTGCCTGGGTACCGCCGACGCGGTCCGCTTCGATCTTGTCCTGGTAGCCGCTCTCGGCGAACGCGCGGAGCGGGTCGCCGGCGAGGCCCCGCTCCTCGCGCCAGCCGGCGAGGTCGGCCCTGATGTCGGTGTAGAACGCGTCCATGAAGATCTCGTTGGCGCCGAGCACGTCACCGGCCCCCTGCGCCACCCTCAGGGCCTCGGTATCGACGAGGAGCGCCCGGGCGGTCATCTCCTGGACGTTGAGCACCGAGCGGATCTGCCCCGGGATCTTCTTCTCGATGTTGTGGCACTGGTCGAGCATGAACGCGACCCCGCTGTCCGGCCCGTAGCCGCCGCCCCGGATCACCTCGACGAGGATCCGGAAGAGCTGGAACGGATCGGCGGCGCCGACGATCAGGTCGTCATCGGCGTAGAAGCGGCTGTTGAAGTCGAACGAGCCGAGCTTTCCGAGGCGCAGCAGCTGGGCCACGATGAACTCGATGTTGGTTCCGGGGGCGTGGTGACCGGTGTCGAGGCAGACGAGCGCGCGCTCGCCGAGCGCGCTGACGTGGGCGTACGACGTGCCCCAGTCCGGTACGTCGGTGTGGTAGAACGCCGGCTCGAAGAACTTGTACTCGAGCACGAGACGCTGGTCGGGACCGATCCGCTCGTAGATGGTTCCGAGGCTCTCGGCGAGCCGGTCCTGGCGTCCGCGCATGTCGCCCTGGCCCGGGTAGTTGGTGCCCTCGGCGAGCCAGATCTTCAGGTCCCGCGACCCCGTCTGGTCCATCACGTCGATGCAGGAGAGGTGGTGGTCGATCGCCTTCCGGCGGACCGCGGGGTCGGTGTGCGTGAGGGCGCCGAGCTTGTAGTCGTCGTCCTGGAACGTGTTGGAGTTGATGGTGCCGAGGCCGATGCCGAGGGCCTCGGCGTACGCCTTGAGCGCCGCCCAGTCGTCCACAAGGTCCCAGGGGATGTGGAGGGACACCATCGGCGCGAGCCCGGTGAACCGGTTGACGGCGGCCGCGTCGGCGATCTTCTCCTCGACGGTGCGGGGGGTGCCAGGGCTCCCGAAGACCCTGAACCGGGTGCCGGAGTTCCCGTAGGCCCACGAAGGGACCTCGATGGCCTGCCCCTCCAGGAGGGGTGCGATCTCAGCGAAGGTCGTCATTTCACATCACTTCTCGGTGCGTCGTCGTCCATCTGGTCGTTCCGGTGGTTGATCTGGTGGAGCTGGTCCTCCAGGTGGAAGACCTCCTCGAGGACGAGGAACCCCTCGTCCGGCGCCTGGCCCTCGAGCTGCTCGAAGAACTCGGCCATCTCCGTCTGCCATCGAGCGTTGACCTCGGTGCGGGCCATGTCCGCGAGCGCCAACTCGAGCGACGGGGTCTCGACGTAGCCGATGAGCAGGCCGTCGCCCCGCAGGAACAGCGAGTAGTTGTGCCACCCCGTCTCTGCCAGGGCGGTGAGCATCTCGGGCCAGACCTCGGCGTGCCGCGAGCGGTACTCGTCGATCCGGTCGGCCTTGACCTGGAGCTGGAAACAGACCCGCATCGGAACTCCTCCGTGGTCGTCAGGGCCGGCCCCGGCCGGTCGGTAGCCCGCGGGCCACCGACCGGACGGGGTGGTGCAGCGACTCAGAAGTCGAAGTCGTCGATGTTGCCCTTGTTGAACTTGAAGGGGTCCCCGAGAAGGACCACCGAGTCGGCGCCAACCGTGTACTCCCCGAGGTCTCCGGCGGAGAACGTGTCACCCTCGGCACCGGTGATGTCGCCCTTGACGAGGGCATCGGCGGCGTAGGCGGCCAGGTAGCCCAGGTCGGCCGGGTTCCACAGCGCGAACTCGGTGACGGTGCCGTCCTTGACGTACTCGCGCATCTGGTTCGGCGTGCCGAGTCCGGTGAGCGCGACCTTGCCCTTGGCGTCCGAGGTCGAGAGGTAGCGGGCGGCTGCGGCGATGCCGACCGTGGTCGGCGAGATGATGCCCTTCAGGTTCGGGTGCGACTGCAGGAGCGCTGCGGTCTTGTCGAACGAGGTCTGGTCGTCGTCGTCGCCGTACACCGTGTCGACGAGCGTGATGTTCGGGTGGTTGTCCGCCAGGTCCTTCTTCATGAGGTCGATCCAGGCGTTCTGGTTGGTCGCGTTGGCCGCGGCCGACAGGATCGCCACCTCGCCGGAGTCACCGATCTGCTGGGCGATCATGTCGACCTGGACCTTGGCGATGCCGGCGGCGTCGGCCTGGTTGACATAGAGGTCGCGGCAGGACGGGTCGGTGTCGGAGTCGAACGTGACGATCTTGGTGCCGGCGGAGCTCGCGTCGTTGAGGGCGGAGCAGATCGCGTTCGGGTCGTTGGCGGAGACCACCAGCGCGTCGACGCCCTGCTGGGCGGCGGTGTTGATGAACTGCACCTGCGAGTCCGGCGTGGCCGTGTCGGGACCGACCTCGGCATAGGTGCCGCCGAGCTCGTCGATCGCCTTCTTGCCACCGGCGTCGCTGGTGTCGAAGTAGGGGTTTCCGAGGTTCTTCGGGAGGAACGTGATCGAGGCCGCGGCGGTGTTGCTTCCGCCGCTGGCTCCGCTGGCTCCGTTGGCGTCGTTCTTGTTGCCGCAGGCGGTCATGGACAGGGTGGCGGTGAGACCCACCGCGACGAGCGCGGCAAGTCGTCGGGACTGCATCTTCATGGGGATACCTTTCGTTGCTGCGTCGCCGACTGCCGGCGTCTGGCGAGGCCGAACGGCCTCCTTGCTCCGCC
>JAOPXC010000005.1 GCA_025965335.1 Nocardioides sp. | reverse complement strand
GACCGTATAGGGCGTGCCGCCACCGAGACGCGGAACAAGCACCGCGGGCGTCACCGACGCCACGACGGCGAGGATCACAAGCCAGCCCACCAGCCGCCAAGCCCAGCGCACGACGACGGCGCTTACGAGTGGGTCTGCGTCAGCGAGACCGTGAGGTCACCAAGCGCCGCGGCCATGTCCTGGCCGGTGGTGCCCGAGGTCGCCGACTCGAACGTGACCGTCACCAGGGCGGTGAGCTCTTGGCCATCTGCGGTGTCGTCGATGGTCTCACCGTCAGCAATGGTCGCGCCGGCGAGCGTGTAGGTAGCGCTCGGAGTCAGGGCCGACGCCAGGGCATTTCCTCCGCTGATCGCCGGCGCCTCGAGCCCGACCGTGGCGCTGAGGTGCGCGCCCGTGGCATTCACCGTGTAGTCGCAGGTTTTGGTGATGAGGTCGCCCGGGACGACGAGCGTGCTGCCGGGTGTGTACGTCGTCGAGCCGCCGGCGCTGTCCAGGGTCCAGTCGGAGCAGATCTGTCCGGTCCCCTGGGTGAGGCTCAACGAACCCGAGTCGATGGCCCCGCCGATGACGTCCGTGCTGCCCGTCCAGTAGGCCAGCGTGCCGGCGCCGCCGAGAAGCAGAACGCCTCCCACCCCAGCCGCCAATGCACCCTTGATGCTTTTCTGCATGTCGGTATCCCCCCCGATCGGGCCTGGGCACCCCTCCGTGCCCAAACTCCGCCTCTGATGGTCGACCACGGGTCCGGTCATCGGGGAGGAATGCGGACAGATGGCCCGAGTGGGCCATGTGCGGCAACCGATCGGTCAGGCTCCCGGCGAGCCGGCGCGGAGCATGGCGGCCGCGGCCGGGTTCACCAGCCGCGCTCGGCGAGGCGGTGCGGCTGCGGGATGTCCTCCACGTTGATGCCGACCATGGCCTCACCCAGGCCACGCGAGACCTTGGCGACGACGTCGGGGTCGTCGTGGAAGGTGGTGGCCTTCACGATCGCCTCGGCGCGCTGCGCCGGGTTCCCGGACTTGAAGATCCCCGAGCCCACGAACACGCCTTCCGCGCCCAGCTGCATCATCATCGCGGCGTCGGCCGGCGTGGCGATGCCACCGGCGGTGAACAGCACGACCGGCAGCTTGCCCAGCTCCGCGACCTCCTTGACGAGCGCGTACGGCGCCTGGAGCTTCTTGGCGGCGACGAACAGCTCATCGGGCTCGAGCGCGCCGATGCGGCGGATCTGCCGGCGGATCGTGCGCATGTGGGTGACGGCGTTGGACACGTCCCCGGTGCCGGCCTCGCCCTTGGAACGGATCATCGCCGCGCCCTCGGTGATCCGGCGCAACGCCTCTCCGAGGTTGGTGGCACCGCACACGAACGGCACGGTGAAGGCCCACTTGTCGATGTGGTTCGCGTAGTCGGCCGGGGTCAGCACCTCGGACTCGTCGATGTAGTCCACACCCAGGCTCTGCAGCACCTGCGCCTCGGCGAAGTGGCCGATCCGGGCCTTCGCCATCACCGGGATCGAGACCTGCTCGATGATCGAGTCGATCATGTCCGGGTCGCTCATCCGGCTCACGCCGCCCTGGGCGCGGATGTCGGCGGGCACCCGCTCGAGGGCCATCACGGCCACCGCTCCGGCGTCCTCGGCGATCTTGGCCTGCTCGGCCGTGACCACGTCCATGATCACGCCGCCCTTGAGCATCTCGGCCATGCCGCGCTTCACGCGCATGGTTCCGGTGGTGCCGTCCGTCGAGCCGTGCTCGGTGCTGTCAACCATGACCCAATCGTACGGCGACGCCGCCGGGTCAGCCCGCCCGGGCGAACTTCACGAGAGCTGGGCGCCCGAGGCGGTCTCGGGTGGCAGCGCGAGCGCCTGCTTGCGCACCACCCAGATCCGCTGGACGACCGTGACCGTGCTCGCGGCCGCCAGCGCCCACAACGTGACGTACATCAGGATCGGCAGGTCCAACAGGGCGGCCAGGCCGGTCATCACCAGGATCGCGACCAGACGGTCCGCGCGCTCGGCGATCCCGACCTTCGCCTGGAAGCCGAGACCCTCCGCCTTCGCCCGGGCGTACGACGTCACGCCGCCCATCACCAGGCAGACGAGACACAGGACGAGGTAGAGCCGGCTGTCACCGTCACCGGCGAAGTAGAGCGCGAGGCCGGTGAAGATCGCGCCGTCGCCGATGCGGTCGAGCGTCGAGTCGAGGAAGGCGCCGAACCTGCTCGACTTGCCGGTGAGGCGAGCCATGTGGCCGTCGAGCAGGTCGCTGAACACGAACGCCGTGATCACCAGGACGCCGGTGAGCAGCATGCCGATCGGGAAGAACACGAGGGCACCCGCACACACCCCGATCGTCCCCACCAGGGTCACGGCGTCGGCGCTGACGCCCATCCTGATCAGCAGGTGGGCGATGGGCGAGAGGACCTTGGTCCAGAAGGCGCGGAAACGTTCCAACATGGCGGGAGCAGGCTACCGGGGTCCGACGCCACGGCCGAGCCTCGCCTCCGTCGTGGGCGTACTGTCTGGACACGGAGCCATTCAGGCTGCCCAGCAGAGGAATCCCCATGAGCGACAAGTCGCCGCGGCAAGGTATGTCCAAGAAATCCGGGAAGTCCATCAAGGAGAAGCGCACCGAGAAGCGCGACAAGGCCAACGGGAACGACACCAGCTCGATGGAGAAGCTCACCGGGAAGAAGCGCTGACCGCTCCGATGCCCCTCCTGAGCCTCGGGGTGGTGGGGTCGTCGGCGAAGGAGAACGAGCACCGGCTCCCCCTGCACCCGGCCCATCTGCCCACCCTCGACGCCGATCTGCGGGCGCGGATCACGCTGGAGACCGGCTACGGCGAGAAGTTCGGGTACGCCGACGAGGAGCTCGCCGCGCTCGTGCGCGGACTGGCGCCGCGCGACCAGGTGATCGCCGAGGCGGACGTCGTCCTCCTCCCCAAGCCGCAGCTTGCCGATGTGCAGTCCTTGCGCCCCGGCCAGATCCTGTGGGGCTGGCCGCACTGCGTCCAGGACAGCGAGCTGACCCAGGTCGCGGTCGACCGCGGCCTCACGCTGATCGCGTTCGAGTCCATGAACCACTGGACCCGTGACGGAGCCGTCGGCGTGCACGTGTTCCACAAGAACAACGAGCTGGCCGGCTACTGCTCGGTGCTTCACTCCCTGCAGCTGGCCGGTGTGACCGGCAACTACGGGCGGCGCCTGAGCGCCGTCGTGATCGGTTTCGGCGCCACCGCTCGTGGGGCCGTGACCGCGCTCAACGCCCATGGGGTGCACGACATCGCGGTGCTCACCAACCGTGGGGTTGCCGCCGTCGGCTCACCGATCCACTCGGTGCTGATCCGCCAGTTCGACCACGACCCGGAAGCGCCGCACCTCAGCCACGTCATCACCGACCGGGGCCGGGTGCCGCTCGCGCCGTACCTCGCCGAGAACGACATCGTCGTCAACTGCACGCTGCAGGACACCGCGGCACCCCTGGTCTACCTGCAGACCGAGGACCTGACCGCCTTCCGACGGGGCAGCGTCATCGTCGACGTCTCCTGCGACCTCGGCATGGGGTTCAGCTGGGCCCGCCCGACGACGTTCGACGAGCCGGCGTTCGAGGTGGGCGACCACGTCCTCTATTACGCGGTCGACCACAGCCCGTCGTACCTCTGGGACTCCGCGACGTGGGAGAACAGCCGGGCGCTCATCCCGTTCCTGCGCACCGTGCTCGACGGGCCGGCCTCCTGGGATGCCGACGAGACGATCAGCCGGGCCATCGAGATCCGCGACGGCCACATCGTCAACCCGGCGATCCTGGCCTTCCAGCTCCGCGAGGAGGCGCACCCGCACCCTCGGGTGCTGGACCGGGTCTGATCGTCACCGCCAGGCGTCAGCGAGCAGCGCTCGGGTGTCGGTGAGCAGCTCGGGCAGCGTCTTGGTGCGGCCGATGATCGGCATGAAGTTCTGGTCGCCGGGCCAGCGGGGTACGACGTGCTGGTGCAGGTGGGCGGCGATGCCGGCGCCCGCGATGTGGCCCTGGTTCATGCCGATGTTGAAGCCGCCCGCGCCCGAGACCGAGCGGATCACCCGCATCGCGGTCTTGGTGAGGTCCGCGATCTCCGCGGCCTCCTCGTCGGTGGTGTCGGTGTAGTCGGCCACGTGCCGGTAGGGACAGATCATCAGGTGCCCGGGGGCGTAGGGGTAGAGGTTCAGGACGGCGTACGCCAGGCCCCCGCGGTGCACCATCAGCCCGTCGACGTCCGCGAGCTTCGGGATGCGACAGAACGGGCACTCCCCCGAGGTCGCGTCGGACGGCTTGTTCTCCCCGCGGATGTAGGCCATCCGGTGCGGGGTCCAGAGCCGGTCGAGCTGGTCGGGCTCCCCGATCCCGTCCTGGCTGCCGACCTCCCCCGGGTCACCCGGCCCGTTCACGGGGCGCGGACCCGCCTCACCAGTGGTCGACATCTCAGCTCCGCTCCTCCCGCCGATTCCGGGCCGCCAGCGTAGCGGGACACAGGCCGGCCTCTCCGGCACGCGCAGGGGCTCGTCGATGTCGCCGCAGCTGTTCGTGCGGCGGGGTCAGTACTGGTGGAACCAGAGCCCCAGGTCGCGGTGCACGCCGGGGCACGTGATGTTCTGGTCCCGCCCCAGCTCGACCCACTGACCGAGTACCGCCTGCCCGCCCTGGATCACCCAGTCCGGGCCGCACCGTCTGGTCGCCTCGGCCCGAGAGGTCTGGCCGGCCGCGCGCCACTCGGGCACCCCGAGGGCGAGGTTGCCGACCACGCCGGTCCACAGGCTCGGCGTGGAGTACACACCCACCCGGAGGCCGCTGTCGGTGTAGCCGCGGGCGGCGCCCTGGACGACCGCCGCGTTGGCCACCGTGTCGGAGCTCCACTCGAAGTCGGGGACCGGCTCCACGTCGATCCACAGGACGGGTGACACGAGCCCGGCGCTGGCCATCGACGCGACGTTGTAGCGGGCCTGCTGGTAGCCGGCGTTGGCCAGCGCGCCGAACGGGTTGCTGCCGTCGTACGGCCCCACCTGGCCGTCGCGCGCGAGCGCGGCCGCGTCCGGGTAGCTGGCCACGGCGTACGCGGCGGCGAGCAGCTTCCGCTCCCGGACGAACTCGACCTGCTGGGCCAGGCAGGGGTTGGGCGTGAGGCCCGGCCCGTTGGTGAGCCCGAGGACGACGTAGCGAGCGGTGTCGAGCGGGAGTGGCGCGCCGCGCGACCCCTTCTCGGGGATGCCCATGCCCCGGGGGCACTGCGGCCAGCTCATGTCAGCTCCGAGCACGGGCCCCGGGAACTCGGGGACGGCATTCACCGGCAGGTCCGCCGCGGCCTGCTCCGCCAGCCTGCGCAGCTTGCGGAGCTCCTTGGTACGCCGCTCTGCCCCCTTCTTGAGCGGCGGCGGCACCACCTCGGCCGGTGTGCTCGCCTCCCCCACGCTCAGCGAGGGCGGGGCGGACGCCGGATCGCGACCGGCGCCGTCGCACCCGCCGAGCAGGACTGCGGCGACGATCATCCCGGCCAGGATCCGTCGCACGCCGTTGTCAGACCTGTTCGCGTGACTCGACCGCAGCGAGCACCCGGGCGATCGCGACGTCGATCGGCACACCGTTGTCCTGGCGGCCGTCGCGGTAGCGGAACGACACGGCGCCGGCCTCGATGTCGTCGTTGCCGGCGATCATCATGAACGGGACCTTCTGCAGCTGCGCGTTGCGGATCTT
>JAOPXC010000354.1 GCA_025965335.1 Nocardioides sp. | reverse complement strand
CTGGCCTACCGGGGTTTCGCTGACGCTCGCTGGCGCTCGCTGCTCAACCACCGCCGGGTGCAGACGCCCTGCCTGGCCTACCGGGGTTTCGACGACGCTCGCTGGCGCTCGCTGCTCAACCACCGCCGGGTGCAGACGCCCTGCCTGGCCTACCGCGGTTTCGACGACGCTCGCTGACGCTCGCTGCTCAACCACCCTCGGGTGAAGACGCCCTGCCTGGCCTGCACGGGTTTCGACGACGCTCGCTGGCGCTCGCTGCTCAACCAGCGTGGGTCGCTGGCGCTCGCTGCTCAACCAGCGGTGCGGTGGGTGATCAGCGGATCGGGGCGCCCGAGATCGCTCGGGCGATGACGAGCCGCTGGATCTCGGAGGTGCCCTCGAAGATCGTGTAGATCTTTGCGTCGCGGTTCATCCGCTCGACGGGGTACTCGCGCGTGAAGCCGTTGCCGCCGAGGATCTGCATGGCCTGGGTGGTCACCTTGACCGCGGTCTCGCCTGCGAAGAGCTTCGACATCGAGCCCTCGGCGTTCTCGAAGCGCTTGCCCTGGCTGGCCATCCACGCCGCCCGCCACACCAGCAACCGCGAGGCGTCGATGGACACCTTCATGTCCGCCAACGCGAACGCGATCGCCTGGTTCTCGATGATCGCCTTGCCGAACTGTTCGCGGGTCTTCGCGTAGTCCAGCGCCACCTCATAGGCCGCTCGCGCGATACCGATGGCCTGCGCGCCAACCGCCGGCCGGGTCCGCTCGAACGTCGCCATCGAGGAGTTCGATCCACCCGAGCGGGCGCCGTCGCGGGCCTTGGCCAGCCGGGCGTCGAGCTTCTCCTTGCCGCCGAGCAGGCAGCGGCCGGGAACGCGGCACTGGTCGAGCACCACCTCGGCGGTGTGCGAGGCCCGGATGCCGTGCTTGGAGAACTTCTGCCCCTGGCTCAGTCCCCTGGTCCCGGGCGGCACGACGAAGCTGGCCTGCCCTCGGGTCCGCAGCGACGGGTCGACGACCGCCGTGACCACGTGGATGTCGGCGAGCCCGCCGTTGGTGGCCCACGTCTTCGTGCCGTTGAGCACCCATTCGTCGGTGGCCCCGTCGTAGACCGCCCGCGTCCGCATCGCGCCGACGTCGGAGCCGGCGTCCGGCTCGGAGGAGCAGAACGCGCCCAGCTTCAGGTCGCCGGGCGATCCGAACATCTGCGGTGCCCACTCGCCCACCTGCTCGTCGGTGCCGTTGGCCCGGAGACCGGCGGCCGCGAGCGCCGTACCGACGATGGACAGCCCGATGCCGGCGTCACCCCAGAAGAGCTCCTCCATGGCGACCGGGATGCCGAGCCCGGTCTCGTCGAAGGACTGAGTGGCGAAGAAGTCGAGTGAGTACAGCCCGATCTTGGCCGCCTCCTCGAGGACCGGCCAGGGGAACTCCTCCTTCTCGTCCCACTCCGAGGCCGCCGGCCGGATCACGTCGGCGGCGAACGTGTGCACCCACTCACGGAGGTCGAGGTGGTCCTGGTCGAGATCGAACGACGGCGTGGTCACGCCGCCGAGCCTAGAGGAGCAGGTACGGCGTCAGGCGTGCGCCGGCTGGTGCGGATCCAGCTCCGGGGCCACCCCCGGGTCACCGGCCTCGACCGTGTAGTCAGTGGCAAGGGTCTGGTCGACGCCCGGGTCGACCTTGAACGCCCGGAAGAGCAGCGTGAGCCCCACGGCGACGACCAGGTTGGCGATGAAGGCCACCAGCGCGATGTACACCTTGGTGTCGGTGCCGGGGAACACCACCAGCGGACCCCCGAAGTGGCTGCCCGGATCGCCGGGCACCTCGACGCCGTACGCGAGCCAGGTGCCGTAGGCGAAGCCGACCGCCCACCCCGCGAGCAGCGCCCACCGGTGGAGCCACCGCGTGTAGAGGCCGACCACGATCGCCGGCAGCGTCTGCAGGATCCAGACCCCGCCGAGGAGCTGCAGGTTGATCGCGAACTTGTTGGGCAGGGCCAGCACGAAGAGCAGCGCGCCGAACTTCACCACCAGCGAGATCACCTTGCTCTGCGTGGCCTCCTGCTTCGGTGTCGCGTCCGGCTTGATGAAGGCCCGGTAGACGTTGCGCGTCCACAGGTTCGCGGCCGCAATCGACATGATCGCGGCCGGCACCAGCGCACCGATCACGATCGCCGCGTACGCGACCCCCGCGAACCACGGTGGGAACTCCTGCTCGAACAACTGCGGGACCGACTGCTGGGCGTTCTCCACCTTGACGCCGGCGGCGATCGCGACGAAACCGAGCAGGGCGAGCAGCCCGAGCAGGAACGAGTACGCCGGCAACAGCGCGGCGTTCTGCCGGATCACCTTGCGGCTGCGCGTGGACAGCACGCCGGTGATCGAGTGGGGGTACATGAACAGCGCGAGCGCCGAGCCGAGCGCGAGCGTGGCGTAGGCCCAGTGCGCGGCGGGCGGCGGAATCGCGCCCTTGCCCGGGACCGCACCCGAAGCGATCGCGTCGGCGTTGTCGCCGTTGAACGCCGCGAAGCTGTCGGTGGCCGCGGCGAAGACGTTGTCCCAGCCACCCACCTGCGAGGGCAGGTAGATCACCGCGACGATGATGACGAGGTAGATCAGCGTGTCCTTGACGAATGCGATCAGCGCGGGCGCGCGGAGACCGGAGGCGTAGGTGTAGGCCGCGAGCACGGCGAACGCCAGGAACAGCGGCAGATCCTTGACGAGCCAGTTGTCGCTGTTGGTGCCGAGGCCCATCACCTCGAGCACCACCTGCATGCCGACCAGCTGCAGGGCGATGTAGGGCATCGTCGCGAGGATGCCGGTCACGGCGACGGCGAGCGCGAGCGGCTTGCTGTCGTAGCGCCCCGCCACGAAGTCGGCGGGCGTGACGTAACCGTGCCGGTGCGAGACCGACCAGAGCCGAGGCAGGAACAGGAAGATCAACGGGTAGACGACGATCGTGTACGGCACCGCGAAGAAGCCGACCACGCTGCCGGCGTACAACGTCGCGGGCACCGCGATGAACGTGTACGCCGTGTAGATGTCACCGCCGATCAGGAACCACGCGATGAAGGTCCCGAAGCCACGGCCACCCAGGCCCCACTCGTCGAGGGTGTCGAGCGAGGCGACCCGGCGCCAGCGCGCCGCCGCGAAGCCGAGCACGGTGACGAGCAGGAAGAGGAAGACGAAGACGCCGACCGCTACGCCGCTCATCGCTCGCCCCGATCCCTCGCGTCCGCCACCTTCGAAACCAGGTAGGCCGCGAACGTGAGGGCCGCGGCACACGGGATCAGGGCGAACTGGAACCAGTAGAAGAACGGGAACCCGAACAACGTCGGGTCGGTCTTGTCGTAGAGCGGGACGAGCAGCGGTACGACGACCGCCGGGAGGAGCAACAGGTAGATGAGAAGCCAGAGTCCTCGCGACGAACTGCCGGCACCAGGGGATGCGTGGGCCATGGGTGAACCTCCCAGTCGGTTGCCCTTGAGGTGACCCGAGTCACCCCTTCGCATGCATCCGCGCCGGAGCCAGACCGACCTCGCAGCGTCAGCGCCGGCTGGACCACCGGTGGAGGCGGTGCCGCGACGTCAGCACCCAGAAGACGATCAGCCCGAACAGGATGATCGGGGCATGCGTCACGATCGTCAGGATCACGAGGAGCGCGAGCACGGGGAAGACCGGGAAGGGCAGGCCGCGCCGGCTCGTGCGGAAGCCCTGCCAGGGGCTGCGCGGCGCACGCGTGGTGCTCGAGCGGGCCGGCTGACCCGGGAGGTCCCGGAAGATCGGCTCGAGGTCACCGTGGGTCCGGGCCGACCAGATCTGGTCGAGCCGCTCCGCGTGTTCCTCGAGGGTCAGCCGACCCTGGGCGAAGTGCTCGCCCAGGGCGGCCGCGGCCTGCTCGCGCTCGGCATCGCCGATCCGCACGTGCCGCTCGCTCATGCCTCGTCACCCTCCCCGGTCTCGGCAGCGTCGGCGCCGTCGTCGTCGGTGTCGGGCTCGGCCTCGTCACCGTCGGCCAGGACGCCATACAGCTTGCGACGGGTCTCGACCAGGATGTCGACGGCGGCCCGGCGCTGCTGCGGCGAACCCGTCGTCACGATCTGCCACACCGCTCCCATCACCTGCCCGATCTCCGGCTTGAGGTCGCCGAAGCCCGCGCCCTGCTCCTCGCGGTCGGGTTCCTCGAACGGGGTCCACACGGCGGCGAGCTCGGCGGGGTTGGCCCCGACGTACTCCTGTCCCGCCGTGGTCAGCCGCAGGCTGCGGCGGCCGCGGTCGGCGTCGGTCTCGACGAGGCCCTCGTCCTCGAGCTGCTGGATGGTCGGGTAGACCGAGCCGGGGCTGGGGCGCCAGGCCCCGTTGCTCCGCTCGGCGATCTGCTGGATGACCTGGTAGCCGTTGACCGGCTCGCCCGTCTCGGCCGACGTGCGGAGCACGTCGAGGATCGCGGCGCGGACGTCGCCGCGCCGGACCCGCGGGCCGCGACGCTGCTCGCCCTGGGCGAGGCCGAAGAGTCCGGACACCCACGGTGGGGGTCCCTGGTGGCCGGGTCGCCCCCGACCGGGTCCGCCACCCCAGGCGCCCCACGGGCCGGGCCCGCTCCGGTGCTGGTTCCACTGCTCTTCGAGGTGACGGGCCCACTGCCTGTTGAATCCCTGGTGTCCCATGGCAGGACTCCTTTCGGTTCCGGTCTCGCGGTCGGCTCGACGCCCCAGTGACTATCGGCGACTGTTCGCGATATATCGTGAGCGTACGTCGACGGATACCCGTATTCAAGAGGGGTTTCGGGACCGGCACTGGCGGTTGCGCTGCGCAACCCCCTCGACCAGCGAAGGGACAGCGTCCTAGCGGGCGAGCCACTCGGCGTACGCGTCGAACGTGTACGGGCGGCCCAGGAAGTCGGCCACCAGGTCGGCGGCGTCGCGGCTGCCGCCGGGCGCCAGGACCCGGTCGCGGTAGCGGCCCGCGACCTCCGGGTCGAACAGGTTGTCGCGGTCGAAGGCGGAGAAGAGGTCCTTGGCGATCACGAGCGACCACATGTAGGTGTAGTAGCCCGAGGAGTAGCCGCCCAGGTGCCCGAAGCTGGCGAACATGTGGGTCCCCTCGATCCAGGGGTACGGCGAGTATTTCGCCTGCAGGTCCTTCATCGCCGCGGTCAGGTCCTCGGGCTGGTCGGTGTGGAACCAGTAGGACATGGCGGCGTAGAACATCTGCCCGCGCGCGTGCAGGCCCTTGCCGAAGTCGTCGGCCGAGCGCATCCGCTCGACCAGGTCGGCCGGGATCGGCTCGCCCGCGGCGTTGGTGGCGAAGCTCCGCAGGACGGTGGCGTCCCAGGCCCACTCCTCGAGCATCTGGCTCGGCGCCTCCACGAAGTCCCACTCGGTGGCGACCCCCGCGAAGCGGTCCCACTCGACGTGCCCGCCGAGCACGTGGTGCACGAGGTGGCCGAACTCGTGGAAGAGCGTGACCACCTGGTCGTGCTCCATCAAGCCGCGCGAGAAGTTGCAGACCAGCACACCCTCCGGCAGCTGCCGTCCGGCGACCCCGTCGGCCAGCGTGAACTGGGCTGCGTGCTTGTACTTGCCCTCGCGGGGGTGCAGGTCCAGGTGGATGCGACCGATCGCCTCGCCGTCGTCCGCGGGCAGCACGTCGTACGTCGTGACGTCCGGGTCCCAGGTGCCGGCGTCGGCCACCAGCTCGTAGCGCAGGCCGAACAGCCGTCCGGTCACGTCCAGCAGGCCCTGGCGGACCTTCTCGAAGTCGAAATAGGTCCGAGTCAGCTGGGCGTCGACGTCGAGCTGCTCCTTGCGGACCAGCTCCTCGTAGTAGGTCGCGTCCGCCCTGGTGATCGTGTCCGCGTCCGGCACGTCCTGGCGGAAGCGGGCCAGCAGTACCTCGAGGTCTCGCCGGGCCGGGGCCGCGGCCGCCTCCGCGATCCGGTCGATGAACCCCGGGATCGCCTCGCCCTTCCCGATCATCTTGACGTCGGAGTCGTAGTCGGCCCAGGTGGCGTAGCCGACCAGGTTCGCGCGCTCGTGCCGCAACCGGAAGAGCTCGTCGAGCAGCGGCTCGCTCTGCGGCCACCCACGGTTGAG
>JAOPXC010000352.1 GCA_025965335.1 Nocardioides sp. | reverse complement strand
GCGGCGTACGCCGACTCGCGCTTGGTCGGCAGCGTGGACGGGAACACCTCGAGCGACTCGAGGATCTCGACCTGCGCCTCCTCCTGCACCCGGGCGCGCTCCAGCAGTGCGGGCAGCGAGCCGATGTTGTGGGTGCCGAAGACCACGTCGACGTACGGCGCCCTGGCCGTGATCGTCGAGCGGTCCTTCTGGGCCAGGCAGCCGCCGACCGCGATCTGCATCCCGGGGTTGGCGGCCTTGATCGGCGCGAGGTGCGACAGGTTGCCGTAGAGCTTGTTGTCGGCGTTCTCGCGGACCGCGCAGGTGTTGAACACGACCACGTCGGCCCGGTCGCCGGTCGGCGCGGGGGTGTAGCCCGCGGCCTCGAGGAGCCCGGTAAGGCGCTCGGAGTCGTGGACGTTCATCTGGCACCCGTAGGTGCGGACTTCGTAGGTGCGCGGCTCGACTGACATGGCCGGACAAGGGTACGGCGCGCCCATGGCACGGCCCGAATCCGACAAGCGCCGGGTCAGGGGTTCCTGGGGGTGACCCAGAGCCTGATGACGCCCTCGATGACCACGGTGCCGTCGTCGCGGACGCCCCTGACGCGGACCGGGAGGTCCGGGTCGTCGGAGGTCCACTGTCCGGGGTCGGTCTCGGCGCTGCAGGTGATGTCGCTGGTCGCCTTGGCGGTGTAGCTGACGTCCATACCCTTGGGGATCCACCGCTTGTCGCCCGGGATGGTGGCCTCGGCGAGCGCGCCCATCGCGGCCTCGAGCCCGTTGCACAGCGCGATGGCGTGCACGGTCTTGAGGTGGTTGTGGACCCCGCGCCGCTTAGGGATCACGAGCTCGGCGTAGTTGGGCCGGATGTCGACGAAGCGCGGGCGGATGCTGGCGAAGTACGGCGCCTTCTGCGCGAACGCGAAGGAGAACACGCGCTTGCCGACGGCACCGCCGATCAGTGGCAGCGTGCTGGTCTTGTGCCACAGGGTGAGAACCTGGCTCATGCAACGAACATTACCGCTCGGTAACTTCTGCGGCCAGGCGATTTCGCGGCCCGGGCTCAGGCGCGTCCTGTCTCAGAACTGGACCAAGCACTTGCTAGGGTTTGTCACCCCTCGATCCCCCGGTGGCATCGCAGACACGAGTCTGCCGACCTTGGTCGGCTCCTCGGGAGGAGCTCCCCCCGCTTCCCCCGAGGGGTCGTCCACGGCCGGTCGCGAACCTGTCTGCTTGTGGTGCGACTTGCGATGCGGCACCACGGACTGCACCCGCCGGGATCACGCCCCCAGGGCCTCGAGCCTGTTGCCGTGCTCGTCGAAGGTGTGGAACCGCTCATAGCCCGGGAACGTGTGGCGCTGGCTCCAGTCCACCTCGAAGCCCAGGCCGGCCAGGCGGGCGGCGGTTGCCTCGAGGGCACGCACGTCCTCCAGCAGGAGGGCCGGGTGCGCCTTGCGGGCCGGGGCAAACGGCTCCTCGACGCCGACGTGGATCTCCGCGACGACGCCGCCGGCCGCGTCGTACGCACGGAACCACGCGCCGCCACGCGCCGCGAGCTCCGCCGGCTTCTCGACCTCGGTCATGCCCAGCCCGTCGCCGTAGAACCGGCGCGCGGCCTCCTCGCCGCCCGGCGGGCAGGCGACCTGGACGTGGTGGAGGCGCATCACCTCGCGGCCTCCGGCTTCCGGGCGACGACGAAGATCCGCCGGAACGGCAGCACGACCCCGTAGTCACGGGTCGGGTAGGCCACCGCCAGCCGGCGCTTGAACTCGGCCTCGAAACCCGGGCGGAGCTCGTCGGGCAGGGCCTGCAGCGTGGGCCCGGCACCGGTGCCCGACACCCAGGTGAAGACCGCGTCCTCGCCGGTGAGGACGTGCAGGTACGTCGTCTCCCAGACGTCGACGGTGCAGCCGAGAGCGGCCAGGGCCTCGAGGTAGACGGCCGGTTCGTGGCTGGCCGGGCTGTGCACGTCGCGGGTCGCGGCCGCGTACGCCGGCTCCGCCGCGAGGTCCTGCCTGATCGTGTGACTGGGGGCGTCGAAGTTGCCGGGCACCTGGCAGGCGAACCAGCCACCCGGGCGGACCGCGTCGAGCAGCGTCGGCAGCAGGTCGAGGTGGTCGGGCACCCACTGCAGGGTCGCGTTGGAGACCAGGACGTCGACCGGTTGATCGGGGCGCCAGTCCCGCAGGTCGGCGAGCTCGAAGGTGATCCCCTGGTCGGTACGCCGCGCCGCCTCGATCATCTCCGGGCTCGAGTCGACCCCCTCGATGCGGGCGTCGGGCCAGCGATCCCGGAGCAGCGCGGTCAGGGTGCCGGGACCACAGCCGAGGTCCACCACGGTGGCCGGTGCGTCGGCGGCGATCCGCCCGACCAGCTCGACGAACGGTCGGCCGCGTTCGTCGGCGTAGGTCAGGTATTGCTCGGGATCCCAGGTGTGCGCCATCGTCGTCCTCCCGGTCGTGGCTTGAGGATCAGTCTGCGTCGAGAAGCAGCGGGGTCGGTGCCGGCGGCCGGTCGCTGAGCGTCCGGTCGTTGAGCGGTCGGTGGTTGAGCGGTTGGTCGGCGAGCGTCGGTGGTTGAGGAGGTTGCGCAGCAACCGTCTCGAAACCAACCCCCACTATCTTGACGTCAAGACACTTTCATGATCTGTGCAAACTCTCTCGATGTCAAGATTCTCGACAGGTCGCGTACACTCGGATCCCATGCGGGATGAGGTTGACGAGCTGGTCGAGGCGTGGGCGCGCGAGCGTGCCGACCTCGACCTCGAGCCCGTGGCCGTCTTCAGCCGGATCAGCCGGCTCGCCCGGCACCTCGACCTGGCCCGCCGGGAGGCGTTCACCGCGCACGGCATCGAGTCCTGGGAGTTCGACGTCCTCGCCGCCCTGCGGCGCGCCGGGGAGCCGTACGAGCTGTCGCCGGGGCGGCTGCTCCGCGAGACCCTGGTGACCAGCGGCACCATGACCAACCGCGTCGACCGGCTGGGCGCGCGCGGGTTCGTGGAGCGCTATCCCGACCCCGACGATCGGCGCGGCGTCATCGTCCGCCTGACCGCCGAGGGCAAGGCCGCCGTCGACGGCGCGTTCACCGCGCTGCTGGAGGCCGAGAAGGCGCTGCTGACCGACCTACCGGCCAAGGACCAGAAGACGCTGGCCGCCCTGCTCCGCACCCTGCTGGCCCCCTTCGCCTGAC
>JAOPXC010000426.1 GCA_025965335.1 Nocardioides sp. | reverse complement strand
TCGAGCAGGCACTCAAGCGGCTCCGTCAGCGCGAGCTGGTGCGGGTCGGCTGGGCCGACACCGGACGACGGACCCTGAAGTACCACCAGGTCCTCGAGGAGCGGCTCGCGCTCGAGCCCGACGAGTGCGCGCTGGTCACCGTGCTGCTCCTGCGCGGGGCGCAGGCGCCCGGCGAGCTGCGGACCCGTACCGAGCGGCTGCATCCGTTCGCCGACCGCGCCGAGGTCGAGGCGTGCCTGCAGCGGATGGCTGGACGCCCGCAACCCCTGCTGCGCGAGCTGGAGCGGGGCCGGGGTCAGCAGGACGCGCGCTGGGTGCACGTGCTCGGTCCGGTGCCGAACGACGAGGCGACGACGTCGGCACCCGCGGTCGACCGCGACAGCGTCCTCGCGGACGGGGGCCAGGCACGCGACAAGCGGGTACAGACGTCCTACGACGCCGTGGCGGTGACGTACGCCGAGCGGTTGGCCGACGAGCTGGCCGACCTGCCGTTCGAGACCTGGCTGCTGCGCCGGGTGGCCGCGCTTGCCAACGGCGCGCCGGTCGTCGAGGTCGGGTCGGGACCCGGGCACGTGACGCACTTCCTGGCCGACGCGGGGGCGGACGCGACCGGTCTCGACCTGTCACCGGGGATGGTGGCCGAGGCCCGCCGCCGGTTCCCCGACGGCAGGTACGAGGTCGGCGACCTGCGCCGACTGATGCGCCCGCCCACGAGCTCGGGTTGGGGCGCGGTGCTCGCGTGGTACTCGCTGATCCACCTGGCGGCGTCCGAGCTGCCCGAGGCGGTGGCGGCGCTGGTGCGACCGACGAGGCCCGGTGGCTGGTTGGTGCTTGCGATGCACGCGGGTGCGGAGGTGCGGCACGCGGACGAGTGGTTCGACCATCCGGTGTCCCTCGACTTCGTGCTCCACGACCCGGCGCAGGTCCGGGCGCTCGTCGAGGCCGCGGGACTGGTCGACGTGGAGTGGTACCACCGGGGCCCGATCACCGCGCGTGACGAAACCAGCGAGCGGCTCTACGTGCTGGCCCGGAAGCCCGGCTGATCACGGTGCGCGTCCTGTTCTCGTCGACGTTCGGCTACGGCCACGTGTTCCCGATGCTGCCTCTCGCCCGGGCGTTCCTCGCTGCCGGCCACGAGGTTCTGTTCGCGGTCAGTGCCGACTCCTGCCACCTGCTGGAGGGCACCGGGATCGAGACGGCGCCGACCGGACCGGCGGGCACGGTCCTGAACGACTCCAGGCGCGTGGTGCTCGATGAGGCCGAGCGCGTCGCACCCCCCGACCGGGCGGCGTTCGTGTTCCCCCGCATGTTCGGGGCAGCACTGACGCCGCTGATGACCGACGAGCTGCTGCCGCTGGCGAGCCAGTGGCAGCCCGACCTGCTCATCCACGAGAACGGCGAGCTGGCCTCGCCGGTGGTGGGGTCCGTGCTCGGCGTCCCCAGCGTCACCCACGCGTTCGGTGGGGCGATCCCGCCGGCGTACCTCACCGAGGCCGGCGAGCGGGTCGCGTCGGTGTGGGCCGCCCACGGGCAGGAGCTCCCGCCGTACGCCGGGTGCTTCACCTCGCTCTACCTCGACATCTGCCCGCCATCCGTGCAGACCGTGCTCATGGATCACATCGATGCCAGGCAACCGCTGCGGCCGGTCTCGGACACCGGTCCGGCCCCGGCGACGGTGCCCGACTACCTCGAGGACGACGGACGCCCCCTCGTCTACGTGACGCTCGGGACCGTGCGCAACCACTCGCCGGTCCTGCGCCCCGCCGTGGAGGCGCTGTCGGCGCTGCCGGTGCGGGTGCTGGTCGCCGTCGGGCCGGACGGCGACCCGGCGGTCCTCGGCAGCCAGCCGGCGAACGTTCGTGTCGAGCGCTGGGTCCACCAGCCGCAGGTCCTGGAGCACTGCAGCGTGGTGGCCTCGCATGCCGGGTCGGGCACGTTCCTCGGGGCGCTCGCGCGCGGGCTTCCGCAGCTGTGCCTGCCCCAGGCCGCCGACCAGTTCCGCAACGCCGCCGGCGGCGGCCGCAGCGGCGCCGCCCTGGTGCTGACCCCGCCGGAAGCGACGAGCGACGCGATCGCCGGGGCCGTCACCCGGCTCCTGGCCGAGGGCCGCTTCGGCCGCCGGGCCGCGGTGGTCGCGGCCGAGATCGGCAGGATGCCCGCGCCCGCAGACGTCGTCGAGGAGTTGGTCAGACGCTACGGCGCCGCGTAGCCAGGCGTGCGAGGATGCAATGGACCCCCCGGGGAGGACGCCGTGACCGACAGCATCTGGCCCACGATCCACGCCGAGCGCAGAGCGCTTGCCGAGGACCTGTCCGATCTGACCGCCGAGCAGTGGGCGACCCAGTCCCTGTGCAGCGAGTGGACTGTCCATGACGTGTTTGCGCACCTGCTCTCCGCGGCCAAGATGACGCCACCGAGGTTCCTCACGCGTTTCGCCGGAGCCGGCTTCAACTTCAACAACTTCACCGCGAAGCAGGTCGCGATCGAGGGCGCGGGCGGTCCGCTGGCCACGATGGCGGCGTTCCGAGCGGCCGAGCCGCGTCGTACCGCTCCGCCTGGACCCAAGGAGACCTGGCTGGGCGAGGCGTTCACGCACGGCGAGGACATCCGCCGGCCACTCGGCATCGCGCACGCGTACCCGTTGCCGGAAGTCGCCCGGGCGGTCGCGTTCTACGCCAGGAGCAACACGATCATCGGTGGCAAGTCGCGGGTGGCGGGACTGACCCTGAAGGCCACCGACACGGAGTTCTCCGTCGGCTCCGGTCCACTTGTCGAGGGGCCGGCGATCTCGCTGCTCCTCGCCGCCTCCGGGCGGAAGTCGGCCCTGGACGAGCTCGAAGGACCTGGGGTCGAGATCCTCCGCACGCGGTCCTGACGGCCGAAGGATCCGACCCAGAGCCCTCCGCCCTGCCTTCGCTCACCGGGTTTCGAGACGGTTGCTGCGCAACCTCCTCAACCAGCGGGGGCTTCAGGCGCGGGTGAGCACGCAGTCGGCGAGGACGGGGGACCCGTCGCGTTCGCCGCCGGCCACGGACGCCGAGGCCACGATCCGGTCGTCCTCGGTCCAGCCCCGCACCCGGATCGTCTCGCCCGGGAACACGACGCCGGCGAAGCGTGCGGCGAAGCCGGCGACCGAGGTGGCGTCACCGCCGAGCAGCTCGTCGGTGAGGGTCCGCAGCACGATGCCGTAGGAGCACAGCCCGTGCAGGATCGGCGCGGGGAATCCGGCCGCCTTGGCGAAGTCGGGGTCGGCGTGCAGCGGGTTCCGGTCGCCGCAGAGGCGGTAGAGCATCGCCTGCTGCGGCGTCACGTCGTAGGACGCGTCGGCATCGGGCGCGCGCTCCGGGAGCGACACGGGCTCCGACGAGCCGCGGTCGCCGCCCCAGCCGCCCTCGCCCTTGACGAAGATCGAGGAGCGGGTGGTCCAGAGCTGCTCGCCGGACGGTGACGTGGCGATGCCCTCCTGCCAGA
>JAOPXC010000358.1 GCA_025965335.1 Nocardioides sp. | reverse complement strand
CCACTCAAGGTGAACCAGGCGGGCGTCATCCCGGTCATCTTCGCCTCGTCACTGCTGTACCTGCCGGCCATGGCCGTGCAGTTCAACCAGAACAGCACCTCGGCGTGGGTCCAGTGGATCAACGACTATTTCGTCCGCGGCAGCCATCCGCTCTACATGATCTCGTTCTTCGCCCTGATCGTCTTCTTCACCTACTTCTACGTCTCGATCACCTTCAACCCGCAAGAGGTGGCCGACAACATGAAGAAGTACGGCGGCTTCATCCCCGGGATCCGGGCGGGCAAGCCGACCGAGGACTACCTGTCCTACGTCCTGTCCCGCATCACGCTGCCGGGCGCGCTCTACCTCGGCCTCGTTGCCCTGATCCCGCTGATAGCACTTGTGCTCATCAACGCGAACCAGAACTTCCCGTTCGGAGGCACCTCCATCCTGATCATGGTGGGCGTCGCCCTCGACACGGTGAAGCAGATCGAGAGCCAGCTCCAGCAGCGCAACTACGAAGGATTCCTCCGGTAATGCGCCTCATCATCATGGGCCCGCCGGGCGCCGGCAAGGGCACCCAAGCGAAGTTCATCGCCGAGCACTTCAAAATCCCCGCCATCTCGACGGGCGACATCTTCCGGGCGAACGTCACGAAGGGGACCCCGCTCGGCCTCGAGGCGAAGCGCTACATGGACGCGGGTGACTACGTCCCGGACGAGGTCACCAACCTCATGGTCCGCAACCGCATCGACGAGCCTGACGCCGAGCCGGGCTTCCTGCTCGATGGCTACCCGCGCACGCTCTCGCAGGTCGAGGAGCTCGACGGGATGATCAAGTTCACCGGACACCAGCTCGACGCGGTCGTGGTGCTGACCGTCGACCAGGACGAGATCGTCAGCCGGCTGCTCCAGCGCGCTCAGGTGGAGGGTCGTGCCGACGACACCGAGGACGTCATCCGGCGCCGCCAGGAGCTCTACACCGAGCAGACCGAGCCGCTGATCGAGGTCTACCGTGACCGCGGCCTGCTCGTCGAGGTCGACGGCATGGGTGAGGTCGACGACGTCACCCGGCGCGTCTTCGCTGCGCTGGACGTCATCCCCCAGAGCTAGCGGAGACGCGCCAGCGGATCCGCTGATGGTGGTCGAGCAAGCCGCGCGGCTGAGGAACGAAGCCGCGACCGGCGTGTCGAGACCCCGAAACCCGGAAGACGACGGAGACAACTGATGGGCCTCCTCGACCGCGGCATCGAGATCAAGAGACCAGAGCAGATCGACGGCATGCGCAAGGCGGGCCTGGTCGTCGGCAACACCCTGGAGCTGCTGCGCGCCACGGTGCGTGCGGGCATCACGACCGGTGAGCTGGACGGCGTGGCCGAGGACAACATCCGCACGTCCGGCGCGACCCCGTCCTTCCTGGGCTATCAGGGCTTCCCCGGGTCCATCTGCACCTCGGTCAACGACGAGGTGGTCCATGGGATCCCCGGCGACCGGGTGCTGGCCGACGGGGATGTCCTCTCGATCGACTGCGGTGCGATCGTCGACGGCTGGCACGGTGACGCCGCGATAACGGTGGCGATCGGCGTCGTGCCCACCGAGGTGACCGACCTGATGCGCGTCACCGAGGAAGCCATGTGGCGGGGGATCGCCGCTGCCCGTCTCGGTGGCCGGGTCACCGACATCTCCCACGCGGTGGAGTCACACGTCCGCTCCGCCGGTGGCTACGGGATCCTCGAGGACTATGTCGGCCACGGCATCGGCTCCGAGATGCACCAGCCGCCCAACGTGCCCAACTTCGGCCGCCCCGGCCGCGGACCGAGGCTGGTGGAGGGCCTGGCCCTGGCCGTCGAGCCGATGATCACCCTCGGCGGCAAGGACACCGTGCTCCTCGACGACGACTGGACGGTCGTGACCGCCGACGGCACCTGGGCCGCACACTCCGAGCACACGTTCACCCTCACCCCCACCGGCACCTGGGTGCTCACCGCCCTCGATGGTGGCGAGCGGGCCCTGGCCGCTCTCGGTGTCCCCTTCGGCGGCCGCTGAGCGAAGAGGGCGGGGCCGCCGCCACCTGACGTCGCCGCTCGTGAAAGAATGGCACGCACCAGGAGGGGAGTATTCCCATCACGGTGGTGTCGTCAACACGTCCCGGACTTGTCCGGGACCGGTGCCACTGGTCCGGTTGCCCGGGCGGAAGAGACCTCCGGAGACAGAGCATGCCCGCGCACGTCGTCCTCGTGCATCGGCATCGTTGGCCACTCCGGAGGAGATCTCGTTAGATGAACGCCATGAGCGACTCGGTCGCCTCACCGACAGTCTGGCTCGTCACAATCGTCGTGACGATGGGCGTGCTGCTCGTCGACCTGCTCATCATCGCGCGGCGGGCTCACGAGCCGAGCATGGCCGAGGTGAGCCGCCACCTGGCGTTCTTCATCGGGCTCGCGGTGATCTTCGGCGTCGCCCTGTGGCTCTTCGCCGAGCCACACGCGCTCTCCCCGCATCCCGGGCCCGAGTTCTTCGCAGGCTGGTTGACGGAGTACTCGCTGTCGATCGACAACCTCTTCATCTTCCTCATCATCATGAACAAGTTCGCGGTGCCGAGGAAGTACCAGCAGACCGCGCTGATGATCGGCATCGTCCTCGCCCTGGTCATGCGGGCGATCTTCATCGTGGTCGGCGCGGCCGCGATCAACCAGTTCAGCTGGGTCTTCTACATCTTCGGTGCGTTCCTGCTGTGGACCGCCTGGAAGCTGGCGCGGGAGGGCGCGGAGGACGAGGACGAGTACGAGGAGAACCGGCTCGTGCGGTTCGCCCAGGACCACCTACCTGCGACGAGGGAATGGAACGGCACCAAGCTGTTCAGCAAGGAGAACGGCAAGCGCCTGATCACCCCGATGTTCCTGGTGGTGCTGACGCTCGGTACGACGGACCTGCTCTTCGCGCTGGACTCCATTCCGGCCATCTACGGGCTGACGCAGGACCCGTACCTGGTGTTCACCGCCAACGTCTTTGCGCTGATGGGTCTGCGGCAGCTCTACTTCCTGATCGGCGGCCTCCTGGAGCGACTGATCTACCTCTCGTACGGTCTGGCGGTCCTCCTGGGCTTCATCGGCGTGAAGCTGATCCTGCACGCCATGCACGAGAACGAGTTCTCGTTCATCAACGGTGGGCACCACATCGCGTGGGCCCCGGACATCCCGATCTGGCTCTCGCTCGTCGTGATCATCGGCACCCTGGCCGTCACGGCCGTGGTCAGCCTGCTCGCCTCCGCGCGGATGTCAGCCGCCGAGCAGGACGCCCGCACCGGCCCCCGCCGTGACTGGGACAACGACTGATCCGGGAATCAGCGCGGGCCGTCGGGAGTTGGGCCATTGATGGCTGACTTCCCGATCCTGTCCGTGCTCGACCTGGTGCCGGTCCGCAGCGACCAGACCACGGGCGACGCCCTCCGAGCGACCCTGGCCCTGGCGCGCACCGCTGATCAGCACGGCTACCGGCGCTACTGGCTGGCCGAGCAC
Source organism: Nocardioides sp. (assembly GCA_025965335.1). GTDB lineage: Bacteria > Actinomycetota > Actinomycetes > Propionibacteriales > Nocardioidaceae > Nocardioides. The sequence goes on along the minus strand of JAOPXC010000358.1, from coordinate 2,138 downwards.
CACAACATGCCCGCCGTCGCCGCCACCAACCCGCCCGTCCTGATCGCGATGGTCGCCGGGGCGACCGAGCGGATCAGGGTCGGGTCCGGCGGGGTGATGCTGCCGAACCACGCTCCGCTCGTGGTCGCGGAGCAGTTCGCGCTGCTCGAGGCGGCGCACCCGGGGCGGATCGATCTCGGCATCGGCCGGGCCCCCGGGACCGACCCGGTCACGAGCTGGGCGCTGAGGCACGGCGCGGGCGGGGTCGACGACGAGGCCGTGACCCGATTTCCCGAGTACGTCGACAACGTGCTCGCGATGATGGATTCCGGCGGTGTGGGCCTCGCCCTGAACGGGCGCACGCACGAGCTGCGGGCCACGCCGGCGGCCGCGTCGGTCCCGACGATCTGGCTGCTGGGATCCTCCGACTACTCAGCCCGGCTCGCCGCGGAGAAGGGCATGCCGTACGTCTTCGCCCACCACTTCTCCGGCAGCGGCACCGCCGAGGCGCTCGAGCTGTACCGCACCGACTTCAGGCCCTCGCCGGAGCTCGCCGAGCCCCGCACGTTCCTCACGGTCAACGTGGCCGTCGCCGAGTCGCCGGAGGAGGCCGAGCGGCTGGCCCTGCCCCAGCTCCTGGCGATGGTCGCGCTCCGCACCGGACAGCCGCTCACTCCGCAGCCGCTGGTCGAGGCGGCGGAGCAGGTCGAGCTGCCGGAACCGCACCGGGACCTGCTCGACGCCATGCGCTCGCGGTGGGTGATCGGGACTGCGGAGTCCGCGCGCGAGCGGATCGCCGAGCTGGCCTCGACGTACGACGTGGACGAGGTGATGGTCCATCCCGTCGCAGGTGCCCACGTGGGCGCCGACCCGGGCCGGAGCCCCGCCCGCGAGGAGATGCTGCGGCTACTGGCCTGACCAGGCCGATTCGTGTTTCTGGGCGGAATCACCGTAAACTGGCGTGTCGGCCCAACGTGGGTCTGTCCTGCGGTGCCTCGCGGCTGCCCGGATCACACATCGAACACTCGAAATGAGTGTCGTGCGTGCGCCCGGGAAGAGGTGCGGCGGACAGCCTGACGAGGTCCACCGGCTCGGCCCGCACGGGTCGTGCCGGAGGTTCCCGGGTCACCTGGCGGCGGACCACTTCGGTGCCAGTGCAGCAAACGGTAGACATACGACCGACAGATTGTGGAGGACATGCCGAAGAAAGAAGGCGTGATCGAGCTCGAGGGCACCATTACGGAGGCCCTTCCGAATGCCATGTTCCGCGTTGAGCTGAGCAATGGGCACAAGGTGCTCGCGCACATCAGCGGCAAGATGCGCCAGCACTACATCCGGATCCTCCCCGAGGACCGCGTGGTGGTGGAGCTCTCGCCGTACGACCTCACTCGAGGTCGGATCGTCTACCGCTACAAGTGAGCGCGCTTGCGAGCTCACCAGTAGGACCAGCAGTCAGCCAGCCGAACCTGAAAGGACCTCCTCGTGAAGGTCGCTCCGAGCGTCAAGCCGATCTGTGACAAGTGCAAGGTGATCCGTCGCCACGGCCGCGTCATGGTGATTTGCGAGAACCCGCGTCACAAGCAGCGCCAGGGCTGAGCAACGCCAGGCCAGCGCCGACGGAGTCGGAACTGGCCGCCGCGTTGCGCATGTGAGCTCGCGTCAGCGAGGTCACACCTGTTTGAACCACAACCGAACAACACCTCAACGTGATCGCTTAGCTGGTCTCGACAAGCTCGACCGACGAGAGCAGCCAAATCACCTCCGGAGCAGAAGGCCGGAGCCCACTCGACGAGGAGTGGGGCGCGACACGACCAATACCTCTGTGAACTACGAAGGGCTGGTGCCCTTTGAAAGGATTGGCCACCACATGGCACGCCTCGTTGGTGTTGACCTCCCGCGCGACAAGCGCATTGAGGTCGCACTCACCTACATCTACGGCATTGGCCGTACCCGCGCCCAGCAGCTCCTGGAGGTCACCGGGGTCAGCCCCGACCTCCGCGTCCACGAGCTCGGGGACGAAGAGCTGGTCAAACTCCGCGACGCGATCGAAGCCAACTACAAGATCGAGGGTGACCTCCGTCGTGAGGTCCAGGCCGACATCCGTCGCAAGATCGAGATCGGCAGCTACCAGGGTCGCCGCCACCGCATGGGCCTTCCGG
>JAOPXC010000343.1 GCA_025965335.1 Nocardioides sp. | reverse complement strand
GCCCCCCGAGGCGAGCAGGAGTACGACCGCTGTTAGCAGCGCGCCAGATAGCTTCATGGAAACCAACTCCAGGCCAGTCACACAAGGGGGTGATCCGCGGCTCAGTTGGGTATGCACTCTACGCCGGGTTCGTTGGCTCCCGGCTCCTTGACGTGGGCAACCAGTGCGGTCCATGACCGGGTGCCATGCGTGACGCGTACAAGCGCACCGGGATAGCGGCGCTTCTCCCCCCAAGCAGTGCGCGCTGACGATGCGTGTTGAGGCCCGACAAACCGACCGTTCACCGTCCGGGCCGGTTAGCCGCCGGAGGTCAGTCGAGGACCAAGGTCGTCGGACGTGTCCCCGCCGGGGTCGTCGCCGCTCCCCGGGTCGCCGTCATCCGGGGTGCCGGTGGGTTCCGGGGGGCTCGTGGGATCGGAGTCGTCGGTGGGCTCGGGGTCGGTAGTGGGCGGGGGGTCGTCGGAGCCGTCCGACCCGGAGCCGCCCGAGCCGGAGCCGTCCGAGCCGGACCCGCCCGAGCCGCTGCCGTCCGAGCCGCTGCCCGACCCACCGCCACCGGACCCGCCGTCATCGGTTTCGTCCGGACTCGCGCTGCCTCCGCCCCCGGTGTCGGTGCCGTGGTCGTCTCCGCCAGGGTTGCCCGACCCGACCGTCCCGGCGTTGGGGCCCTCGGACTGACCAGGAGCGGCCGGGTTGCCGGCCGGATCCCCGCTGGCCGAGGGTTCGCCATCTCCGCCCGTAGCGGACGTTGACTCCACGGGTGTCGGTGTAGTGGTCTCGGGCGACGAGGGCGTCGAGGTCGGCGAGCCCGGCGTCCGGTCGGGGAGATCGTGCTGTGGGCCCTGCGACCCGCCCCGGCCGACGGAGTCGTCGAAGGCGTCCTGGACCGGCCCGGGCAGGACCTCGGCGGTGCCCGCGATACCCACGGAAGCCACCGCCACCCCGGCACCGAGCGCCAGCTTGGCCCCGAGACCGAGGCCCCCGAGCCAGGTCGCCAGGCGGCGCATCCGCGTCGCGGCGGTGTGGGCTACCGGTGCCGGCACCGGGGGCGCGGCGAACCAGGCAGCGAGCCCGGTCGAAGGTGCCGGCATCGCGCCGAGCCAGCCCGCGCGCAGCGCTTCCACGGCGGCGAGGTCGTCGTAGTCGAAGTCGGTCATTGACGTTCCCGCCCTTCGTGCTCGGTGTGTTCGTTGTGGTCGCGGAGGTTCCGCCGCAGGGAGTCGAGGCCTCGATGTTGCAACGCCTTGACGGCTCCGAGCCGCTTGCCGAGGATCTGGGCGACCTGCTCGAGCGGCAGCTCGCCGAAGATCCGGAGAACCAGGACGTCGCGCTGGTCGAGTGTCAGACCGTCGAGCAGGTCGCGTGCGGCCGTGTCCGACCGGCGCCCGATCACGACGTCTTCCGCGCTGGCCACGCGACGGTCGTCGGCAGCGCTGTTCCAGGGCGACGTCGGCACCCGGCGGCCCCGTCGACGTACGTCGTCGACGAGCCGCCGGCGTGCGACGGTGAACAGGAACCCACGGAATGCAGCCTCGTCCCCCGCGAACTCCCCGATGCGGCGGAACACGGAGACGAAGACATCGCTGGTGACCTCGTCCGGTTCTTCGGCGCCCCTCGACCGGCAGAAGGCGGCAACACCACGGGCATAGCGCTGCCACAGCTCCCGGAACGCCTCACCATCGCCGTTCCTCGCCGCCTCGAGGAGGTCGCCGAACGGCGTCAGGTCGTTCACGCGGGCAGTGTCTCAATGTCCTGCGGTCGAGGGGATCGATTTCGTGGTTTCAGCCGACGACCCAGGTGGTCACTCGACCATGGCCGGTCGAGGTGCCGCCACCGTTGTTGACGTCGTTGTCGTCGTTGTCCTCGTTGTTGTTCGCCGTGCCGCACTCGTCGGCGTCGTCGTCATCCTCGTCCTCGGCGTTGACACCGTCATTGTCGCCGTCCTCGTTGCCGTCCTGGACACCGTCGTCGTCGGAATCGGGGTCGTGGACCCCGGTGCCGTCCTCGTTCTCGTCCTCGTCGGCGACACCGTCGTCGTCGATGTCGTCGTCGTCGGCCACGCAGGGCTCGACGGCGTCGTCCTCGTCCTCGTTGTCGATGCCGTCGTGGTCGGCGTCCTGGTCACCGTCGGGCACGCCGTTGTCGTTGGTGTCCGGGTCGGTCGGATCGGTGTTGGCGTTGCCGTCCTCGACCTCGTCGCCGTCGTCGTCCCCGTCGCCGTCGGTGTCCTCGTCGCGGGGCGACGTGCCGTGGCGGAACTCGCCGAGGTTACGCAGGCCGTCGTGGTCGGCGTCGGCCTTGGCGTTGGCCTTGTGCGGGTTGAGGTGGTTGCGAACCTCCCAGCGGTTGGGCATCCCGTCTCGGTCCCAGTCCGAGCCGGACGCGGCCGACGACATCGGGATGCCGATGGCGAGCGGGGCTGCAATGCCGGCCAGGCCGGCGGCGATCGCGGCGACGGTACGGCGGCGGTCGCGGGCAGATGTGGTCACGGAGTTCCTCCCGATTGAGCCGAGCGGCTGTCCGCTCGGGCGTCACGAACAAGATCGCTCCGGAACGTCCCGGGGATACGGGTCGGCCGAACAAAGATGCCGAACCGTGATTCCGCCGCCCGGACACCGCCCGAACACCGCCCGAACACCGTTCCTGGAACCCGGCATGACTAGCCCAGTGAGGGCTGGCGGGTCATTTCTCGTCGACCCGTTTCCAGGTTCCTCGAACTGACTTACCTTGGAGATGTTGCCGTTCGCGGACGCCGCTGCCCGCGAAAACCGGCGATACCAGCCGCGCCGGGTCGCAGAGGAACCCGAGAGCCACTACGACCCGGTGTCGGCACCATGGTTGCGACGGTGCAACCCGGCGCGCGACGTCAACGTCGAACCGACCATGAGCCCGAGCAACCCGACGCCGGTAGCCCGTCCGCGGCGGCCCGGTCGGCTGCGAGCCCGGGCCTACGCCGTCGGTGCGGTCGTGGGGCTGCTGGTTGCCGGGCTGCTCGGCGCGCTCAGCGCCGCCGACGCCGACTCCGACGGGGCGGTGCTCTCCGGCTTCCTCGCTGCGCTCTGGGCATTCGCGACGTACGTCGTCCTCGTCAACGTGGTCGAGCTGGGCCTGCTGTTCCGCGGGGTCGGCAAGCGGCGCGCCCTCCGGCGCGCAACCAGGTAGGGCGCCGGGTCGGGCGGAGTCGTTCACCCGAAGGGAGGAGCCCCCCCCGTCGGAGGGGCGGGCACGCTGGGCCCCAGGGCGGCGGGCGCCTGCCGTTCGCTCACGGGGGGAGGACGGAGTCGCCCGTTGCCCGTGCCCGTCGCCGGCCGAAGAGACGAACCAGGCCGCGACTTCTGGGGGGCATCAGTCGCGGCCTGGCTCTACGCAAATCGTCTCACACGAGTCATCGCTTCGCGCGCGCAACCTCAGTCTTCGACCAGGCCGGCGAACCAGTCGGCCACCTGCGCCGGCTCGAGGACCAGGGCACCCGACAGGATCGTGACCTCCGTCCAGGCGGTTCCGGGCGCGTCGGCCGCCCGCCATCCCCAGCAGAGCTCGACCCGCTCTCGCTCCATGAGCTTCGCCATGCGCTCCGTGAGGCCATCGGCCTCCCCCGGCACGAACAGCTGGAAGGAGTTGGTGTGCGGAGGCTGCGGGTTCACGCGCAGGCCGCGGTCCGTCAGCTCGCCGGCCAGGCTCCGCGCCCACGCGACGTACTCCCCCATCATCGGCAGCCGGTCGCGGACACCCACCAGCGCCGAGAGGGCGTACGGCGACATCCGGTACAGCGTGCCGCCCATCCGGCGGCGCCAGATCCGTGCCTCGGCCATGACGTCCTCGGGACCGGAGAGCACGGCGCCGGCCAGGCCGCCCAGTCCCTTGTAGAACGAGACGTAGACGCTGTCGGCCAGAGCCGCGATCTCGGCCAGCGGCCGGTCGTAGAACGGCTGGGACTCCCAGAGCCGAGCCCCGTCGACGTGCAGGGGGACGCCTCGGTCACGGGCCGCCTCGGACAGGGCCACGAGCTCGTCCCAGGTCGGCAGCCGGCAGCCCGCGTCGCGCAGCGGGAGCTCCACGAGCACCGCACCGAGCCGGCCGGGCAGCGCGGCCAGGTCACCGGCCGTGGCGGTACGGGGACCTCGAGTCAGGGGCTCGAACCGGAAGTCCTGCAGCAGGCGCGGGCCGTCCTCCTCGTGCACGAGCAGGTGTGACAGGTCCGGGATCGCGACCCGTGGCGACCCCTGGCGGTCGCACCAGATGCGCAGCGCCACCTGCTGGGCCGTCACCCCGCTGGCGAAGAACACGGCCGCGGGCTTGCCCAGCAGGTCGGCGATCTGCCGCTCCAGCATCTCGACCGGGCCCCGCTCGCCGTAGGCGTCCCACTCCTCGATCCCGAGCTCGTCCGCGGCTGCGGCGAGGACGGCGAAGGCGTCGCTGGGTGAGACCCGGGGGTGGCCGACCACCCACCGCGTGGCGGCGCGGGAGGCCGCGCGGAGTCGGTCGTCGAGATCGCTCACCCGGTCAGCCTTTCAAATGACGGGTCGTGTGCCTGACACCGACCTCCGGGGCGTTCTGAGGCACACGACCCGACCTGCGAAAGCCTCAGTTCAGCATCCGCATGGTGGCGGGCACTCCTCCACCCCGGTGCACGTCCTCGACGAGCTCCTGGAGGGCGGTGAGCGCGACGTTCTGCGACATCGGTCCGTACGACGTGCGCGCCACGCCGTGCTCCTCCTGCCAGGCGAGCGTCGGCCCACCGGGGATGCCGAGCGTCGTGAGCTTCTGCGGGCCGAAGGCGTCGACGATGGCCTCCATCTGCTGCTCGTCGAGGAACGCGGGCACGAAGACGACGGGGGCGCCCGCTTCGAGG
>JAOPXC010000246.1 GCA_025965335.1 Nocardioides sp. | reverse complement strand
GACACGTTCGGCTGCATGAGCGTGTGCGACCCCGTGGGCGGCATGCACTCGATGTTCAGCGACGTGCTCACCGCACAGGTGTTCGCGGAGCGCCCGCCGGCCTCGGTCGGGGAGGTGCCGGCGTGGGCGGCGGCCTTCCGTGAGCTCGCGACCCGCCACGCCCACGAGCTCGCCGGCATCGTGGTCGAGCCGCTGCTCCAGGGCGCAGGCGGCATGCACGTCTACCCCGCCGAGTGCCTCCAGGTGATGCGCGAGGTCGCCGACGAGCTCGGTCTGCTGCTGGTCTTCGACGAGATCGCGACCGGCTTCGGCCGCACCGGCACGATGTTCGCCGCGGACGCCGCCGGGGTGAGCCCGGACGTGATGTGCCTCGGCAAAGCCCTGACCGGCGGCTACCTCACGCTCTCGGCCGTCCTCTGCACCTCCGCAGTCGCGACCGGGCTGTCCCGCTCCGAGTCCGGCGTGCTCATGCACGGCCCGACGTACATGGGGAACCCGCTGGCCTGCGCGGTCGCGCTCGCGAACCTCGACCTGCTCGAGACCGGCGACTGGCGGTCGAACGTCGCGCGGATCCACGCCGGGCTGACGTCCGGGCTCGGGCCGGTGCGGGACCTGGTCGGGGTCGCCGACGTCCGCACCCTGGGAGCCGTAGGAGTGGTCCAGCTCGACCACCCCGTCGACGTCGTCAAGGCCGCCGACGCCGCCGTCGAGGAGGGCGTCTGGCTGCGACCGTTCCGCGACCTGATCTACACGATGCCGCCGTACATCTCGAGCGACGACGACGTGGCCCGGATCTGTACGGCGATCGCGCGAGCGGTCGTGGTGGCATGAGCACCCCAGGCCTGAGGTGGTCCGAGTGGCTGGCCGACCAGGCGGCGCAGCGCGAGGCCGCCGGCCTGCGCCGGTCGCTGCGCCCACGAGCGGCGGCCGACGGGGTCATCGACCTGGCCGGCAACGACTACCTCGGGCTCTCGAAGGACCCGCTGGTCACGGCCGCGGCGGCCGATGCCGCGCTGATGTGGGGGGCCGGTGCCGGCGCCTCGCGTCTCGTGACCGGCACGCTGCTCCTGCACACCCACCTCGAGGAGGCGCTGGCCGACTACACCGGACAGCCCGCGGCGCTGGTGATGTCGACCGGCTACCACGCGAACCTCTCGATCGTGACCGCGCTGGTCGATCGCGACTGCCTGGTGATCTCCGACGCCCACATCCACGCCTCCCTGGTCGACGCCGTCCGGCTCTCCAGGGCCGACCTGGTCGTCGTACCGCACAGCGACGTGGCTGCGGTCCGCGCGGCGCTGGCCTCGGCCGCCGGGCGGCGGACGATCGTGCTGGCCGAGTCGATCTACTCCGTGCTCGGTGACCGGGCGCCGCTCGTGGAGCTGGCCGCGGCGTGCCAGGAGTACGGCGCGCTCCTGGTGGTCGACGAGGCCCACGGACTCGGCGTCCACGGCCCTGGGCTGGTGCGACTGTCCGGGCTGAACGGGTTGTCGCACGTCGTCGTCACGGCGACCCTGTCCAAGGCGCTGGGCAGCCAGGGCGGGGCGGTGCTGGGCTCCCCCGAGATCCTCGAGCACCTGGTCAACAGGGCCCGCCCCTTCATCTTCGACACCGCCCTCGCGCCGGCGTCGGCCGCGGCGGCCCTGGCGGCGCTCGGAATCCTCCGCGAGCGCGCCCAGCTGCCCGACGTCGTCCGCACCAGGGTGGTCGACCTCGCGGCCGCCCTCGGCGTGGAGCCACCGGCGGGCGCGGTGCTCTCGGTGCCGATGCCGTCCCCCGGGGTCGCGCTGGCTGCGCAGGCCGCGGCGGCCGACCAGGGTGTTCGGGTGGGGTGCTTCCGGCCGCCATCGGTGCCGGACGGCATCTCCCGACTCCGGATCACCGTCAACGCCGGGGTGTCCGACGAGGACTGGACGCGTGCCACCGGGGTGCTGGTCGCGGTCGTCAAGGAACACGGCTAGAGGCGTGTCTTTGAAGGGTCGCGTCGTCGTCGTCACCGGCACCTCCACCGGCGTCGGGAAGACCATCGCCACGGCGGCGCTCGCGGTCCGCGGCCAGCTCGAGGGCCAGGTCACCGTGGTCAAGCCCGTGCAGACCGGGATCACCGGCTCCGACCCGGGTGACGCCGACGAGGTCCACCGGCTGACCGGCTGCTCGGTGCAGGAGTACACCGCCCTCGACGACCCGCTCGCTCCGGACACGGCGGCGCGCCGGCAGGGTGTGCGGATCCCACCCGTCGCGGAGTACGCCGACCGGGTCCGGGTGCTGACCGAGTTCCACGACATCGTGCTCGTCGAGGGTGCCGGCGGGCTGCTGGTGCGGCTCGACACCGAGGGCGGCACGCTCCTCGACATCGCGGCGGGGCTGGCCGACAGCGTGCCGGTCGAGGTGGTCGTCGTCGCGGCCGCCGGGCTCGGGACCCTCAACCACGCGGAGCTCACGGTCGGCGCCCTGCGCGCCCGCGGGCTCGAACCGGCGGGGCTCGTGATCGGCTCCTGGCCGGCCGAGCCGGGGCTCGCCGAGCGGTGCAACGCCGAGGACCTGCCGCGCGTGACCGGCGTACCCCTCATCGCGACGATCCCGGCCGGCGCCGGTTGCCTGTCCCGCGAGGCCTTCCGGGCGCAGTCACCCGGCTGGTTCAGCTGACGCGTCGGGTCGTGTGCCCCGGGACGCCCGATGGGGCGTTCTCAGGCACACGACCCGGTGACGGACGGAGGGCTCACCACCCCGGCGGCTTCCGGTCGAGCCACGGAGCCGCGGCCTCGACCTGGGCGGACAGCGAGAGCAGCAGCTCCTCCTCGGCCGGACGGGCCGCCAGCATCACCCCGACCGGCAGGCCGTCGGACGTCCAGTGGAGGGGCAGGGAGACGGCGGGCATCCCGGTGACGTTCCAGGCCGACGTCCAGGGCGTGAACGCCTTCTGCGCCTCGAAGTCCGCGGCCGGGTCGTCGTCGTCGCGCATCGCCCCCACGGGCACGGGCGGCGAGGCAAGCGTGGGGGTGAGTACGGCGTCGTACGGCGCGAGCATCGTCAGCGCCCCGGCCGCGAAGCGGCGCATGGCCCCGATCGCGAGCCCGAACTCCGGACCGGACACGGCGTTGCCGCGCTCGGTGAGCCACCGGGTCAGCGGCCGGAGCAGGTGCTGCTGCTCGGGCGGCACGACCGACAGCGCCGTGAGCACCGACCAGCAGGTCTCGAAGACGGGGACCGCCTCCGGCGGGAGGGGTACGGCGATGTCCACGACCTCGTGGCCGAGCGACTCGAGCAGCGTCGAGGCGCGCTCCCAGGCCGCGACGCACTCGGGGTCGACGACCACGGACGCGATCAGCGGCTCGACGAAGCGCGCGACCCGGAGCCGGCCGGGCTCGCGCTCGCACGCGCTCAGGAAGGTGTCGGACGGTTCGGGCGCCCAGAACGGGTCCCCGGGCCGGCGCCCCGCGAGCACGTCGAGCAGGGCCGCCGAGTCCCGGACCGTCCGCCCGATCGAACCCGTGATCGCCAGCCCGACCGGGTCGCCGTACATGGGGTGACCGCTGATCCGGCCGCGCGTCGGCTTGAGCCCCACGAGACCGCAGCAGGACGCGGGGATCCGGATCGAGCCGCCGCCGTCGGACCCCTGCGCGACCGGCACCAGTCCCGCGGCCACGGCCGCGGCCGCGCCCCCGGAGGAGCCACCGGCCGTTCGGGTGCGGTCCCAGGGCGTGACGGCCGGCGGAGCGACGTCCGGCTCGGTGTAGCAGGGTGAGCCGAACTCAGGGGTGTTCGTCTTCCCGATGCTCACCATGCCGGCGGCCTCGATGGACAGCGTCACCCCGTCGGAGACGTCGGGCACGAAGTCGGCGAAGACGGCCGACCCGAACGTCGTCCGCACGCCCGCGGTCATGTTCAGGTCCTTGATCGCGGTGGGGACGCCGTGCAGGGGCGAATCACCCGGTTCGAGGGAGGCCGCCCGCGCGCGGGCCCGCTCCGGCGTCAACGTGACGAACGCGCCGACCGAGTCGAGTCGGTCGGCGCGTTCGAGGTAGTGCCCGGTGAGCTCGAGGGACGACACCTCGCGGCGCCGTACCAGCTCACCCTGCTCCAGGGCGGTCAGGTCGTGGAGTTCGCTCACGCCCCGAAACTAACGGGTCAGGCCGCGACCAGCTCCGGCCGGAAGTCGACGAGCTTGCGGACCGCCTCGCTCAGCTTGGCGAGCACCTCGGGGTCCGTGAGCACGTCGACTCCGATGGCGGACTGGGACACGGTCACGTCCTCGACGACGAGTGCTCCCGCGATGCCGGCGGAGCGCCGCGTGTCCTCGTGCGCCCACTTGCCGCCGTACGGCGTGGGGGTCGCACCGACGACGCCCAGCGGCTTGCCGGTCAGCGCGGACGCACCGTAGGGGCGCGAGAGCCAGTCGATGGCGTTGTTGAGGACGGCCGGCATGGTGCCGTTGTACTCGGGGGTGACGACCAGGACGCGGTCGGCCGAGCCGACCCGCTCGCGGAGGGACGTCACCGCGGCGGGCGTCGCCGCGCCGTCGAGGTCCTCGTTGTAGAACGGCAGCTGGTCGAGCCCGTCGACGATCTCGACGGTCACCCCCTCGGCCGAGGTGTCGCGAAGCGTCTCGGCGATCTTGCGGTTCATGGAGTCGGCGCGGAGGCTGCCGACCAGGACGATGACCCGGGTGTCGGACATGTGGTGCTCCTCGAAGATCGGAGTGCAGGGAAGCTTTCACCCATACAACCGGACCGCGGTCCGTTTGTATTCCGGACTGGTCGCCCAATTTCCCGCGCCACGTGGAGACTTGGCTTCTAGAGTGAAAGCGCCATGTCCGAGCACCGCCTCCTGCCCCTGATCGACGCTCCCCCCACCGAGCGTCGCGATGCCGCGCGCAACCGCGAGGCGCTGCTCGCCGCCGCCGACTGCCTGATCGCCAAGTACGGCATCGACTGCGTCACCATGGAGGCGCTCGCCGCCGAGGCGGGCGTGGGGAAGGGCACCGTGTTCCGCAGGTTCGAGTCCCGCGAGGGGCTGATGGGTGCCCTGCTCAACAGGTCCGAGACCGCCTGGCAGGCCTCGGTCATGTCCGGGCCGGCGCCGCTCGGCCCCGGTGCCGAGCCATGGGAACGACTGCTGGCCTTCGGCAGGTCCCGGCTCGAGGCGACGCTGGTGCACGCCGATCTCATCCGCGCGGCGGGCGGGTCCGGAAACCGGTCGTACGCCGCCTACTCGTTCGTCGCGATGCACGTGCGCTACCTGCTCACCGAGCTCGGTGTCGCCGGCGACGTGCCGATGCTCGCCACCGCCCTGATCGCGCCGTTCGAGATCCCGATCCTGGACCAGCAGGTGCGGGTCGAGGGCCTGGACGTCGACCGGGTCTACCGGGGCTGGGTCGACCTGGCGCGCCGCATCGTCGGGACGCCCGCCTGACGAGGTGCCGAGGCGCGTCCCGGAGCGGACGTCTCAGCTGTGCTGGCGGCGCAGGCCGAACGTCAGCCCGTCCACCAGTGCTCCCCAGGACGCCTCGATGACGTTGTGCCCCACGCCGACCGTCACCCAGGAGGACTCGCCGTCGGTGGTCTCGATGAGCACCCGGGTGATCGCGTCGGTGCCGTGGCCCTGGTCGAGGATGCGGACCTTGTAGTCGATGAGCTCGAACTTCGCGACCTCGGGGTAGGCCTGGCCGATCGCGGTCCGCAGCGCCGCGTCGAGGGCATTGACGGGGCCGTTGCCCTCGCCGGTGACGACGTAGCGCACGTCGTCGGCCTTCAGCTTCACGGTCGCCTCGGACACTGCTTCGACCCCGGGCCCGGAGTCCGGGATCGTCTCGGTGATCACCCGCCACGACTCGACCTGGAAGTAGGACGGGCGCGTGCCCTCGACCTCCTCGACCAGCAGCAGCTCGAAGGACGCGTCGGCGGCCTCGAACGTGAACCCCCGGGACTCCAGCACCTTCACCCGGTCGGTGATCCGGCCGACCAGCTCCTTGTCGCCGGACAGGTCGAAGCCGAGCTCCTTGCCCTTCAGCTCGATCGAGGCACGGCCGGCCATGTCGGAGACCAGCAGCCGCATGTCGTTGCCGACGCCCACCGGGTCCATGTGCTGGTAGAGGTTTGGGTCGACCTTGATCGCGCTGGCGTGCAACCCCGCCTTGTGGGTGAACGCCGACGTGCCGACGTACGGCTGGCGCGACGCGGGCGGGAAGTTGGTGACCTCGGCGACGGCGTGCGCGATCCGGGTGG
>JAOPXC010000215.1 GCA_025965335.1 Nocardioides sp. | reverse complement strand
GCCAGACCCCGCCGCCCGGCATGGACATCCCGAAGACCGTCACCTATGGCATGTGGTTCGACGGCGACGGTTTCTTCCGTCAGATGAACGTGGACTTCGGTGCCACCACCGGCGGACTCAACGTGACGTACGACCATTGGGGCGACCCGGTCTCCATCGAGGCCCCGGCGCCCGACGAGGTCACCACGATGCCGGGCGCCTGAGCCCGCACACGCAACGAAAGGGCCGCGTCAGCGGCCCTTCATGTTCTGGCGCATGCCCTTCATGTTGGTCGGCATCGGCCCCTTGGGGAGCGGGATGTTGGAGCGGCGCGCGTCGAGCGCCTTCAGCCGGTTGAGGATGTCGGTCATCTGCGCGGGCTTGACCGCGCGGCCGAGCTTCTGCACGTGGCGCACCAGCTTCGGGAGCGGCACCTGACCCTCGCCGCTGCCGCAAATGACCTCGTGGATCGGGACCTCGGCCACGACGCGCTCGTGCTTGCGGCGCTCGCTGGTCATCAGCTGCCGGACCCGGTTCGGGTTGCCCTCGCCGATCAGCACGATGCCGGGCGGGCCGACCACGCGGTGGACGATGTCCTGCTGCTTGGTGAACGCGATGACCGGGTCGGTCTTCCAGCCCCGGCGGAGCATCCGCAGCGCGGCGGCGGCGGCGCCGGCCTGGCCCTCCATCTGGTTGTACGCCGCCCGTTGGGCGCGTCGGCCGAAGACAATCATCGCGGCCGTCAACCCGAACAGGAGCGCGCCGACCACGGAGATGATCCAGTGGATGACGCCCTTGCCGGGCAGCACGAAGAAGAAGAGGGCGAACCCCACTCCGCCCACGACCAGGAACGCGCCGAGCAACCACCAGGTGATCGCGCGGTCGCCCCGCCGGGTCATGCGGAACGTCTCGACGAACTGCTGTCGCCGGCTCATCTTCTCGGGGTCGGTTTCCTTGGCCATGCCGGGGCGCTGCCTTACTTCTGGAGGTGGTGTCAGACCGAGGAGCCCTGCCGGGCATCCATCGCCTGACCGTACAGGCGACCGGCACGGTACGACGAGCGGACCAGCGGGCCGGACAGCACCCCCGAGAAACCGATCTGGTCGGCCTCGTCCTTGAGCTCGACGAACTCCTCGGGTTTCACCCAGCGCTCGACCGGGTGATGCCGCGCGGAGGGGCGGAGGTACTGGGTGATGGTGACCAGCTCGCAGCCGGCGTCGTGCAGGTCCTGGAGCGCCTGCGAGACCTCCTCACGGGTCTCGCCCATGCCGAGGATCAGGTTGGACTTCGTGACCAGCCCGAAGTCGCGGGCCTGGGTCAGCACGTCGAGCGAGCGGTCGTAGCGGAACGCCGGCCGGATCCGCTTGAAGATGCGGGGCACGGTCTCGACATTGTGGGCGAGCACCTCGGGACGCGACTCGAAGACCTCGCGCAGCAGGTCGGGCTTCCCGTTGAAGTCGGGAATCAGGTTCTCGACGCCGGTGCCGGGGTTGAGCTCGTGGATGGCCCGGACGGTCTCGGCGTACAGCCAGGCACCGCCGTCCTGGAGGTCGTCGCGGGCGACACCGGTGATGGTCGCGTAGCGCAGCTGCATCTTCTGCACCGACTCGGCGACCCGGCGCGGCTCGTCGCGATCGAGTGGCTGCGGCTTGCCGGTGTCGATCTGGCAGAAGTCGCAACGGCGGGTGCACTGGTCACCGCCGATGAGGAATGTCGCCTCGCGGTCCTCCCAGCACTCGAAGATGTTGGGACATCCGGCTTCCTGGCAGACGGTATGCAGTCCCTCGGACTTCACCAGGCTCTGGAGCGCCTTGTACTGCGGACCCATCGTGGCCCGCGTCTTGATCCACTCCGGCTTGCGCTCGATCGGGGTCTCGGCGTTGCGGACCTCGAGGCGGAGCAGCTTGCGGCCCTGAGCGAGATCGGAGGGGGTCGGGGGAGCTTGCGTCACATCGAGGAACTCTACGCCGCGGGGTAGGGCCTCCCAATTCGGCCGTCCACCAGTGCCGGACTACCGTCGGGGCACCATGGACCTGACTCTGCTGCGCTCCCGTCGCCCCGGCCTCGCCGCCCGCTCCGGGCTGGGCCTGGCCCTCGGGCTCGCACTTTCGGTCACCACCGCGTGCTCCGGCTCCGACGAGGACCCGGGCACCGCCGCGAGCTCCGCCACGACAGCGCCGACCGGCCCGTTCTCGGTCGACTTCACGGGACCGGACACCGCCAAGCCCGGTGACACCGTCACCGCAACCGTGACCAACACCGGCCGCCTTCCCGACGTGTACCAGCTCTCCGTGGTGCCCGAGGGCGCCGCCACGTTCAACAAGCAGGACTTCACGCTGGCGCCCGGCGAGAAGGTCGACATCAAGATCACCGTCGACTCGGTGCCGGCCTCGATCGTGCTCAAGAGCTCCGGTGGCGGGGTCGGCCAGGCGGTCGCGGAGCTCGACATCTCCTAACCTGTCCGGGGCCCGTCAAGCGGGCACAGGCTGTGCACCGGCGGCCACTTCACGCCCAGGATCCGCTCCCGCCGCGCTCGCCAGGGAGCTTGTGGCTGTTTGACGGTACGTCGTGGTGGCGCACAGCCGCCACGGCTCGGGACACCCGGTCGGCTCGACTCTAGGGCACGTCCCGGCGCCGGAACGACAGGACCGACGGCACGCCCACCAGCACCAGCAGCGCGCCCAGGTAGCGGCCGCCCGCGCCCGCGCCGAGGGTCCGCTGGCCAGAGCAGTCGGTCCCCTCGACCGGCTTCCCGGTGAAGCAGGACTCGGGCAAGGCGCTGTCGTCGTAGTAGGAGTAGCCGTCCATGACCACCGCTGCGGCGTTGTTCTGCGGCTGCCACTGCTCGCTGTTCTGGATCCCGAGGACCGCCAACAGCATGCCGCCGGCGACCGCGACCGCGAACATGACGCCCAGCGTGGCGACCGTGCTGCGGAACAGCATCGTGAGCGCGTAACCCGCCAGGCCGGCGAAGCCCGCGACCAGCGCGCCGCGCAGCCCCTGCTCCAGCCCATCGGCCAGCGCGTGGTCCGGCACGGTCAGGCCCCGCCACGCGGCCAGGCCGGCCAGGCCCAGCCAGTACGCCGCGAGCACCGTCATCGCGACGGCGAAGCCGCTCACCAGCACGACCAGTCCCTTGGCCGCCCACACGCGCAGGCGCCGGGGCTCGAACAGCAGCTGGTTGCTCATCGAGCCGCTGTTCCAGTCGTGACCGACGAACGTCGTGCCGGTGAGGAGCATCAGGAGGACCAGCACCACGACCACGCCGGTACCGGAGCCCTGCTCGCGTTCGTTGACCAGGTCGAGCGGCTGCCGGAAGCCGAACCACTCGGGTTGGGGCAATACCTGCGCCTCGCAGGCCGCCTGCACGTCGTCGCCGGCCGGGATGCCGAAGTTCGAGGGCTGCTCGAGGCAGTCGCGGAGCTGACGCTGAACCTGGTTCCGATTCGACTCCTTCTCGAGAAGCTGCTCCATCCGGGCCCGCTCGGCCGCCGACGGCTCTCGCGTGTTCCAGGCGGTGGCGCCGAAGATCACGACGGGGACGACCACGGCTGCAGCGAGCAGCAGCAGGAC
>JAOPXC010000204.1 GCA_025965335.1 Nocardioides sp. | reverse complement strand
AGTCGCCGGGTCGCCGCCGCTTGCTGCGGACGACGTGAACCGGAACCAGCGCACAAGTGTGCCACTGACCTGAACGCAGGGGTAATCGGCGTTGTTCCCGCTGGCACGCCTAGCGTACGACGGCGATATGCGGCCTGGCCGGGACCTTCGGGCGCTCCTCGCTCTGGAGCCGGAGCCGGACCGTGCCTGTCGTCCCCGACCGCTCCGGGGACTCGATGAACACGTCCCCTCCGTGCTTGTCGAGGTTCGGGCGCGAGTCAGCGAGTCAACGCACGCGAGCCAGTAGTGCTTCCACGCGCGAGGCGAGCTCGCGGGGGCTGAACGGCTTGGTGATGTAGTCGTCGGCACCGGAGTCGAACCCGGTCTCCACGTCGGACTCCTGGGCACGCGCGGTCAGCAGGATCACCGGCAGGTCGGCCAGCCTGGGATCGGCCCGGATGACCCGGATCGCCTCGAGCCCGGAAACGCCCGGCATCATCACGTCGAGCACTGCCAGGTCGGGCCGCTGGGCACGGCACGCGTCGACCGCGGCGGCCCCGTCCGCAACCACCACGACCTCGTGCCCGAGTGTCGAGAGCTTGAACTCGACGAGCTCACGGATGTCGACGTCGTCGTCGGCAACCAGGATCCGGGCCAAGGGGTCCCCTCTCGCTCAGCACAGCGGTGTTGGTCGGGCGGTTCAGTTGCGTCCAGCAGCGTATCGACGATCGTCCCGGCCGAGACCGGAACGGCGAAGCGCCGGGTCAGTCGTCCCCGCCGGCCGTCGGCGTGGTCTTCTGCACCTGCATCAGGAACTCCATGTTGTTCTGCGACTTCTTCAGCCGCTCCAGGAGCAGCTCGAGGGCCTGCTGGCCGTCGAGTCCCGAGAGCACCCGGCGGAGCTTCCAGATGACCGCCAGCTCTTCCTTGCTCATCAGCAGCTCTTCGCGACGGGTGCCCGACTGGACGGCGTCGATCGCGGGGAAGATGCGCTTGTCGGCGAAGTCCCGGCGCAGCCGGATCTCCATGTTGCCGGTGCCCTTGAACTCCTCGAAGATCACCTCGTCCATCTTCGAACCGCTCTCGACGAGCGCGGTGGCCAGGATCGTCAACGACCCGCCGTTCTCGATGTTGCGGGCGGCGCCGAAGAAGCGCTTGGGCGGGTAGAGCGCCGCGGAGTCCACACCACCGGAGAGGATCCGGCCGCTGGCGGGAGCCGCCAGGTTGTAGGCACGACCGAGGCGGGTGATGCCGTCGAGCAGGACGACCACGTCGTGGCCGAGCTCGACGAGCCGCTTGGCCCGCTCGATGGCCAGCTCGGCGACCGTCGTGTGGTCGCTCGCCGGCCGGTCGAACGTGGAAGAGATGACCTCACCCTTCACGGAGCGCTCGAAGTCGGTGACTTCTTCCGGACGCTCGTCCACGAGCACGACCATGAGGTGGCACTCGGGGTTGTTCGTGGTGATCGAGTTGGCGATCGACTGCATGATCATCGTCTTGCCCGCCTTGGACGGCGAGACGATCAGGCCGCGTTGGCCCTTGCCGATGGGGGCGGCGATGTCGATGACCCGGCCGATCAGGTTCGTCGGCTCGGTCTCGAGGCGCAGGCGCTCCGATGCGTACAGGGGGGTCAGCTTCGCGAACTCGACCCGACCCACCGCCGAGCCCGGCTCGGCCCCGTTGACGCTGTCGATGCGCACCATCGGGTTGAACTTCTCCTTGCGCTCGCCCTCGCGGGGCTGGCGCACCTCCCCGACGATCGCGTCGCCGCGGCGCAGGCCGAACTTGCGGACCATCGACAGCGAGACGTAGACGTCGTCGCTGCCGGGCAGGTAGCCGCTCGTGCGCACGAACGCGTAGTTGTCGAGGACGTCGAGGATGCCGGCCGCCGGCACCAGCACGTCGTCCTCGAGGATCGTGGTGTCGATCTCGTGGCGCTGCACGCCACTGCCGCGGGGGTTGCCGCCACCCTGGTTGCTGGTGCGCTCACGGTCACGTCCGCGACGACGGCGGTTGCGACCGGAGCCGTCCTGGTCGTCGCGCTGGTTGTCGCGGTTGCGCTGGTTGTCGCGGTTGCCCTGGTTGTCGCGGTTGCCCTGGCCGTCGCGGTTCTCGCGGGTGCCCTGGTTGTCGCGGTTGCCCTGGCCGTCGCGGTTCTCGCGGGTGCCCTGGTTGTCGCGGTTGCCCTGGCCGTCGCGGTTCTCGCGGGTGCCCTGGTTGTCCCGGGCGCCCTGGCCGTCGCGGTTCTCGCGGGTGCCCTGGCCGTCGCGGCTGCCGCGCTCCTGGCTGTTGCCGCCACCCTGGGTGCTCTGGTTACGGAAGCTGTCGCGGTCACGGGTGCGGCCAGGGTTGCCACCGCCGCCCTGGCTGTTGTCATTGCCGTCGTGAGTCTCGCGGGCCTCACGGCCGCCCTGGTCGCGGTCCTGGGTGGCGTCCTGGTTGCTCCGGGACTCACCGGCGGGGTCCTCGCTGGCGCGATCCTCGGTCTCCCGACGCCGCTGGACCCGCTCGCGCTTCGCGCGCGGAGCTTCCTCGGGCGCCTTGGTCTCGGGCGCCTTGGTCTCGGGCGCCTTGGTCGCGGGCGCCTTGGTCGAGCCGTCGGAACGACCGCCGCTCTGCGCCGCCTTGATGGCGTCCACGAGCTGGGCCTTCTTCATGGTCCCGGCTCCCGAGATTCCCATGCCGCTGGCCATCGACTTGAGATCGGCGATCAGCATGGAGTTGAGTCCGCCACCGCGCTTCTTCGGGGCATCCCCGGCAGGCGCGGTGGTGGATTCGATGGTTTCCGTCACGTGAGGTCCTTCCCACGTTCAGTGCCGAGCCGGTCGGGGCCGGCGGCTTCTGGTCAGTATTTTCCTCGCCGCCGGTGCTCACCCACGAGAGCGGGCTGGCGGAGGCGTGGGCAGGGCCCACACGTCATGAGGAAAGGTGGTGCACCCGGGGGATCGATTGGTCCAAGAGGTGCTACGCCGGGATCCGTGGCGCAGCGCCAATGTACCACCTGAGCGGGCCGGAATGAGATCGGGGCTCAGGGCGGGTCTCCCAATCCCATGGCCTGCTCCTAGCCGACACGAACGCCTTCGGTGGCGACCTCGAGGTGCATGGCGTCCCAACCTGCCGGGCACCGCTTCATCAGCTCCGCCGCCGACGCGGCACCGTCGGTGAACGCGAGGACCGTAGGCCCCGCGCCGGACACCAGGGCCGGGATGCCGTCGGCGCGCAGTGCGTCCACGAGCTCGAGGGAGGCGGGCATCGCCGGTCGTCGGTACTCCTGGTGCAGGTAGTCGCGGGTGCCGCGCAACAGCTGCTCCGGCTGGCCGGCCAGGGCGGCGACGAGGAGCGCCGTTCGACCAGCGTCGGCGGCGGCGTCGGCGTGCGGAACCTCGGCAGGCAACAGGCCGCGCGCGACCGCGGTGGAGACCGGGTCCGGCGGCACGAGGACCACCGTGCTCACGCGCGGGTCGACGGAGGAGCGGGCGGCGTAGAAGCGACCGGCGTCCCGGCCGGAGATCACGAAACCTCCGTAGCAGGCGGGCGCGACGTTGTCGGGGTGGCCCTCGATCCCGGCGGCAAGCCGGAACACCGCGTCGTCGTCCAGCAGCAGGGAGCCACCCGCCACGAGCGAACGGGCCAGGCTGATCCCCGCCACGATCGCCGCGGACGAGGAGCCCAGGCCGCGCGCGTGCGGGATGACGTTGCGGCAGGCCAGCCGGAGCCCGGTGGGCTCCGCGCCCAGCTCGGCGAACGCCGCTCGCATCGCGCGGACCACGAGATGCGACTCGTCGAGGGGGACGACGCCCGCACCAGCCCCCTCGACCTCGACGACGAGACCTTCGGCGATGATCTCGGCCTCGAGCTCGTCGCGCAGGGCGAGGGCCAGCCCGAGCGAGTCGAAGCCCGGGCCGAGATTGGCCGAGGTGGCGGGGACGGAGGCCCGCACGGGCCCGTTCACGAACGTGGCCATCCGCGGCTCAGGCGAGCCCGGCGGCGACCGCGGCCGCGGTCACGTCGGCGTCGATGACGGTGTCCACGAGGCTCTGGCCGCTGCTGGCGAAACCCTCGAGTGCGGTCGCGGTGTCCTTGAGGCCGTGCCCGGTGACGGTCACCACGACCGTGCTGCCGGCGTACGACTCGCCGCCCGCGAGCTCCTGCAGCAGCCCGGCGATGCCGGCCGCCGAGGCGGGCTCGACGAAGACCCCGTCGTGCGCCGCGAGGTCCCGCTGGGCGCTGAGGATCTGGTCGTCGGTGACGGACTGGAAGCTGCCGCCCGACTCGTTGCGCGCGGCCTCGGCGAGCTTCCAGGACGCGGGGTTGCCGATCCGGATGGCGGTGGCCCTGGTCTCGGGGTCGGGGAACGGCTCACCGGTGACGAGCGGAGCGGCGCCCTCGGCCTGGAAACCGCGCATGATCGGGGTCTTGGTGGCCAGTCCGAGCTGGGCGTACTGGGAGAAGCCGAGCCAGTAGGCCGAGATGTTGCCGGCGTTGCCGACCGGCAGCAGGTGGTAGTCGGGGGCGTCCCCGAGGAAGTCGACGATCTCGAAGGCGGCCGTTTTCTGGCCCTCGAGCCGCACCGGGTTCACCGAGTTGACCAGGGCGACGGGGTACTCCCAGGCCAGCCCCTTGGCCAGCATCAGGCAGTCGTCGAAGTTGCCGCGCACCATGATCACCTGGGCGCCGTGCAGGATCGCCTGGGCCATCTTCCCTGCGGCGATCTTTCCCTCGGGCACGAGCACGAGCGGCTTGAGCCCGGCCTTCGCGGCGTACGCCGCCATCGACGCCGACGTGTTGCCCGTCGACGCGCAGACCACGGCCTGGGCGCCAGCGTGCTTGGCAACGGAGATGGCGGCCGTCATCCCGCGGTCCTTGAAGGAGCCGGTGGGGTTGTCACCCTCGACCTTCAGCCACACCTCGGCCCGGGTCAGCCCCGACAACCACTCCGAGTGCACCAGCGGGGTGCCGCCCTCGCGCAGCGTGATCGCCGGCGTGCCCGCCGGGATCTCGAGCAGGCTGCGGTACTCCTCGATCACGCCCCGCCACTGGTGGCGGTGCTGCAGGGCGGGGGGTGTGGTGGTCACTCGGCTTCTCCTTCGACCCGCATCACCGAGGTGACCTCGCGGACGATGTCCATGTTGCGCAGGTGCTCGACGGTGGCACTCAGCTGGGCGTCGGTCGCCTGGTGGGAGACGACCACGAGCTGAGCGTCGAGGTCGCGGCCCTCCTGGCGGACCGTCTGGATCGACACGCCGTTCTCGGCGAAGGCGGTCGCGACGGCGGCCAGCACGCCGGCACGGTCGTCGACGTCGATCGCGACGTGGTAGCGGGTGAGGGTCTCCCCCATGGGCAGCACCGTGCGGTCGGCGTACGCCGACTCCCCCGGGCCGCGGGTGCCCGCCAACAGGTTGCGGCCTACGGTGACGAGGTCGCCGAGCACCGCAGACGCCGTCGGTGAACCGCCGGCGCCGGGTCCGTAGAACATCAGCTGCCCCGCGGCCTCGGACTCGACGAACACGGCGTTGTACGCCTCGCGCACCGACGCGAGGGGGTGCGAGCGGGGGATCATCGCCGGGTGGACGCGCACGGAGACGGCGTCCTCTCCCCCGGGTCCGGTCCTGAGCTCGCAGATCGCAAGCAGCTTCACGACGCTGTTCATCTCTCGCGCGGACTGCACGTCCGCCGCGGTGACCTCCGAGATGCCCTCGCGGTGCACGTCGGACGCCGTCACGCGGGAGTGGAACGCGAGCGAGGCGAGGATCGCGGCCTTGGCGGCCGCGTCGAAGCCCTCGACGTCGGCGGTCGGGTCGGCCTCGGCGTAGCCGAGCTCCTGGGCCTCCTCGAGCGCCTCGGTGAACCCGCTGCCCGCGGTGTCCATCTTGTCGAGGATGAAGTTGGTGGTCCCGTTGACGATGCCGAGCACCCGGGTGACCTTGTCGCCGGCGAGGGACTCGCGCAGGGGCCGGAGGATCGGGATGGCACCGGCGACGGCGGCCTCGTAGTAGAGGTCGCGCCCGGCCTTCTCGGCTGCCTCGAAGAGCGTCGGGCCGTCCTCGGCGAGCAGCGCCTTGTTGGCGGTGACGACGGATGCGCCGTTCTCGAGCGCCGACAGGATCAGGGACCGGGCCGGCTCGATGCCGCCGATCACCTCGACCACCAGGTCGACGTCGTCCCGGGCGACCAGGCCCACGGCATCGGTCGTCAGGAGCCCGGCAGGCACGTCGACCTCGCGAGGCGCGTCCAGGCGACGTACGGCGACGCCGACCAGCTCGACCGGTACGCCCACCCGGGCCGTCAGGTCACCCGCCTGCTCCTGCAGGAGCCGGACCACCTGCGACCCCACGGAGCCGCAGCCCAGGACAGCGACCCGCAGCGTCTTGCGCGGGGGCAGCTTGTCGCCCTCATTCATGCCAGTTCACCCACGTCTGTCGCCAGCAAGTCGTCCTCAGTCTCGCGGCGAACGACGACGCGCGCGAGTCCGTCCCGAACCGCGACCACGGGCGGACGCAGGAGGTGGTTGTAGTTGGAGGCCATCGAGCGACAGTAGGCGCCGGTGCCGGGCACCGCGACCAGGTCGCCGGGGGTCACGTCCGCGGGCAGGAACTCGTCCTTGACCACGATGTCGCCGGCCTCGCAGTGCTTCCCGACGACGCGCACGAGCACAGGCCCGGCCCCGGAACGCCTCGAGGCCAGCGTGCAGGAGTAGTCCGCGTCGTACAGGGCGGTGCGGATGTTGTCGCTCATCCCGCCGTCGACGGAGACGTAGGTGCGGCTCGCGCCGCCGTCGAGGGCCACGCGCTTGACGGTGCCGACCTCGTAGACCGTGCACATCGCGGGCCCCACGATCGCCCGGCCGGGCTCGATCGACAGGCGCGGCCGCGGAATCCCGAGCGCACGGCACTCGTGCTCGACGATCTTGCTCATCTCGGTCGCGAGCTGTGCGGGGTCCGACGGGTCGTCCTGGGTCGTGTAGGCGATGCCGAACCCGCCGCCCAGGTCCATCTCCGGCAGGGTCACGCCGAGCTCCTCCGAGATCCGCGCCTGGAGGGCGAGCACTCGGCGGGCGGCGACCTCGAAGCCCGACGAGTCGAAGATCTGGGAGCCAATGTGTGAGTGCAGTCCGAGGAGCTCGAGCCCGGGAGCGTCCTGCACGCGGAGCACCGCTTCGAAGGCGTCGCCCGAGGTGATCGAGAACCCGAACTTCTGGTCCTCGTGCGCGGTGGCGATGTACTCATGGGTGTGCGCCTCGACCCCCGCGGTCACCCGCACCATCACCCGCGTGGTCGCGCCGAGCTCTGCGGTGACGGCCACGAGCCGGTCGATCTCGTCGAAGGAGTCGACGATGATCCGGCCGACCCCCAGCGCGACGGCCCGGCGCAGCTCGGCCTCGCTCTTGTTGTTGCCGTGGAACCCGATCCTGGCCGGCGGGAAGCCGGCGCGCTCGGCGACCGTGAGCTCGCCGCCCGAGCAGACGTCCAGGGAGAGGCCCTCCTGCTCGACCCACCTGGCGGTGGGGGTGGCGAGGAACGCCTTGCCGGCGTAGAACACGTCGTACGACGAGAACGCGGCGCGGAAGCCGCGGGCCCGGGCCCGGAAGTCGGCCTCATCGAGGACGTAGGCCGGCGACCCGTGCTCGGCGACCAGGTCGGTCAGCCGCACTCCCCCGACCTCCAGGACACCGTCGACCTTGCGCGCCGTCGTCGACCACAGGTGGTCGACGAGGGCGTTGCTGTCGGTGGGCTCGCGCAGCCAGGCCGGACCCTTCAGGGCTCCGTCCGCGTGCGCCCAGCCTGCTTCGTGGGAGGGCATGTCACATCCGCTCGGGTGCCGAGACGCCGAGCAGGCCCAGGCCGTTGCCGAGCACGACAAGCGTCGCGGCCACGAGCAGCAGCCGGGCCCGGTGGAGGTCGGTCGGCTCCTCGTCGCCCATCGGCAGCACCCGGCACGTGTCGTAGAAGCGGTGATAGGTGGCGGCCGTGTCCTCGAGGTAGCGAGCCACCCGGTGCGGCTCGCGCAGCTGGGCCGCGGAGGCGACCACCCGCGGGAACTCCGCCAGGGCGCGCAGCAGTTCGCCCTCCTTCTCGTGGGAGAGCAGGGTGGGGTCGAAGCCGGCGACCAGCTCGTCGGTCGAGCCTGTCGAGAGCAGACCGTGCTCGACACCGTTGCGCAGGATCGAGCTCACGCGGGCGTGGGCGTACTGGACGTAGTAGACGGGGTTGTCGCTGCTCGCCTTGGCCCAGAGGTCCAGGTCGATGTCGATCGTGGAGTCGGAGCTGTAGCGCGCCAGGGCGTAGCGCGATGCGTCAACGCCGATCGCGCCGACCAGGTCGTCGATGGTGACGACGGTGCCGGCCCGTTTGGACATCCGCAGCGGCTGGCCGTCGCGCAGCAGGTTGACCATCTGGCCGATCAGGATCTCGAGGTTCCTGCCCGGCTCGTCACCGAACGCCGCACACATCGCCATCATCCGGCCGACGTAGCCGTGGTGGTCGGCGCCGAGCATGATGAAGCAGCGGTCGAAGCCGCGCTCGCGCTTGTCGAGGTAGTAGGCGAGGTCGCCGGACAGGTAGGCGCCGGTGCCGTCGGACCTGACGATCACCCGGTCCTTGTCGTCGCCGTACTTCTCGGTGGCGAGCCAGAGCGCGCCGTCCTTCTCGTAGGTGTTCCCGAGCGCGGTCAGCCGGTCGATCGCCCGCTGGACCGCGCCGCTCTTGTGCAGGTTGTCCTCGTGGAAGTAGACGTCGAAGTCGACCCCGAAGTCGTGCAGGCTCTGCTTGATCTCGGCGAACATCAGCTCCACGCCGACCGCGCGGAACACCTCCTGCGCCTCGGCGTCGGGCAGGTCGAGCACGTCGGGCCGCTGGGCCACGACATCCTTGGCGATCTCCCCGATGTACTCACCGCCGTAGCCGTCCTCGGGCACCGGCTCGCCCTTCGCCCAGGCCAGCAGCGAGGAGCTGAACCGGTCGAGCTGCGCGCCGTGGTCGTTGAAGTAGTACTCCCGCGTCACGTCGGCTCCGGTCATGGTGAAGATCCGGCCGAGGGCGTCACCGACCGCAGCCCAGCGCACCCCGCCCAGGTGCAGCGGTCCGGTGGGGTTGGCGGAGACGAACTCGAGGTTGATCTTCTCGCCGGCGAACGCGTCCGAGGCGCCGTACGACGATCCGGCCGCCACGATCTCCGCGGCGACGACGCCCTGGGCGGCGGCATCCACGGTGATGTTGAGGAAGCCCGGGCCGGCGATGTCCACCGCCGCGATGCCGTCGGCGCGCTCGAGCCGCCCCTTGACCAGCTCCGCGAAGGCCCGCGGGTTCATCCCGGCGGACTTCGCGAGCCGCATCGCCACGTTCGTGGCGTAGTCGCCGTGCCCCTTCTGGCGCGGACGCTCCACGGTCACCGTCGTCGGGACGCCGTCGGGCAGGGTGATGGCACCCTCGCCGGACAGGGTCGTCAGTGCGTCGACGATCGTGGCGGAGAGCTGCTCGGGGGTCACCGGGCAAGGGTATCGGCGGGGCCGGCCCGACCTCGCACCGGTTTCTCCGCACGGACGGCTCGGTTGTAGGGTCGTCCCCGCAACCCCGGGCCCCCGTAGCTCAGGGGATAGAGCACCGCCCTCCGGAGGCGGGAGCGAAGGTTCGAATCCTTCCGGGGGCGCTCTCTTCCCTGTCACCAGTCGGCGCCGGGCCCGCGAGCCCCTCGTGCGAGCGCGGCCACCAGCCGTCGCTTCGTGCGTCTTCACCACCGCAACCGGGGTTGGCTTCGAGCCGGGTCAGCGCGCGCGCGAGAGCCGCCTCGCCAGGGTCGGAACCACGATCGCCGCGGCGACGGTGTGCAGCGTGATCAGGGTGGCGGCGGAGCCGGCGTCGAACCCGAACGTCAGATCCGGGACGAAGGACAGCGCGGTCAGGGCGCCCGCCGTCCGCACGAACGTGGCCCGCGGCCGACGCGCCTTGCGCGCCATGACGGCGGCGATGCCGACGCCGACGAGCGAGAAGACCAGCGTCAGTTGCGCGAACCCGGCGATCGGGATGCTCGCGCCTGTGCTGTCGGCGAACGAGACGCCGGCGGCCGACGCGATCGCCGCGAGGACGGTCGTGGCAACCGAGGCCACGAGGGCAGAGGCGACTCCGTGCTTCCATACCGGCTGCCGCTCGGGTGCCGGGGTCGGCGCACTGGGGGTGGTGCGGGTGGGGATCTGCGTGGTGGTGGACATGTCGAGCTCCGTTTCCTCGGCGGGGCGCCCGGTGCGACCCGCTCATACCCCCTCCACGAACGAGCGGGTACGGATCCGACAGGTCGCGGGCAGAAGTGTCCTTCGGGTCGATGCCCGGTGACGCAGCACCGCTACGGGTCGGGCGAGTCCCGGCTGTGACGCAGGCGCAGCCAGTCCCGTCGGCGACGCGCTGGACGTAGTCGCGGCTGTGCCCGCACACGAGCGTCCGGTGCTACTGCGAGCCGGTGCTACTGCGACAGAGCGTCGAACGGCAGTTGGCCTCTGGGGAACCCGATCGCAAGGCCTTCTGTGGCAGGTTGTCGTATCGGCGCGATGCCGTTCGTGGTGGGAGTAGGAGGCGGTCATCGGGACCGCCCGGAACTGAGGAGAAGTGGGATGACGCACTACTTGTTGACCGTGCACGGCCCCGCCGAGATGGACGAGTTCGGCAACTACGGCTCCAAGGAGGAGATGGAGGAGGCGTTCGCCGCGACCGGCGCCTTCAATGACAGGCTTCAC
>JAOPXC010000186.1 GCA_025965335.1 Nocardioides sp. | reverse complement strand
TCCTGCTGAATTGGTCCGGGCCCGGACCATCCGGGTAGGTTTGCCTCGACCCGATGTGGTCCGGATCACAGGTGCACCACCCCCGCACCGTCCGAGCCAGACCGCCACGCGGCCGCGGAGACCCCGCACGGCCGGTGACCTCGAAGGAGTGCGAGTGACCCAGCATCCAGCCTCGGGTTTCGGACCCGACCTCGCGGAGGTCTTCGGGCCTTCCCAGCAGGACGGCGGCCCCGAGCTGATCCAGCTCCTGACACCCGAGGGCGAGCGGGTGCATCACCCCGACATCGACCTGGACTTCTCCGAGGAGCAGTTGCGGGGCTTCTACCGCGACATGGTCCTCACCCGGCGCATCGACACCGAGGCCACCGCCCTGCAGCGGCACGGCGAGCTCGGCATCTGGGCCCAGCTGCTGGGCCAGGAGGCGGCCCAGATCGGCGCCGGCCGGGCGCTTCGCCCCCAGGACTACGTCTTCCCGACCTACCGCGAGCACGGCGTCGCCTGGTGCCGCGGGGTCGACCCGCTCAAGCTGCTCGGCCTGTTCCGGGGTGTCGACCAGGGCTCCTGGGACCCCCAGGCCAACAACTTCGCGCTCTACACGATCGTGATCGGCGCCCAGACGCTCCACGCCACCGGCTACGCCATGGGCATGCAGCGCGACGGCGTCGTCGGCACCGGTGACCCCGAGCGCGACGCCGCTGTCGTCGCCCACTTCGGTGACGGCGCCTCCTCGCAGGGTGACGTCAACGAGGCCTTCATCTTCGCCGCGTCCTACAACGCCCCGGTCGTGTTCTTCTGCCAGAACAACCAGTGGGCCATCTCGGAGCCGATCGAGCGCCAGAGCCGGATCCCGCTGTACCAACGGGCCCTCGGCTTCGGCTTCCCGGGCGTCCGCGTCGACGGCAACGACGTCCTCGCGACGTACGCCGTCACGCAGGCCGCGCTGCAGCGGGCCCGGGACGGGCAGGGTCCGACGCTCGTCGAGGCCTACACGTACCGGATGGGCGCGCACACGACGACCGACGACCCGACCCGCTACCGGCTCTCCGACGATGTCGAGCGCTGGAAGCTCAAGGACCCGATCGCGCGCGTCGAGGTCTACCTCAAGCGCAACGGTCTCGCCGACGAGGCGTTCTTCGGTGACGTGGCGGCCGAGGCGGACCAGCTCGGCGCCACCCTGCGCGAGGGCTGCAAGGCGATGCCGGACCCGTCGCCGCTGAGCATGTTCGACCACGTCTACTCCGAGATGACCGAGGAGCTCGCCGCCCAGCGCGACGGGTATGCGGCCTACCTCGAGAGCTTCGAGGGCGCCGCCACCGGAGGAGGTCACTGATGACCGAGCGCACGACACAGAAGGTCACGCTCGCCAAGGGTCTGAACATGGGCCTGCGCAAGGCGATGGAGGACGACCCCAAGGTCCTGATCATGGGTGAGGACGTCGGCAAGCTCGGCGGCGTCTTCCGCATCACCGACGGGCTGCAGAAGGACTTCGGCGAGGACCGGGTCATAGACAGCCCGCTCGCCGAGTCCGGCATCGTCGGCACCGCGGTCGGCCTGGCGCTGCGTGGCTACCGACCGGTGGTGGAGATCCAGTTCGACGGTTTCGTCTACCCGGCCTACGACCAGATCGTGTGCCAGGTCGCCAAGATGCACTTCCGCAGCATGGGCAAGTCCAAGATGCCGATCGTCATCCGGATCCCGTTCGGTGGCGGCATCGGCGCCGTCGAGCACCACAGCGAGTCGCCCGAGGCGCAGTTCGCGCACACCCCCGGGCTCAAGGTCGTCGCCTGCTCCAACCCGGTGGACGGCTACTGGATGATCCAGCAGGCGATCGCGTGTGACGACCCGGTGATCTTCCTCGAGCCCAAGCGCCAGTACCACGCCGACAAGGCCGACCTCGACGACACCGAGACGCCGGACCCGCTCTTCACCTCCCGGGTGCTGCGCGCCGGCACCGACGTCACCGTGCTGGCCTACGGGCCGATGGTGAAGACCTGCATGAGGGCCGCCGAGGCGGCCGCGAACGAGGGCAAGTCGCTGGAGGTCATCGACCTGCGCACGCTCTCGCCGCTCGACATGGGTCCGGTGCTCGAGTCCGTACGCCGGACCGGCCGCGCCGTCGTCGCCCACGAGGCGCACGTCAACCTCGGCATGGGTGCGGAGCTCTCCGCGCGGATCACCGAGCAGTGCTTCTACAACCTGGAGGCCCCGGTCATGCGGGTGGGCGGTTTCGACACCCCCTACCCGCCCTCGCGGCTCGAGGAGGACTTCCTCCCCGACCTCGACCGGGTGCTCGACGCCGTCGACCACTCGCTGAGCTTCTGAACCCGTTGGTCGAGCCCGTCGAGACCATTCTCCGAAGGAGACCCCATGTCTGAGTTCAAGCTGCCGGACGTCGGCGAGGGCCTGACCGAGGCCGAGATCGTGTCCTGGAAGGTCAAGGTCGGCGACGTCATCGCGATCAACGACATCGTCGTCGAGATCGAGACCGCCAAGTCCCTCGTCGAGCTGCCCTCGCCGTACGCCGGCACGGTGCTAGCGCTGATGGTGCCCGAGGGCGAGACCGTCGCCGTGGGGACGCCGATCATCTCGGTCGGTGACCCCAACGAGGCGCCCACAGGGTCCTCGGGGCCGAGCCAGGACGAGATGACGATCGACCTGTCCAACCCACGCGCCTCGGGCGGCGGTGAGGGCGAGAGCCTGGTGGGCCGCAACAAGGCCGAGGGCGGCTCCGTGCGCCGGGTGCGCAAGGGCTCGGCGACGCCGACCACCGAGGCCGGTGCCTCGGCGCAGATGCAGGTGCAGGGCGCGTTCGTGCCCGGCGGGGTGGAGCCCGCCGAGGTCGCCGAGGTCGAGGAGCCGGCGGTCCCCGTCACGTCGGCACCCGTGCCGGCGGCATCCGAACCCCGGGCGCTCGCGAAGCCGCCGGTGCGCAAGCTGGCCAAGGAGCTCGGCGTCGACCTCGCGGCGTGCACGCCCACCGGTCCGAACGGGACCGTCACGCGGTCCGACGTCGAGGCGGCTGCGGGTTCCGGCGCAACGTCATACGGAAGGGGCATCCCCTCGCTCCGTCCGGATGACGTCCCGGCCGGCCACCGCGAGACCCGCGAACCGATCAAGGGCGTCCGCAAGATGATGGGCGCGGCCATGGTGGGCTCGGCGTTCACGATCCCGCACGTCACCGAGTGGGTCACCCTCGACGTCACCCGCACGGTGGAGTTCGTCGAGCGGCTGCGGGCGCGCCGCGAGTTCCGCGACGTGAAGGTCTCGCCCCTGCTGGTGCTGTCTCGGGCCGTGCTGCTGGCGATGCGCCGTACTCCCGAGATCAACTCGTGGTGGGACGAGTCGGCGCAGGAGGTCGTGCTCAAGCACTACGTCAACCTCGGGATCGCGGCCGCCACCCCGCGCGGCCTCGTCGTCCCCAACGTGAAGGACGCCCAGGACCTGTCCCTGCTCGACCTGGCGGTCGCTCTCAACGGGCTCTCCGCGACGGCGCGCGAGGGGAGGACCCAGCCGGCCGAGATGAGCGGCGGCACCTTCACGATCACCAACGTGGGCGTCTTCGGTGTCGA
>JAOPXC010000145.1 GCA_025965335.1 Nocardioides sp. | reverse complement strand
CAAGCAAGAGCCCTGATCAAGGACACCCATTGATCTGCCCGAGTTGCCACCGTCAGGTGGACCGAGATGCCGCGTTCTGCCCGACCTGTGGTGCCGCGCGCAAGGGCGCGACCGCCGCGTTCGAACTTGTGTTGCCCGACCGGTCGCGCGTGCCGCTCGTTGGCGAGCTGAGCATCGGCCGCGCTCCGGGCAACGACATACAGCTCGCGGACCCGTCGGTCTCCCGCAGGCACGCGCGGATCTTCGCACCGCGAGGCGGCGACGGCCCGATGCTCCAGGACGCAGGCTCGAGCCACGGCATCCGGGTCGACGGGCGTCGACTCGACGACTCGTCCGCCCTGCGCGACGGCGCCCGGATCGCCATCGGCGACCAGGAACTCGTCATCGAGCGCCGCCGGGACGACGCCGAGGCCGGGCACACCGTTGTCGTCCTGGAGGGAGCCACGGCGTTCCTGGGACCGGGTGGCTCACACGCTGTCGAGTCGACCCAATCGCGGCTTGAGGCGCACCCACGCCTCCGCCCCGGCTATGCCCTCAAGCGGCTTGAAGCGGCAGAAGGTAGTCGCAGGTGGGTGCTCAAGGATCTGGTCGGGCAGCAGCTCGTACGCCTGGGCGACTCGGACGCGGGCCTGCTCCAGCTCGTCGACGGCGAGCACTCGATCGCCGATCTGGTCCGTGAATCCGAGCAGCGGCTCGGCCCCGGCGGACCGGCGCGACTTGCTCGTCTGCTGGCTGACGTCAGCTCGCGCGGGCTACTCGCAGGGGCTCCGGCACCGGACGCGGAAAGGCTCGATCCCGGAAGATTCGCGCGGCTCTTCCGTCAACGCCAGCTGGCCTGGGCGGGCGCCGGCGACGCGTTCGAGCGCCTCTACGTGCGCGGCGGTTGGCTGTTGTTCACCCGTCCGCTGCTCACGGTGCTCGCAGTCACGGCGGCTATGGGAGCCGCGGTGTTTTGCTACCTGGTGGCAGCTCGCTACGGCACGCCGTTCCTGGTCGCGCACAAGGTCGGTCTCGGCGGTCTCGTCTTCGTGGTGGGACGCTTGACGATCGCAGGATTGCACGAAACCGCGCACGGGCTGACGATGGCGTCGTACGGCAGACGGGTGGGTTCGGCGGGCGTCAAGCTGATCCTCATCTTTCCCTACACGTTCGTGGACACGTCAGATGCGTGGTTCGAACCGCGGCGAAACCGAATCGCCATCAGCGCTGCCGGGCCGGCATGCGACCTGATTCTCGGCGGGACCTTCGCGATCGCTTGTCTGGTGTCGCCCGTGGGAACGGGCCGTGACATCTTCTTCCAGCTCGCGTTCGGCGCCTTCTACGGTGCTCTGTTCAACCTCAATCCGCTGCTCGAGCGCGACGGCTACCAGATCCTGGTGGACGCGGTCGGCCAGCCCGGGCTGCGGCGCCGCGCCCTCGAGCAGCTTCGGGCCCGATTGGCCGGCCGTGGCACCGATTCCGACTCGCGGCTGCTTGATCGCTATGCAGTCTGCGCGCTTGCCTGGATGGTGGTCGTTGCCGGCGTCGCGTCCGTGCTGACGGTGCGTTACGAGTCCGTGTTTGCGGCCGTCATACCGGGGCCTGTGGCCTGGACCGTGGTCGCCGCGATTTGGGCGGCGCTGCTGGCTCCTCCCTTGATCATCACCCTGCCACCCCTGATCGAGCGCCGGCGGAGCGGGAAGATCTGATGGCCGGGTCGGAAGCGCAGCGACTGCTCGCCCAGCTCGTGGGCGACTCGGCGTTCCGGGCCAAGTTCGAAGCCGACCCGGCCGAGGCGGCGCGCGCCGCGGGGTATCACCGGCTCGCCGACGACCTCGCCGTCGATGACGGCGATCCGATGATGACGCTGGAGATGCGCGAGTCGAAGTCGAGTCTGGCGGGAGCTTTGATGGCGGCCGCGGCCGAGGGGATCGCGTTGTTCGAGTTCGGGAACTTCGGTGCCGCACCAGCTCAGGCGGCCGTCGCCCCTCACCCACGTCATCCAGTCGTCGCACCCGACGCGGTCGCGCAGCCCCCCGCCGCAGCCGCTGCGTTTGTGCAGCCCGCCGCCGGAGTCGCCGACTCACCAGCCGCCCGCCTCGCCGCACAGGCGGAGCACGTCGCCGCGCACCGTTCCACTCCAGCCTCGGCCCCCGTCAATCCCGACGATCTCCAGGGCAATGCGGACGACGAGGATGCCGGCGCGGACGAGACCGACGGTTCGAACGAGAACGAGCCCGATGAGAACGAGCCCGATGACTCCGGCGACGGCTCGGACGGGGGATCGGACGACGACTCGGATGCAGCCGGCGAGGGTTCCAACGGTGAGGACGCGTCGGACGGTGCGTCGGACGGTGCGTCGCATGGTGGGTCGCATGGTGGGGGCGCGTCGCACGGTGGGGACGCGTCGGACGGCGCAGCCGACCTGACTCCGTCCCGCTATCCCGGTGACAATGCGCCGCAGAGCCAGATCGCCGCCTGGATGGCCGCGGGCGCGGAGCGTCGCGGTCTACCACCCGAGCTGCCGCTGATGGCCGCCCTCGTCGAGTCGGGACTCAAGAACGACAACTACGGCGACGCGGACTCGATTGGCTTCTTCCAGATGAGGACGAGCATCTGGGACGAAGGCCCGTACAAGGGCTATGGATCCCGGCCACAGCTGCAGCTCAATTGGTTTCTCGACCACGCCCAGGCAGTCAAGCAGCAACGCCTTGCGGCGGGACTGAGTGTCGGTCCTCGCCACTACGGTGACTGGATCGCTGATGTCGAGCGACCTGCAGAGCAGTACCGCGGCCGCTACCAGCTACGCCTGGAAGAGGCACGGTCGCTGCTCGAGGCGGCCCACGCCACACCGACTGCGTCCTCGGCCTCGACGGGCAACGAAGCCCAGGTTCTGCCCGCGGTCCACCCCCACGAAGTCGCCGGACACGTCGCCGACCTGGCGGTAGTCAGGACCGGGATCGTCACGCACGCCAGGTCGTTCGTTGGCACCCCTTACGTGTGGGGGGGCAGTTCACCCAACGGGTTCGACTGCTCCGGCTTCGTCCAGTACGTCTACAAGGAGATGGGCGTTGACCTGCCTCGGGTCAGCTACCAACAGGCCAATACCGGGCAGCGCATTCCCCTGACCGCGCTACGACCGGGTGACCTCGTGGCCTGGGACAACAGCAGTCGCAACCCCGGCGCAGATCACATTGCCATCTACATCGGCAAGGGACAGATTGCTGAGGCGCCCTCCCCGGGCATCGACCTCCGCATCCGCACCCTCGGCAGCGACGAGGGGGCGTGGGGCGTCCGCATCCTCGGGCGCAAGGGCTGACGGTGTCGTCAACAGAACGGCTCGGGCGGCTCCCGCTAGCCGGTAGGCCGGGCTTCCGGCTCACCGGAAACGCAGGCGGGTGGTAGCCGTGGCGACGAACGACCAGCGTCCGGGGGATCGTGTTCCATGGGCACAACGGTAGAGACCAAGCCG
>JAOPXC010000142.1 GCA_025965335.1 Nocardioides sp. | reverse complement strand
GCCGCGGTCGGGATCGGTGGCTCGTCGTGGGAGGGCGCCGGGCGGGTCTGGTACGACGCGCTCACCGGTGGCCGGGTCGGTCCGCGCACCGACTTCTCGGGCTTCGCGCTCGAGACGGTCGCGGTGGCGGGAGCGCACGCCGCGGTGGTGCGGGAGGCCTGGGCGACGGTGGGGGTGTCGCCGCGGACCTCGGCCCTGGGCGCGAGCGCCTCCTCGTTGCCGGCTCCCGAGCGCGTCACGGTGCGACGTACCGGCGGCTTCGCCGGGCTGGTCTCCTCCGGCTCGGTCGACCTCGACACCGACGACCCGCGGGCCACCGAGGTGCGCTCGCTCCTGGACCGGATCGACCTCCGCCGCGTCGCCGGCGGCCCGCCCCACCCGGACCGCTTCGTCTACACCTTCGACCTCCGTGGCGCCCAGGCCACCGTTCCCGAACAGCACCTCACCGACGATCTGCGGCGCCTGGTCGACCTGGTGCTGGAGGGGTCGGGGGAGCGCTAGAGCGGGATAGTCCGTGACGAAACTGTCGTCCCGGACGCGAAATCACGACAGTTTCGTCACGGACTATCGCAACTGAACGCTCAGGCGAGGGCGCGGTCGAGCGCGGCGGCGACGTGCAGGGTGGTGCACGGGAAGACCGGCAGCTCGGAGTCGGCCTGGTGGACGAGCAGCTCGAGCTCGGTGCAGCCGAGGATGACCCCGCCCGCGCCGGCGTCCCAGAGCTCGTCGATCAGCGCGACGATGGTGCGGCGGGAGGAGTCGAGCACCTTGCCGTGCACGAGTTCCTCGTAGATCACGTTGTTGACGACCTCGTGGTGGCGCTCGTCCGGGACCAGTACCTCCAGCCCGTGGGAGGCGATCCGGTCGGTGAAGAACGAGCGCGACATCGCGAACGTCGTGCCGAGGAACGCCACCTTCGACAGGCGTTCGGCCTGGCATGCCTCCGCGACCACATCCGCGAGGTGCACCAGCGGAATGTCGACGGCGGCCTCGACCTGCTCGGCCACCCGGTGGAAGGTCGTGGTGCAGAGCATCAAGAAGTCCGCGCCGGCGCGCTCGACGCCCTGCGCGGCGGCGGCCAGGATCGCCGCGACGTCGTCCCAGCGTTCGGCCTCCTCGAGGGTCGTGACCTCCGCGAAGTCCACCGACGTCATCACGGTCTTCGCCGAACTCAGCCCGCCGAGCCGGCTCTCGACCCCGAGGTTGAGGCCCTCGTAGTAGGCGGCGCTGCTCTCCCAGCTCATCCCGCCGATAAGTCCGATGGTCTGCATCTTGGCCATGGTCAGGAGTCTCCCACGCGGTCGACCTTGTGCTGGGCTGCCTGGGCGCGTGGCCGGATGACGAGCTCGTCGATGTTCACGTGCGGCGGCCGGGTGACCATCCAGGTGATCGCGTCCGCGATGTCGTCGGCGGTGAGCGGCTCGGCGACCCCGGCGTACACCGCGTCGGCCTTGGCCCGGTCGCCGTCGAACCGCACCAGGGCGAACTCGTCGGTCCTGACCATCCCGGGCGCGATCTCGCACACCCGCACGGGCTGGTCGAACAGCTCCAGGCGCAGCGTCTCGGTGACCACCTTGGTGCCGTGCTTGGCCGCGGTGTAGCCACCCCCGCCCTCGTACGCGACCCGGCCGGCCGTCGACCCGACATTGAGGATCACCCCGGCGCCGCTCGCGACGAGCGCGGGCAGCAGGGCCCGGGTGACCTGGACGAGACCGATGACGTTGACCTCGTACATCCGCCGCCAGTCGTCGCTGTCGGACTCGGCCACCGGGCTGGCGCCGAACGCGCCGCCGGCGTTGTTGACCAGTACGTCGAGCCGCCCGCCCACGGCGGCGGCCAGGCTCGCGACCGACTCCTCCGACGTGACGTCGCAGGCGACGGCAGTACCCCCGATCTCGGCGGCCAGCGCCTCGATCCGGTCGGTGCGCCGGGCCGCACAGAAGACGTGGAAGCCCTCAGCGGCCAGGGTTCGCGCGGTCGCGGCGCCGATGCCGCTGGAAGCGCCGGTCACGACGGCGGTGCGTGGAGTGCTCACGGACCCATTCTGGCCGGGTTGGCGTGAGCGGTGTAACACTGGCCTGCCGATCGTCGACCGACTGAGGTGTCCATGAGTCTGCGTGTCCCCGCTGCCCTGGCCGGTCTGCTCGGCGGCGCCTGCTGGATGGTGCGCGCCTTCGCGGACAGCGACGGGCTGCGCTGGGCCGGGCTGGTGCTGCTCGGCCTGGCCGTGGCGGCCACAGGAGCCGGTCTGGTCAAGGCGGCCTGGCTCCGGCTGCTCGTGGCAACAGCGTTCCCGGTCCTGATCTGGTCGGTGCTCGAGGTGCTCCACGACGCTGGGGGCACGAACGCGACGGACGTCGACGCCGCCGCCGGCGGAGCCGTGGCGCTGGTCGCGATCATCGTCCTGGTCCGGGCGGCCACCCGCGCGCGGGACCACCCGCGGGACCGCCGTGCGTCGGGATCGCACGCCCGCTGACCCGATTTTCCGGCAATCCCGGCGGATCGCGGGAATCGGACGCGGGTGTCCGCGGTTGGACCCCTTGGACCAGTGCGCGAGCATTTGGTGTCGACCGAGAAGGGGGTGTGCGTGGACGCGATCAGGCGGCTGGCCATGATCAGCCTGCACACCTCCCCGCTGGACCAGCCGGGGACGGGTGACGCGGGCGGCATGAACG
>JAOPXC010000459.1 GCA_025965335.1 Nocardioides sp. | reverse complement strand
TATAGTGTTACAGAAGATGCAAGTTATATGGGCGGTAGTACAGTTTCGTTGAATAGTTTATCTGAAGAAGGTGCAGCACTTTTGTACAACGGTATGCCAGATATAAATAAAGTAACCGAGATTAAGCTAAATGTAAATTCAATTCTTAGTCAAGACGTCACTCTAAACTTCACCGATCTGTCAGCCGTTGGCTCCTTCCAAATCTTTCTTAAAGACGCTTATCTTAATAAAGTAACTGATGTAAAACTTAATCGTAGTTATGCTTTTACAATTGACAAGAAAATCGCGGCTACCTTTGGAGCTAACAGATTTTCACTAGTTTTTAAAGCACCTATACCAGTAAAAATTTTAAACTTTACTGCTAATAAGGTTAAAACGAGTTCTGAAATTAAATGGGTAACCGAAAATGAAGCCAATACTGATCATTTTGACGTGGAACGTTCATTAGACAAAGTGACCTTTCAGAAAATTGCAAGTATTTCTAAACCTGAAAATGAATTAGGTGCAACTACATCAGCCTACAATTATACAGATCACGCCCCTCAAGTAGGTGTAAATTACTATCGATTAAGGCAGGTGGACATGCAAGGCAAATTCACTTTCACTGATACGCTCTCTTTAAGTTATGAGAAGATAGAAGAAGCCCAAAAAGACACTTTTAAGTTTAGCATATATCCAAACCCAACTATAAATGAACTAAGAGTCAAATTAGCAGATCGAACTGATCGAGCCATTACAATGAGTGTATATAATATGCAGGGGCTAAAATTGAAAAATACAATCTATGAGGCTGAACAAGAACTTTTGCAAAACGTATCTGATCTGTTGGCAAATATGTATATACTCGAGGTAAGGGATAGCAAATCTGATAAATTACTAGGTACTGCTAAATTTATTAAGCAATAATCTATCATTGCGGCTTAAGTAATATACAAAGCTGAAAGAATGGCTAGCCGATTACTTTTTATAAGTGCCTTCCCGCTCTATAATAAATTTAGATAGTTCTTCAATCGGTTTTCTCAAAACCTTACCAATTGATACATGGTTCTCGTCACATACCGTTTTCAGGATATCCTGGAAATAATAAGCAATAGAGCCAACAAAATGGCAGGGGTAGGTTCGATAATTTTTGTAGGATGCTATATTAGTCTCAAAAAACTTTTGAAAGCCATGTTTTACTAAATCAGTAATATAAGGATGATCTTTCTGGGCACTTAGGAATCTAGCAAAACCAGCCAAATATTTGTTCGCATCTGGCTTTTGATAAACGTTCTGAATAACAGCTTCCTTGCTTACTTTATAAGTATCGTAAAAAGCATTACCAACCTCAGGAGGCATCGTTTCATATAAATAATCAGTGACCAATTTCTTCCCAAAGTAAGATCCCGAACCTTCATCGCCTAAAATAAAGCCCAAACCGTGTTTACCAGTATGGACTTTAAAGCCATCGAAATAAGAAATATTCGAGCCAGTGCCTAGTATGCAACAAAGTCCTTCCTTGTTTCCACAAGTCGCATATAAAGAACCTATACTGTCTTGATCTACATTTATGTAAGCATTTTTAAAAACAATGGATAAGGCGTTAGAAACAACCTCTCTTCTGTCAGGACTTGAGCAACCTGCGCCAAAAAAATAAATCTCTCTAACACCTTTGAAATAAGGTTGTATTTCTTTGGTGTTATAAAATATCTTAACAATTTCTTTTTCTGTTAAAAAAAAAGGATTGATACCACTGGTAGAAAAGTGTACTGGATCGTTATTGCGAAATGTTAATATCCAGTCAGTTTTTGAGGAACCACTATCAGCAACTAAAATCATTTAAATATCTGCCAAAACTTGGCTTGTTAAGGGCTTGCCAATAAATTTAGAGACCAATTTATTTTCTTTAATTCTTTGAAAGTCTTTCGGATCTAATGATGAGGAGAGAACATAGATTTTTGTGTTTGCAGCTACAAGGCCTTCGATGTTGTTTAAATTCACCAAAAATTCAAATCCGTTCATCTCTGGCATCCTTAGGTCAAGAAAAATAATTTCAGGAACAGTGCCGCTTGCTATACTTTCTATCAGGTAGTCAACAGCTTTTTGAGGAGTATCTTTAACTATAATTTTTTCGGCATAGTCACTGTTTTCTAAAATCTTACGATTAATTAGATTATCAATATAACTATCATCAATTAAGAGAATTAATTTATGTCTATACCTTTTCATAGTCAGAGTAAAAATACTCTTTTTTAAGAGATATGCAAATATCACAAACCCTCGTTTAATGCAAACTTTTGGTGTCTTGATGCGAGAATTTGATTGCTATAACCTTTAAAAAAGCTTATAATTTGATAGAACCTGTTAGTTGTTTTAATGAGATTTCCGCAAGTTTCGCCTCAAATTGAGCGTTAGAATATCGGGCACTTGCATCAATATAATTACGTTGAGCCTCTCTGAACTCCAATGGAGCCACACTTCCCAATCTAAATTTTTCTAGTGTAATATCAAGATTTTGTTTAGCAACATTTAAATTTTGCTCTTCAAGATTTACCAACTCCAAGTTAGTTTGATAAGTTTGATAAAATGAGGCAATTTGTGAGGTGATGTTCAGGTTAGTTTTTTCTAATTGTAACGTGCTATTCATCACTTCAATGCTAGCAATACGTTCGTTCTTCCTTTGCAAAAAGCCACTAAAGATATTTAAGGAAGCGCTAACTCCGTAGTTCAATCCATTGCTTTGCGAGAGGTTAGCAAAACCGAGCTCTGATGTGCTTTTGTTAAAGTTGTAACCACTGTTTAGTGAAATAACCGGATACCTGTCAGATCTTATTTGTTTTAAATTGAGATCTGCAATTCGTTGATTGATGATTGCTGATTGAATAGCCGGGTTTTGTGTGCTGGCGATATTCTGTAGCTCTGTAAGTTTCAAATTATTCTGAATGATAATGGTGTCAGCCACAGTAAAGTCGGTATCTATGCTTCTAGATAACAGTTCATTAAGTTTTATTTTAGTGTTTCTGTAAGTATCACGTTGACGCAGAAGATT
Source organism: Nocardioides sp. (assembly GCA_025965335.1). GTDB lineage: Bacteria > Actinomycetota > Actinomycetes > Propionibacteriales > Nocardioidaceae > Nocardioides. The sequence continues at coordinate 1,596 of JAOPXC010000459.1, read as the reverse complement.
GGTGGTGTCTGTATTTAAATCTACCGAAGCTGCCAATACTTCTAACTTCGCCGCCTTTCCAATCTCATACCGGCTTCTGGAATTTTTTAATCTTATGCGTGAAATTTCTAAAGCGGTTTGCAATGCACGAATTTGCTGTTGTTGTTGCACCAAATCGTAATAAATGGTGATCACATTAGTCAATGTAGTATGAATAGTAAGCTGCAAAGTCGTTTCACCTAATTTTTGAAACTCTTTAAGCTGATCATATCTGGCAAACATACCAAAGCCATCAAATATCTGCCAATTTAATACGGGGCCATAAGCCATGTTTGAGCTTTTTGCCCAATCCTTTTTTTCGGTGGTTCCACTCCGAGTTTGCTCTAGATTTTGAATGGCATTGCTTCTGGTAAAATTTCCGGTAACGGTGGGAAGCATAGCGGATAAGCCGCGACTTACGTTCGTTTTAGCTATATCAACGTTGTTTGACGATAATTTTATGTCAAAATTATTTTGCAAAGAAATTTCTACGGCCTGTTGTAAGCTTAAGCGTTCTTGAGAATATGCAGACTTTGTGATTAAACTTATGAATAGGAGTGGGAGAATGAAGGATCTTAATTTCATTTTTGGTTTGATAGACTTATTTAGATGTAAGCAGTAATTCATGTTCTTTTTCTGATGCATGTAGTTGTTGCTCTAACACCTCAGGATGAATTTTATGCTCACGTGACCATAATGAATAGATAGCAGGGATTACAAAGAGCGTAAGCACTAAGGAGAACAACGTACCGCCGATTATGACAATACCCATGCTCATTCTGCTTTTTGCTGCAGCACCTAAGGCCATGGCAATAGGCAATGCTCCGAGAGCAATAGTTAAACTGGTCATCAAAATAGGACGTAAACGTGCAGTTGCGGCCTCTCTGATCGCTTCCTGAATGGGTTTGCCCTGCTCCTTAAGTTGATTCGCGAACTCCACAATTAAAATACCATTCTTGGTTACTAGGCCAATTAGCATGATGGTACCAATCTGACTAAAAATATTCCAGGTTTGCCCAAAAAGCCAAAGTGAAAACAATGCTCCTGCAACAGCCATTGGCACTGTAAGGATTATAATCATTGGATCGAGAAAGCTTTCAAACTGTGCAGCCAATATTAGATAAACGAGCAGCAATGCTAATCCAAATGCAAACAACGTATTTGATGAACTTTCCTGAAAATCTCTAGATTCTCCACTTAAATCAGTCGAAAAACTGTCATCCAATATTTTAGCTGAAGCTTTTTCCATTGCTTCAATACCATCGCCTATACTTCGGCCTGGAGCCAGTCCCGCAGAAACTGTGGCAGACATAAAGCGATTATTATGATACAATTGCGGAGGTGTGCTGATTTCTTTAACCTGAACCAGGTTATCTAGTTGTATTAATTCTCCAGATGTATTCCTAACAAAAATTGAAGTTAAATCTAAGGGATCATTTCTGTCACTTCTATCGTACTGCCCAATTACTTGATACTGTTTTCCGTTCATGGTGAAGTATGAAAAACGCTGTCCGCTTAAAGCAAATTGTAATGTTTGAGCCACATCTAAAATGGACACGCCCAAGTTTTTAGCTTTTT